>JAVEVO010000019.1:0-68841 GCA_034005005.1 Myxococcota bacterium
CTCGCACGACTCCGTCGGCTCTACCCGCCGCGAGTCGCGTCCGACGATCTCGCACTCCTCGGCTGCCCGGAGCACCGCGCGGTGGCCGCGCGCCTGGCCTGAACGCTACCTCCCAGCACCGCTCCCTGGCCGCAGCACGTGAATCCACGCTGAGGTGGGGCCGGTGATCCCGGCCGGTGCCTCCGGCTGGTTCGGGGTCGCTCCGCGATCCGGCTGATTTACAACGAAAAACAGGATGGCACGGTGGCCGGGCCGTGGCTCGCGGGGGGGCGCGGTCTGGTCTGCGCCTGATCTGGGCTGGGCTGGGCTGGGGATGGCGAGGGGAGGGGTGGGGAGGCACGAGGGTGAGCCCCGTGCCTCCCCGCGGTCGTTCGGCTACCGCACGTAGAGGTAGGCGATGGAGGAGATGTTCCGGTTGCCGTTGGTGCCGTTGCAGCAGCCGACCCAGTTGCCGGCGGCCTTGCTCGTGCACCCGATGCCGATGCAGGTGTCGCAGGTCCGGCAATCGTTCTCCTGGTTGTAGGAGACGCCGAGCCGGACGACGTTGCCCCGGGCCCCGCCGTTGTAGTTGTTGAAGCCCTCCACCCCGCAGTTGTTCTGGGCTGCGGAGCCGGGGACCATGTTCAGCCACGCGGCGCGACCCTTGCCCGTGTTGTGGTAGCCCGCGGCCATGACGGCCTTCATGCTGTTGCCCACCTTGGGGATCACCATGGTCCGCCAGGCATCGCCGGTCTTCATCTTCAGGAGCACCTCACCGAAGGCGAGGTTGGTATAGCTCTTGAATTTGGAGTTGACCGCGTCCTCCGCGATGTTGTTGACGTTCAGCAGGGTGTCGTTGGTCCAGTAGGACGACCCCTGAGTGAAGGTGCCGTCGGCCCCGTTGATCTTCAGGACCATGGTCCAGCCACCACCATCGGAGGTCATGTCGCAGTAGACCTGGAAGGCGTCCGACACGTCGCCACCCGTGGGATCGATCCAGTAGACACCGTTGCCACGGGAGAGCTTGTCGTCGCGGATCTTCTTGCAGGAGGCCGCGGCCTTCTCCTTGGTCGATCCGTCGCCCGCGGAGCCGTTGTTCTTCACGTAGATGGCGCCCCAGGAGTAGTACTCACCACCCGAGCTGCGCCAGTAGGGGTTGGACGTGTACTGAGTGTGCCCGGAGCCATTCTTGCCCCAGAAGTTACCGGCCCAGCAGCAGCCGTACCACCAGGCACCGTTGCCGTAGGAGGTGGAGCAGCTACCGCCACAGGTATCGTTGTCCTTGTCCTTGGTGCTGAACTTCATGTTGTTGTGGTAGCCGTACATGTCGGGCACGGTGCCGCCCTTGACGACTCGGCCGTCGCTCATCTGCAGCTTGTACCAGTTGTTCACGTCGAAGCTGAACTTGTAGTACGCCCGGTGGACGATGTTGACCTCGGCCGGCCCGCCGCCCTGATCGAGGCGCAGGGTGTTGCCGAGGGCCAGCCAGAAGTTCAGGCCGAGGAGCTGGTCGAAGCCGTTGAGCCCGTTGGCCATGTTGCCGTTGAGGGTGTTGCCGTTGATCGCGTTGTTCCAGTCGGGCTGCGGCGGGCCGTTGTAGGTGCTGTTGAGCAGGACCATGGTCCAGCCGCCGCTGTCGACGGTCATGTCGCACCAGACCTGGACCGCGGGGAGGTTGGGGATGGGCTTGACCCAGTAAGCGCCGTCCCCGGTCTGGCCGCTGTAGACGTAGTTGGTGTCGATGGGCCGGATGTAGGTCTCGCAGGAGGACGCGTAGGGCGCGTCGGTGTCGTTCCACATGCGCACGCCAGCGCGGTCCTTGACCAGCGTGTACTTGTCGATGCACTTGCCGCCGTAGCAGCGGAACGCGCAGTCGGAGTCGATGGTGCAGACCTTGCCCACGGCGCACCGGGCGCAGAGCGGGTCGTCGCTGCCGCCGCAGTCGACGTCGGACTCGGTGCCGTTCTTGACGTTGTCCGCGCAGGTCTTGGTGCACTTGCCGGAGGTGCAGACCTGGTCGACGCAGTCGGTGCCGAGCTTGCAGCCCTGGCCGACAAGGCAGTCGGCCGCGCAGGTGCCGCCACAGTCGATGTCGGTCTCGGTGCCGTTCTTCACCGCGTCGGTGCAGCTCTGGGTGCACTTGAGCACGCCGTTGACGTTGGAGCAGACGCCCGTGAGGCAGTCGGCCGCGACCAGGCAGAGCTTGGTCTCGGCGCACTTGCCGCAGGAGCCGCCGCAGTCGACGTCGGTCTCGGAGCCGTTCTTGACGCCGTCGGTGCAGCTCTGGGTGCACTTGCCGGAGGTGCACTTGCCGGTGGCGCAGTCGGTGTCGATCTTGCAGACCTTGTTCAGGGCGCACTTGGCGCAGGTGCCGCCGCCGCAGTCGACGTCGGTCTCCAGGCCGTTGAGCACGCCGTCGCCGCAGCCGGGGTTCTTGCAGAAGCCGGCCGCGCAGTAGGTGCTCAGGCAGTCGGTGTGGACCGCGCAGCGCTTGTCCAGCGCGCACTTGCCGCAGGTGGCGCCGCCGCAGTCGACGTCGGTCTCGACGCCGTTCTTGACGGTGTCGGTGCAGACGGGCTTCTGGCAGACGCTGTTGGTGCAGACGCCGCTTTGGCAGTCGCCGGGGACCTTGCAGCCGAGGAGGTCGGCGCAGGCGCGGCAGGATCCGCCGCAGTCCTTGTCGGTCTCGTTGCCGTTCTCGACGTTGTCGACGCAGGTCGGCACCGCGCACTTCTTGTCCTTGCAGACGAGGCTCTGGCAGTCGGTGTTGGCGACGCAGCCGAGGAGGTCGGCGCAGGCGTTGCAGTTGCCGCCGCAGTCGCGGTCGGTCTCGCTGCCGTTCTTGATGCCGTCGCTGCAGGTCGGCGCGGCGCACTTCTTGTTGCCGTCGCAGACGCCGGAGACGCAGTCGGAGCCGACCGCGCACTTCAGGCCGTCCGCGCAGTCGGCACAGACGGGGCCGCCGCAGTCGACGTCGGTCTCCTGGCCGTTCTTGGTGTTGTCGGAGCAGCCACCGGAGGCGCACTTGCCGCCGGTGCAGACGTTGCTGACGCAGTCGGCGTTCTTGACGCAGGTCTTGCCGTCGGTGCACTTGTCGGGGCAGGTGCCGCCGCAGTCGATGTCGCCCTCGCTGCCGTTGAGGATGCTGTCGGTGCAGGTGGCTGCCTGGCAGACGAGGTTGAGGCAGTTCTTGCTGGCGCAGTCGGCCGCGACCTTGCACTTCTGTCCGGCCGCGCAGTCGGCGACGCAGGAGCCGCCGCAGTCGATGTCGGTCTCGTCGCCGTTCTTGGTCTCGTCGGCGCAGGTGGCGGCGAGGCAGACGCCGCCCTCGCAGACGGCGGAGACGCAGTCGCTGTCGAGGGAGCAGGTGTTGCCGGTGACGCACTTGGGGCACTTGGTACCGCCGCAGTCGACGTAGGTCTCCTCGCCGTTCTGCACCCGGTCCTGGCAGGTGGCGGCCTTGCAGATCATGCCGTCGCAGACGCCGCTCTGGCAGTCGAGGCCGGTCTTGCAGACCTTGGTGTCGGGGCACTTGGGGCAGGCACCGCCGCCGCAGTCCTTGTCGGTCTCGGTGCCGTTGAGGACCTGGTCGGTGCAGAGCGCGGCCTTGCACTTGAAGCTCGTGCAGACACCGGAGAGGCAGTCGCTGGCGACTGCGCAGGTCTTGTCCGTGCCGCAGGGTCCGCACTGGTCGCCGCAGTCGACGTCGGTCTCGGTGGCGTCGTCGAGCTGGCCGTTGCTGCAGAGCGCGGCCGCGGAGACGCAGATGCCGTCCTTGCAGGCGGCGGTCTGGCAGTCGTTGCCGGTGCCGCACTTCCAGCCCTTGGGGCAGAGCTTGCTGGCGCCGCAGGTGGCACCGCAGTCGATGTCGGACTCGGCGCCGTTCTTGGTGCTGTCGGAGCAGGTGGCCGCCATGCAGACCTGCTCGGTGCAGACCAGGCTGAGGCAGTCCGAGGAGATGCGGCAGGCCTTGGTGGCGGCGCAGGCGGTGCAGTCGCCGCCGCCGCAGTTGAGGTCGGTCTCCAGGCCGTTGACCGCCGCGTCGCTGCAGGTCGGCGCGACGCACTTCTGGGCGGTGCAGATCTTGCTCCAGCAGTCCCGCGGGCCGTCGGTGCAGCCGGCGTCGACGAAGGTGCAGGCGGGGCAGGTGCCGCCGCCGCAGTCGATGGCGGTCTCGAGGCCGTTCTTGACGCCGTCGGTGCAGGTGGCCGCACGGCAGGTGCCGCCGCTGCAGACGAGGGAGGCGCAGTCGTCGGCGATCAGGCAGACCTTGCCGGTGTCGCACTTGGTGCCGAGCCGGCAGGCCGCGCCGCCGCAGTCGACGTCGGTCTCGTCCTGGTTCTTGGTGAAGTCGGCGCAGGTCGGGGCCTGGCACTTGAGGTCCTTGCAGACGCCGCTCCAGCAGTCGCTATTGGCGGTGCAGGCCGCGTTGGCGAAGCTGCAGGGTAGGCAAGAAGTACCACCGCAGTCGACGTCGGTCTCGGTGCCGTTCTTCTCGCTGTCGTCGCAGCGGGGCGCCTGGCAGAAGCCGTCCTCGCAGACCTTGCTGACGCAGTCGCCGTCGGTCTTGCAGGCCCGGAAGTCCTTGCAGGCGTCGCAGGTGCCGCCGCAGTCGACGTCGGTCTCCTGGCCGTTCTTGACGGTGTCGGTGCAGCTCGGCTGGGCGCACTTCTTGTCGTCGCCGCAGACGCCGTGGGCGCAGTCACCGCCGACCTTGCAGCCGAGGCCCGCGGCGCAGACGGGGCAGCTCCCGCCGCAGTCGACGTCGGTCTCGAGGCCGTTGGTGGTGACGTCGGTGCAGGTGGGGGTCTTGCAGACGCCGGCGTCGCAGACCTTGCTGAGGCAGTCGTCCTTGGCCTTGCAGCCCTGGAAGTCGGCGCAGTCGCCGCAGTCGCTGCCGCCGCAGTCGATGTCGGTCTCGCCGCCGTTCTTCACGCCGTCGGAGCAGGTGGCCGCGGCGCAGGTGCCGCCGGTGCAGACGCCGGAGACGCAGTCCTCGGGGATGACGCACTTCTTGTCGGTCGCGCACTTCAGGGGGCAGACGCCGCCGCAGTCGACGTCGGTCTCCGTGGCGTTCTGGGCGAGGTCGGAGCAGGTCGGCACCTGGCAGACGTTGCCGGTGCAGACGCCGCTCTGGCAGTCGGCGGGCCCGTCACAGGTCAGGCCGTCGCCGCACTTGCTGCCGGGCAGGCAGGGGCCGCCGCAGTCCTTGGAGGGCTCGGTGCCGTTGTGCACGCCGTCGTTGCAGGCCGGGATCGCGCACTTCTTGTTGGCGCCGCAGACGCCGCTGTCGCAGTCGATGGCCGCGGAGCAGCCCTTGCCGTCCGCACAGGGGGCGCACGGGCCGCCGCAGTCGACGTCGGTCTCGCTGCCGTTCTTCACCTCGTCGTCGCACGCGGGCACCGCGCAGTGGGAGTCCTTGCAGACGCCGCTCTGGCAGTCGGCCCCATCGCTGCAGGTCAGCAGGTCGGCGCACTTCTTGGCCGGCAGGCAGGGGCCGCCGCAGTCGACGTCGGCCTCGGTGCTGTTCTGCACGCCGTCGTTGCAGGTCGGCACGCGGCAGAGACCGCCGACGCACTGCTTGGAGAGGCAGTCGGGGTGGCTGGTGCACTTCTTGCCATTGTCGCACTGGTTGCAGGTGCCGCCGCAGTCGACGTCGGTCTCCAGGCCGTTCTGCTCGAGGTCGTCGCAGAGGGGGGCCTGGCAGACGAAGTCGGTGCAGACCTTGCTCGCGCAGTCGGTCTTCACCAGGCAGGGCCGGCCGTCGAGGCAGCCCGCGCACTGGCCGCCGCAGTCGACGTTGGTGTCGCAGTTGTTGTCCCGGCCGTCCCCGCAGATCTCGCTGGAGCCGGGGAAGGTGCCGGGGTTGGTGTCGTCGCAGTCCCAGGGCGCGGGGACGTCTTTTTCGCCCGCGTCGGTGCAGCCGCCGTCCGCGTCCAGGTCCTGGCCCTCGGCGCACCAGCCGTCCTTGTCCTGGTCCGACCACTTGACGCAGGACTGGTCCCGGTAGTCGGCCCGGGTGTCGCAGTTGTTGTCGACGCCGTCGAAGCAGTTTTCGACCTGGTCGGGGTTGAGGTCGGGGTTGGTGTCGTCGCAGTCGAAGGGCCCGGCGCCGTCGGTCTCGCCCGGGTCGGTGCAGTTGCCGTTGGCGTTGGTGTCCTGGCCCGCGGGGCACCAGCCGTCGCCGTCCTCGTCCGCGCCGCCGTTGCAGAACATGTCCGGCGCGTCGGCCGCGCCGTTGCAGTCGTTGTCGATGCCGTCGGTGCAGTTCTCGGTGGCGTCGGGGTTGACCGCGCCGTCGGTGTCGTCGCAGTCGAAGGGCCCGCGGCCGCCGGTCTCGCCCGGGTCCTCGCAGTCGCCGTCGGCGTTGTTGTCGATGCCCGCCTTGCACCAGCCGTCGAGGTCGGTGTCCTGGACGTCGGCCTTGGAGAAGACCGGCGGCAGCAGGTTCTGGGTGCGGCTGTACTCGGGCATGTCGAAGACGCGGACCTGGTCCTCGAGCTTGCGCAGGATGGTCTCGGTCAGGGGGCCGGCGCCGCCGTCGGGGGTCAGCCGCTCGTGGGGCCCGCGGGGGAAGGTCTGGGGCCGGATGCTGCGGGCCAGGGGGTAGGCGCCCTCCTCGAGCACGACCCAGTCCAGCCGGTGGGCGTTGATGTCGCCGGCGGTGGTGCCGGTGAAGCCGGTGAGCGCGGAGCCGGTGAAGGTGTTCACCGCGGTGACGCCGTCGACGTCCATGTTGTTGGGGTCGGGGATCAGGAAGCCGGCCGCGGTCTTGAACTCGACGCCGGAGTCCTTCTGCACGGTCTTGTCGACGGCGGCGAGGTACGCGGAGATCTTGCGGTCCGCGCCCTTGGGGTAGACGCCCCAGGAGACCATGGCCTGCCGGGCGTAGTCGTCGGTCTCCGGGGAGGCGTCGTGGCTCACCGGGATGTGGCAGGTGGAGCAGTTGCGGGGCTTGCGCTGGACCGTGTGGGAGACCACCGGGTTGTAGGCCAGCGCCGCGTTGCTGTCGGCCGCGACCGACCCGTTGGCGAGGCCGGCGAGCTCCGGGTCCTGCGTGCCGAGGCCGGCGCCCAGCTTGTTGCCGAAGCCGAGGCGGTCCTGGTAGGTGCGGTAGGAGGCGCCGTAGTTGGAGCCGCCGGGCCAGGACGCGTTCTCCCGGAAGTCGTCCTCGCCGCTCTGCGTGAGGTGCCGGAAGAAGAGCTTCCCGGCCGGGGTGAACTGGGTGACCTTGCCCTGGCTGTTGATGCCCAGGCCGAGGTCGAGGGCGGTGGCGAAGGTGACGTCCTTCTGGATGATCTTGCCCGGGGTGAGCACGCCCTTGATGTTGGAGAAGTCCGACAGGGAGCCCATGCCCGAGGGGTCGTAGTCGGACAGGGTGAGGTGACACCCGTAGCACATGTTGCCCCAGGTGGCGTGGCAGGTGTTGCACTCGAGGGTGTCCGCGTGGCTGAAGTTGTCCCGGGTCGTCCCGGCCTCGGGGTTGCTGGGGTCGAGGTACTGGATCCCCTTGCCGTCGAAGTCCATGCCCTCGCCGTTCCAGCGGCCGTGCGCGTAGTCCGCCTGCTCGGTGTAGACCCGCTCCCAGGTGCGGGGGTCCCGGGCGCCGGGGTAGGCGTTGGTCGCGGAGTCCTTGATCTGGTAGATGTAGTGCAACTGTCCCGTCAGCTTGGAGCGCAGGTAGAAGGCCGGCTGCGTCTCGGTGCCCTGCTGGACGATGTTGCCCACCGGTGAGCTGGCGGGGTCGACGTAGCTGTCGATGGTGCCGTGGCAGGTGTAGCAGCGGATCTGCGTCTGCTGGTCCATGCGGCTCTTGATCGTGCCGTCGCCGTGCATCTCGATGCTGGTGTGGCAGTCGACGCACTCCAGGCCGGCCAGCCAGTGCACGTCGGCCGGGGTGTCGTCGACGCCGTCGCCGTTGAGGTCCTCGAACTCGACGATCTGGTGATAGGCCAGGCCGTGCCGCTTCTTGTCGGTGCCCTTGGCCGAGATCGTCGCGTCGAAGCGGCACTTGGTCGCATCGCCGCCGGCGTCGTCGCAGCCGAACTGCCGCTTGAGGTCGGAGTTGGGGTCGACCCGGATGCCCTGGATCTGGAAGGTCGTCCAGTTGGACCAGTTGTGGCAGTGGCCGCACTGGGACGCGGGCATCTTGCGGGTGATCCGGTGCACGAAGGGGTGGGGCCGCTCGCCGACGTTGGCCATGATGTCGGTGAACGCGTCGTTGGTGCCGGGGCTGTCCAGGTTGTAGGTGGGCTCCTCGTGCTTGATCAGCACGTCCGCGGAGCGGGACTTGCCGTCGTCGTCGTACAGCATGTGGCAGGCCGCGCAGCCGCCGCTGCGGAAGTCGCCGTAGCGGCGGTTGGCGCCCTTGGAGCCGATGTGGCAGCCGGCGCAGGCCTTGTCGAGGGCGTCCTCGAGCATCGCTGTCTCGTCCATCATCGCCGGGTCCCGGGCCTCCTGGGTCGGGTAGGCCGCGAGCTCCGTCACCTCGCCCGTCGGGTCGTTGGGCAGGTTCTCCCGGCCCTCGTCCACCAGGGGCGCCGTCAGGGCCCCCACCGTGGCCAGCCGGGCGCTCTCCGCGTCCGCGGGCAGGTCGGCCACCTTGCGCGGCAGCCCCAGGCCGTAGCGGGTGCCGTCGAGGATCCCGGCCGCGGTCCGCATCATGCTCTTCGCCGAGGTGTTGTAGATGTTCTCGTGGCAGTCTGGCCGGCCGCAGACCTCGCCCGTGATCCGGATGTCGGCCGGGTTGACGAACTTCAGCCAGGCCAGGCCCTCGTGGACGTCGGGCGTGTTCGGGTCGTCGAAGCGGCTGTCCTCGAGGCCGACGTGGGTGAGGTAGTTGAAGTAGGTCGAGGTCACCGGGTCGACGCTCTGGTAGTTGTCGGCCAGCGCCTGCGGCATGGCCACGTGCGCGGTGGTGATCAGCAGGGACTCGGGGTCCCCGCCGTGGCACTCGACGCAGCGCAGCACGGGCACGTGGGCCTTCTCCAGCCCGACGTGGCAGGTGTCGCACTTCTCCGGGGGCGGCGGCGGCTCCTGGCAGCCCGCCTCGAACTCCGCGGGGTTCTGCTGGGCGCAGCCGTTGGCCGGGTCGCAGAACTCGGGTCCGCACAGGGCGCTGGTGCAGATGTTCGCCTCGCACTTGCAGATGAGCTCGTCCGGCGGGCAGACCCACTCCTGGCAGCGGCAGCCCACCAGGTAGGCCCCCGGCCCGCACTCGGCCGCGGTCTGGCACTTGATGCACTCCGCACCCTGCAGCTCGTAGCCCTCCAGGCACGAGCGGGGCACGCAGGTCTTCCAGGTCCACTGGCCCTGCAGGAAGGCCCGCTCGCCGGTGGCGACCGCGGCGCCGTCGGCCAGGCCGGTCGCGGTGCAGTCCATGTTCATCCGGCTCGGCGGGAAGCACTGGCAGTTGAACTCCGGGTCCACCACCTGGCCCGGGGTGGTGCAGGCCGGCGCGTCCGCGCAGGCCGGGCCGCAGGCGCCCCAGGTCAGGCCGCCCTCGCAGAGCTGCTCGCCGGGCACCGTGCTGTCCATGGAGATGACGCAGGACTGGGCGCAGAGGCTCCACTCCCCGTCGTCGCCGCAGCGCTGCCGGCCCTTGCCCGCGCCGCAGGCGCAGTCGCGGCCCGCCCCGGCCGGGCAGGCGCAGTCGCACTCCGCGGCCAGACACCAGGTGCCGTCCTCCCGCTGCTCGCAGCGGATGACGCCCTCGTTGCCGTTGGCGCAGGGGGTCGCGCAGGCCATGGTCGTCCCCTCGACGCAGGGGAAGCACCCCGGCTGGCCCTCGCCCTCGCCCTCGCCCTCGCCCTCGCCCTCGCCCTCGCCCTCGCCCTCGCCCTCGCCTTCGCCTTCGCCCTCCCCGGCGTCGGCGACGTCGGGAGGCGCAGCCTCCCCGCCGCACCCGCCCACGAGGGGGGTGGTGCTCATCCCCAGGAGCACCAGCACGATGCTCGGGCCCCTCAGCCAATCGACGACGTTGCGCATGGCCTTCTCCTTTCGATATCCCCCGAGGTCTATGCCGAGCCCTCTTCGTCCCTTCACGAAGAACGCTCATCGACTCGCTGGCCCGGTCTCGGGGACCGTTGTGCGACAGGACCGGTGTGAGCCTACCAGATACGGGAAGGGGGAGGCAAGGGTTGACCAGGCAAAGTGGCCATTGATAGATTGGGACTATTTCTATGTGAAATATAGACTATGCCTCATGGGAAGGCTCCGGTGAAGAGCTGGCGAGCGCCGGAGGAGAGGATGGGGGGGAGCGAGGGCGGGGAGGCACGGCCTGGCGCCGTGCCTCCCCGGAGGGTCAGGAGTCAGCGGACGTAGAGGTAGCCGATGGCCTGGGTCGAGCGGTCGCCCGCGTCGGCGCTGCAGTAGGCGAAGTTGCCGGCCGCGTAGCTGGCCACGGAGTTCGGACCGCAGTAGGAGCCGCCGCCGCCGATGCCGAGGCGGGAGTCGCAGCTACCGCAGTTGTTCTCCTGGTTGGCCACGATGCCCAGCCGCTGGCGCATGACGCCGTAGTAGCCCGTGTCCCACCAGCCGCCACCGTACTTGAGGGTGTTGAAGCCCTCGACGTTGCAGTAGGGCTGCAAGGAGGAGCTGGGCATCATCGCCTTCCACTGGGCCCTGGTCTTGCCGGTGGTCTGGTGGCCACCCTGCATCACGGCCTGCATGCTGTTGCCGGCCTTCGCCCACTGCATGCGATTCCAGGTCTCGCCCGTCTTCATCTTGAGCATGACCTCGCCGAACGCCAGGTTGACGTAGCTCTGGAACTTGGAGTCGACCGCGTCCTCCGCGATGTTGTTGACGTTCAGCAGGGTCGCGTTCTCCCAGTAGCCGGCGCCGTAGACCAGGTTGCTCGAGGCCCCGTTGACCTTCATCACCATGGTCCACCCGCCACCGTCGGAGGTCATGTCGCAGTAGACCTGGTAGGCGTCGGAGACGTCACCACCGTTGGGATCGATCCAGTAGATCCCGTTGCCTCGGGAGAGCTTGTCGGCCATGATCTTCTTGCAGCTCTGGCCCGCCTTCTCCTTGGTCGATCCGTCACCCGCGGAGCCGTTGTTCTTCACGTAGATGGCCCCCCAGGAGTAGTAGTCGTTGACGGAACTCGTCCAGTAGGGGTTCGCAGTGTGGCTGCTACCATTGCCTCCCCAGAAGTTACCGGCCCAGCAGCACCCGTACCACCAGGCACCGCTACCGTAGGAGATGGAGCAGCTTCCACCGCAATCATCGTTGTCCTTGTCCTTGGTGCTGAACCGACGGCCGTTGTGGTACGCATACATATCTGGCACGGTTCCGCCCTTGACGACCCGGCCGTCGCTCATCTGCAGCTTGTACCAGTTGTTCACGTCGAAGCTGAACTTGTAGTACGCCCGGTGGACGATGTTGACCTCGGCCGGCCCACCGCCCTGATCGAGGCGCATGGTGTTGCCGAGAGCCAGCCAGAAGTTCAGACCGAGGAGCTGGTCGAAGCCGTTGAGCCCGTTGGCCATGGAGCCATTCAGGGTGTTGCCGGTGACGGCCGTGTTCCAGTCGGGCCGCACTGGACCGTTGTAGGTGCTGTTGATCAGGACCATGGTCCAGCCGCCGCTGTCGACGGTCATGTCGCACCAGACCTGGACCGCGGGGAGGTTGGGGATGGGCTGGACCCAGTAGGCGCCGTCCCCGGTCTGGCCGCGGTAGACGTAGTTGGTGTCGATGGGCCGGATGTAGGTCTCGCAGGAGGACGCGTAGGGCGCATTGGTGTCGTTCCACATGCGCACGCCGCCGCGGTCCTTGACCAGCTCGTACTTGTCGATGCACTTGCCGCCGTAGCAGCGGAACGCGCAGTCGGAGTCGATGGTGCAGACCTTGCCCACGGCGCACCGGGCGCAGAGCGGGTCGTCGCTGCCGCCGCAGTCGACGTCGGACTCGGTGCCGTTCTTGACGTTGTCCGCGCAGGTCTTGGTGCACTTGCCGGAGGTGCAGACCTGGTCGACGCAGTCGGTGCCGAGCTTGCAGCCCTGGCCGACAAGGCAGTCGGCCGCGCAGGTGCCGCCACAGTCGATGTCGGTCTCGGTGCCGTTCTTCACCGCGTCGGTGCAGCTCTGGGTGCACTTGAGCACGCCGTTGACGTTGGAGCAGACGCCCGTGAGGCAGTCGGCCGCGACCAGGCAGAGCTTGGTCTCGGCGCACTTGCCGCAGGAGCCGCCGCAGTCGACGTCGGTCTCGGAGCCGTTCTTGACGCCGTCGGTGCAGCTCTGGGTGCACTTGCCGGAGGTGCACTTGCCGGTGGCGCAGTCGGTGTCGATCTTGCAGACCTTGTTCAGGGCGCACTTGGCGCAGGTGCCGCCGCCGCAGTCGACGTCGGTCTCCAGGCCGTTGAGCACGCCGTCGCCGCAGCCGGGGTTCTTGCAGAAGCCGGCCGCGCAGTAGGTGCTCAGGCAGTCGGTGTGGACCGCGCAGCGCTTGTCCAGCGCGCACTTGCCGCAGGTGGCGCCGCCGCAGTCGACGTCGGTCTCGACGCCGTTCTTGACGGTGTCGGTGCAGACGGGCTTCTGGCAGACGCTGTTGGTGCAGACGCCGCTTTGGCAGTCGCCGGGGACCTTGCAGCCGAGGAGGTCGGCGCAGGCGCGGCAGGATCCGCCGCAGTCCTTGTCGGTCTCGTTGCCGTTCTCGACGTTGTCGACGCAGGTCGGCACCGCGCACTTCTTGTCCTTGCAGACGAGGCTCTGGCAGTCGGTGTTGGCGACGCAGCCGAGGAGGTCGGCGCAGGCGTTGCAGTTGCCGCCGCAGTCGCGGTCGGTCTCGCTGCCGTTCTTGATGCCGTCGCTGCAGGTCGGCGCGGCGCACTTCTTGTTGCCGTCGCAGACGCCGGAGACGCAGTCGGAGCCGACCGCGCACTTCAGGCCGTCCGCGCAGTCGGCACAGACGGGGCCGCCGCAGTCGACGTCGGTCTCCTGGCCGTTCTTGGTGTTGTCGGAGCAGCCACCGGAGGCGCACTTGCCGCCGGTGCAGACGTTGCTGACGCAGTCGGCGTTCTTGACGCAGGTCTTGCCGTCGGTGCACTTGTCGGGGCAGGTGCCGCCGCAGTCGATGTCGCCCTCGCTGCCGTTGAGGATGCTGTCGGTGCAGGTGGCTGCCTGGCAGACGAGGTTGAGGCAGTTCTTGCTGGCGCAGTCGGCCGCGACCTTGCACTTCTGTCCGGCCGCGCAGTCGGCGACGCAGGAGCCGCCGCAGTCGATGTCGGTCTCGTCGCCGTTCTTGGTCTCGTCGGCGCAGGTGGCGGCGAGGCAGACGCCGCCCTCGCAGACGGCGGAGACGCAGTCGCTGTCGAGGGAGCAGGTGTTGCCGGTGACGCACTTGGGGCACTTGGTACCGCCGCAGTCGACGTAGGTCTCCTCGCCGTTCTGCACCCGGTCCTGGCAGGTGGCGGCCTTGCAGATCATGCCGTCGCAGACGCCGCTCTGGCAGTCGAGGCCGGTCTTGCAGACCTTGGTGTCGGGGCACTTGGGGCAGGCACCGCCGCCGCAGTCCTTGTCGGTCTCGGTGCCGTTGAGGACCTGGTCGGTGCAGAGCGCGGCCTTGCACTTGAAGCTCGTGCAGACACCGGAGAGGCAGTCGCTGGCGACTGCGCAGGTCTTGTCCGTGCCGCAGGGTCCGCACTGGTCGCCGCAGTCGACGTCGGTCTCGGTGGCGTCGTCGAGCTGGCCGTTGCTGCAGAGCGCGGCCGCGGAGACGCAGATGCCGTCCTTGCAGGCGGCGGTCTGGCAGTCGTTGCCGGTGCCGCACTTCCAGCCCTTGGGGCAGAGCTTGCTGGCGCCGCAGGTGGCACCGCAGTCGATGTCGGACTCGGCGCCGTTCTTGGTGCTGTCGGAGCAGGTGGCCGCCATGCAGACCTGCTCGGTGCAGACCAGGCTGAGGCAGTCCGAGGAGATGCGGCAGGCCTTGGTGGCGGCGCAGGCGGTGCAGTCGCCGCCGCCGCAGTTGAGGTCGGTCTCCAGGCCGTTGACCGCCGCGTCGCTGCAGGTCGGCGCGACGCACTTCTGGGCGGTGCAGATCTTGCTCCAGCAGTCCCGCGGGCCGTCGGTGCAGCCGGCGTCGACGAAGGTGCAGGCGGGGCAGGTGCCGCCGCCGCAGTCGATGGCGGTCTCGAGGCCGTTCTTGACGCCGTCGGTGCAGGTGGCCGCACGGCAGGTGCCGCCGCTGCAGACGAGGGAGGCGCAGTCGTCGGCGATCAGGCAGACCTTGCCGGTGTCGCACTTGGTGCCGAGCCGGCAGGCCGCGCCGCCGCAGTCGACGTCGGTCTCGTCCTGGTTCTTGGTGAAGTCGGCGCAGGTCGGGGCCTGGCACTTGAGGTCCTTGCAGACGCCGCTCCAGCAGTCGCTATTGGCGGTGCAGGCCGCGTTGGCGAAGCTGCAGGGTAGGCAAGAAGTACCACCGCAGTCGACGTCGGTCTCGGTGCCGTTCTTCTCGCTGTCGTCGCAGCGGGGCGCCTGGCAGAAGCCGTCCTCGCAGACCTTGCTGACGCAGTCGCCGTCGGTCTTGCAGGCCCGGAAGTCCTTGCAGGCGTCGCAGGTGCCGCCGCAGTCGACGTCGGTCTCCTGGCCGTTCTTGACGGTGTCGGTGCAGCTCGGCTGGGCGCACTTCTTGTCGTCGCCGCAGACGCCGTGGGCGCAGTCACCGCCGACCTTGCAGCCGAGGCCCGCGGCGCAGACGGGGCAGCTCCCGCCGCAGTCGACGTCGGTCTCGAGGCCGTTGGTGGTGACGTCGGTGCAGGTGGGGGTCTTGCAGACGCCGGCGTCGCAGACCTTGCTGAGGCAGTCGTCCTTGGCCTTGCAGCCCTGGAAGTCGGCGCAGTCGCCGCAGTCGCTGCCGCCGCAGTCGATGTCGGTCTCGCCGCCGTTCTTCACGCCGTCGGAGCAGGTGGCCGCGGCGCAGGTGCCGCCGGTGCAGACGCCGGAGACGCAGTCCTCGGGGATGACGCACTTCTTGTCGGTCGCGCACTTCAGGGGGCAGACGCCGCCGCAGTCGACGTCGGTCTCCGTGGCGTTCTGGGCGAGGTCGGAGCAGGTCGGCACCTGGCAGACGTTGCCGGTGCAGACGCCGCTCTGGCAGTCGGCGGGCCCGTCACAGGTCAGGCCGTCGCCGCACTTGCTGCCGGGCAGGCAGGGGCCGCCGCAGTCCTTGGAGGGCTCGGTGCCGTTGTGCACGCCGTCGTTGCAGGCCGGGATCGCGCACTTCTTGTTGGCGCCGCAGACGCCGCTGTCGCAGTCGATGGCCGCGGAGCAGCCCTTGCCGTCCGCACAGGGGGCGCACGGGCCGCCGCAGTCGACGTCGGTCTCGCTGCCGTTCTTCACCTCGTCGTCGCACGCGGGCACCGCGCAGTGGGAGTCCTTGCAGACGCCGCTCTGGCAGTCGGCCCCATCGCTGCAGGTCAGCAGGTCGGCGCACTTCTTGGCCGGCAGGCAGGGGCCGCCGCAGTCGACGTCGGCCTCGGTGCTGTTCTGCACGCCGTCGTTGCAGGTCGGCACGCGGCAGAGACCGCCGACGCACTGCTTGGAGAGGCAGTCGGGGTGGCTGGTGCACTTCTTGCCATTGTCGCACTGGTTGCAGGTGCCGCCGCAGTCGACGTCGGTCTCCAGGCCGTTCTGCTCGAGGTCGTCGCAGAGGGGGGCCTGGCAGACGAAGTCGGTGCAGACCTTGCTCGCGCAGTCGGTCTTCACCAGGCAGGGCCGGCCGTCGAGGCAGCCCGCGCACTGGCCGCCGCAGTCGACGTTGGTGTCGCAGTTGTTGTCCCGGCCGTCCCCGCAGATCTCGCTGGAGCCGGGGAAGGTGCCGGGGTTGGTGTCGTCGCAGTCCCAGGGCGCGGGGACGTCTTTTTCGCCCGCGTCGGTGCAGCCGCCGTCCGCGTCCAGGTCCTGGCCCTCGGCGCACCAGCCGTCCTTGTCCTGGTCCGACCACTTGACGCAGGACTGGTCCCGGTAGTCGGCCCGGGTGTCGCAGTTGTTGTCGACGCCGTCGAAGCAGTTTTCGACCTGGTCGGGGTTGAGGTCGGGGTTGGTGTCGTCGCAGTCGAAGGGCCCGGCGCCGTCGGTCTCGCCCGGGTCGGTGCAGTTGCCGTTGGCGTTGGTGTCCTGGCCCGCGGGGCACCAGCCGTCGCCGTCCTCGTCCGCGCCGCCGTTGCAGAACATGTCCGGCGCGTCGGCCGCGCCGTTGCAGTCGTTGTCGATGCCGTCGGTGCAGTTCTCGGTGGCGTCGGGGTTGACCGCGCCGTCGGTGTCGTCGCAGTCGAAGGGCCCGCGGCCGCCGGTCTCGCCCGGGTCCTCGCAGTCGCCGTCGGCGTTGTTGTCGATGCCCGCCTTGCACCAGCCGTCGAGGTCGGTGTCCTGGACGTCGGCCTTGGAGAAGACCGGCGGCAGCAGGTTCTGGGTGCGGCTGTACTCGGGCATGTCGAAGACGCGGACCTGGTCCTCGAGCTTGCGCAGGATGGTCTCGGTCAGGGGGCCGGCGCCGCCGTCGGGGGTCAGCCGCTCGTGGGGCCCGCGGGGGAAGGTCTGGGGCCGGATGCTGCGGGCCAGGGGGTAGGCGCCCTCCTCGAGCACGACCCAGTCCAGCCGGTGGGCGTTGATGTCGCCGGCGGTGGTGCCGGTGAAGCCGGTGAGCGCGGAGCCGGTGAAGGTGTTCACCGCGGTGACGCCGTCGACGTCCATGTTGTTGGGGTCGGGGATCAGGAAGCCGGCCGCGGTCTTGAACTCGACGCCGGAGTCCTTCTGCACGGTCTTGTCGACGGCGGCGAGGTACGCGGAGATCTTGCGGTCCGCGCCCTTGGGGTAGACGCCCCAGGAGACCATGGCCTGCCGGGCGTAGTCGTCGGTCTCCGGGGAGGCGTCGTGGCTCACCGGGATGTGGCAGGTGGAGCAGTTGCGGGGCTTGCGCTGGACCGTGTGGGAGACCACCGGGTTGTAGGCCAGCGCCGCGTTGCTGTCGGCCGCGACCGACCCGTTGGCGAGGCCGGCGAGCTCCGGGTCCTGCGTGCCGAGGCCGGCGCCCAGCTTGTTGCCGAAGCCGAGGCGGTCCTGGTAGGTGCGGTAGGAGGCGCCGTAGTTGGAGCCGCCGGGCCAGGACGCGTTCTCCCGGAAGTCGTCCTCGCCGCTCTGCGTGAGGTGCCGGAAGAAGAGCTTCCCGGCCGGGGTGAACTGGGTGACCTTGCCCTGGCTGTTGATGCCCAGGCCGAGGTCGAGGGCGGTGGCGAAGGTGACGTCCTTCTGGATGATCTTGCCCGGGGTGAGCACGCCCTTGATGTTGGAGAAGTCCGACAGGGAGCCCATGCCCGAGGGGTCGTAGTCGGACAGGGTGAGGTGACACCCGTAGCACATGTTGCCCCAGGTGGCGTGGCAGGTGTTGCACTCGAGGGTGTCCGCGTGGCTGAAGTTGTCCCGGGTCGTCCCGGCCTCGGGGTTGCTGGGGTCGAGGTACTGGATCCCCTTGCCGTCGAAGTCCATGCCCTCGCCGTTCCAGCGGCCGTGCGCGTAGTCCGCCTGCTCGGTGTAGACCCGCTCCCAGGTGCGGGGGTCCCGGGCGCCGGGGTAGGCGTTGGTCGCGGAGTCCTTGATCTGGTAGATGTAGTGCAACTGTCCCGTCAGCTTGGAGCGCAGGTAGAAGGCCGGCTGCGTCTCGGTGCCCTGCTGGACGATGTTGCCCACCGGTGAGCTGGCGGGGTCGACGTAGCTGTCGATGGTGCCGTGGCAGGTGTAGCAGCGGATCTGCGTCTGCTGGTCCATGCGGCTCTTGATCGTGCCGTCGCCGTGCATCTCGATGCTGGTGTGGCAGTCGACGCACTCCAGGCCGGCCAGCCAGTGCACGTCGGCCGGGGTGTCGTCGACGCCGTCGCCGTTGAGGTCCTCGAACTCGACGATCTGGTGATAGGCCAGGCCGTGCCGCTTCTTGTCGGTGCCCTTGGCCGAGATCGTCGCGTCGAAGCGGCACTTGGTCGCATCGCCGCCGGCGTCGTCGCAGCCGAACTGCCGCTTGAGGTCGGAGTTGGGGTCGACCCGGATGCCCTGGATCTGGAAGGTCGTCCAGTTGGACCAGTTGTGGCAGTGGCCGCACTGGGACGCGGGCATCTTGCGGGTGATCCGGTGCACGAAGGGGTGGGGCCGCTCGCCGACGTTGGCCATGATGTCGGTGAACGCGTCGTTGGTGCCGGGGCTGTCCAGGTTGTAGGTGGGCTCCTCGTGCTTGATCAGCACGTCCGCGGAGCGGGACTTGCCGTCGTCGTCGTACAGCATGTGGCAGGCCGCGCAGCCGCCGCTGCGGAAGTCGCCGTAGCGGCGGTTGGCGCCCTTGGAGCCGATGTGGCAGCCGGCGCAGGCCTTGTCGAGGGCGTCCTCGAGCATCGCTGTCTCGTCCATCATCGCCGGGTCCCGGGCCTCCTGGGTCGGGTAGGCCGCGAGCTCCGTCACCTCGCCCGTCGGGTCGTTGGGCAGGTTCTCCCGGCCCTCGTCCACCAGGGGCGCCGTCAGGGCCCCCACCGTGGCCAGCCGGGCGCTCTCCGCGTCCGCGGGCAGGTCGGCCACCTTGCGCGGCAGCCCCAGGCCGTAGCGGGTGCCGTCGAGGATCCCGGCCGCGGTCCGCATCATGCTCTTCGCCGAGGTGTTGTAGATGTTCTCGTGGCAGTCTGGCCGGCCGCAGACCTCGCCCGTGATCCGGATGTCGGCCGGGTTGACGAACTTCAGCCAGGCCAGGCCCTCGTGGACGTCGGGCGTGTTCGGGTCGTCGAAGCGGCTGTCCTCGAGGCCGACGTGGGTGAGGTAGTTGAAGTAGGTCGAGGTCACCGGGTCGACGCTCTGGTAGTTGTCGGCCAGCGCCTGCGGCATGGCCACGTGCGCGGTGGTGATCAGCAGGGACTCGGGGTCCCCGCCGTGGCACTCGACGCAGCGCAGCACGGGCACGTGGGCCTTCTCCAGCCCGACGTGGCAGGTGTCGCACTTCTCCGGGGGCGGCGGCGGCTCCTGGCAGCCCGCCTCGAACTCCGCGGGGTTCTGCTGGGCGCAGCCGTTGGCCGGGTCGCAGAACTCGGGTCCGCACAGGGCGCTGGTGCAGATGTTCGCCTCGCACTTGCAGATGAGCTCGTCCGGCGGGCAGACCCACTCCTGGCAGCGGCAGCCCACCAGGTAGGCCCCCGGCCCGCACTCGGCCGCGGTCTGGCACTTGATGCACTCCGCACCCTGCAGCTCGTAGCCCTCCAGGCACGAGCGGGGCACGCAGGTCTTCCAGGTCCACTGGCCCTGCAGGAAGGCCCGCTCGCCGGTGGCGACCGCGGCGCCGTCGGCCAGGCCGGTCGCGGTGCAGTCCATGTTCATCCGGCTCGGCGGGAAGCACTGGCAGTTGAACTCCGGGTCCACCACCTGGCCCGGGGTGGTGCAGGCCGGCGCGTCCGCGCAGGCCGGGCCGCAGGCGCCCCAGGTCAGGCCGCCCTCGCAGAGCTGCTCGCCGGGCACCGTGCTGTCCATGGAGATGACGCAGGACTGGGCGCAGAGGCTCCACTCCCCGTCGTCGCCGCAGCGCTGCCGGCCCTTGCCCGCGCCGCAGGCGCAGTCGCGGCCCGCCCCGGCCGGGCAGGCGCAGTCGCACTCCGCGGCCAGACACCAGGTGCCGTCCTCCTGCTGCTCGCAGCGGATGACGCCCTCGTTGCCGTTGGCGCAGGGGGTCGTGCAGGGCATGGTCGTCCCCTCGACGCAGGGGAAGCACCCCGGCTGGCCCTCGCCCTCGCCCTCGCCCTCGCCCTCGCCCTCGCCCTCGCCCTCACCCTCGCCCTCACCCTCGCCCTCGCCCTCCCCGGCGTCGGCGACGTCGGGAGGCGCAGCCTCCCCGCCGCACCCGCCCACGAGGGAGGTGGTGCTCATCCCCAGGAGCACCAGCACGATGCTCGAGCCCCTCAGCCAATCGACGACGTTGCGCATGGTCTTGTCCTCCCTCGACAGTCTCCCGACGACAGTGGATCTCGGCTCTCGGCGCTGCGAGTCGCTGGTCTGCTAGCTCGTCGAGCGCGCTCGGGCCCTTGTTGTTCCGAGTAGCCCGCAAGATAGCAAAAGATCGATGGCGACGGCAAGCGGGTTGTCTTCGAAGGGGCTGTTTTGTGGAGGAGATGTCGGCTCTACGATTCGGATATAGATGGTCTTGATTGGAAAGTGAAACGATTCTGCAATGTTGAGCTGACCAGAGAAAGAATAGCGAACTAGTAGACTATTCGCGGGGGAGGGGGAGGCTGCTGCTCAGCGCCGCACGTTGCAGCGCCGGATGGCCGCGTAGCTGCCGGCCTGCATGCTCTTGTCCATGCCGTAGAGGTGGCCGAGCCAGGGGTTGGAGACGTAGGTGATCTCGAGGCCCCCGTTGGGGCGCCCCGTCTTGATCTTCTCGTTGAGCGCGTTCCAGACCGCACAGCTCACCTGGGCGAGCTCCGCGTCGGTGTCGATCATCCCCGAGCCGTTGAGATCGTAGGCGCGCACCAGCAGAACCTTCGTCTTCGCGTCCCACTCGGAGGAGCCGCCGTCGGGGAACGCCCAGATCTGCCGCACGATCTCCTCGTCGCTCTGGCGCCCGCCGCCACCCGTGGTGCCGCTCGGCGAGCCCCCGTCGCCCGAGGAGCGGCAGGCCAGCACGCTGGTCTTCATCTGGTCCTTGTACTTCTCGTTGATGCCGATCAAGTAGCCGAGGTAGGTGTAGCCGACGTAGGTCGGCTCCAGCCCGGAGATCGAGCCCCGTCCGTCCCGGATCTTCTTGTCGAGCGCGTTCCAGACCCGGCAGGTGATCATGCGGAACTCGCCATCCTGGTCGATGCTCCCCGAGCCGTTGGTGTCGAAGCGGCGCAACATCAGGGCCTTGGTGGCGGTGTCCCACTCCGTGGAGCCGCCCTTGGGGATGGCCCAGACCTGGGAGACCAGCTCGTCCTCGGAGAGCGAGCCGCCACTCGCGGCCGCCCCGCCACCCGACTTGCAGGAGGGGTAGATCTCGAGGCTCCGATCCTGCAGCGACTTGTTGATCCCGAGCAGGTACCCGAGCCACAGCCCCTTGGTGTAGGTGATCACCAGGCTGCCGTTGGGGCGCCCGCTCTTGATCTTGTCGTCCATCGCGGTCCAGACGGAGCAGGGGATCCGGTCGATCTCGGCGCGGGTGTCGATCTCGCCGGAGCGGTTGCTGTCATAGGTCTGCAGCAACAGGCGCTTGGCCAGGGTGTCCCACTCCGTGGAGCCGCCGAGCGGTCCGTCCCAGAGGGCGCGGATCAGGGCCTGCTCGCTCAGCGCCCCGCTCGCCGGGACCGCCGGGGAGGACGTGGTGGGGCGCGATCCGCTCCCGGGGCCGCAGCTATCGATCCGGGCGAGCAGGGTGTCCTTCTGATCGTTGGCGAAGCCGATCAGGTAGCCGAGGTAGATGTGCGCGATGTAGGTGCCCCGCAGGGAGGAGATCTGCCCACGCCCATCCTTGATCTTGTCGTTCAGGGCCTGCAGCACCTTGCAGGGCACCGCGCTGGTCTCGCTGGCCCGATCGATCGCCCCGGAGTTGTCCGTATCGTAGGCCTGGATCATCAGCGGCTTCACCGCGTTGTCCCAGGGGGTCGAGCCGCCGTCGGGGATCTCCCAGATCTTGCGGACCAGCTCCTCCTCGCCGATCCGGCCGCCCGACGACGGCGACGCGGCCACGCTGCCCGATTTGCAGGAGGGGTAGACCGCCAGGCAGCGGTCCTGCATGCTCGCGTTGATCCCCAGCAGGTAGCCGAGCCAGTAGCCCTTGGTGTATGTGATCACCAGGCTGCCGTTGGGTCGCCCGCTCTTGATCTTGTCGTCCAGCGCGGTCCAGACCGCACAGGGGATCGCGTCGACCTCCGCGACCGTGTCGATCTCGCCGGAGCGGTTCGCGTCGTAGTTCTGCAGGAGCAGCCGCTTGGCCAGGGTGTCCCACTCGGTGGAGCCTCCCAGGGGGCCGTCCCAGAGCTGGCGGATGAGCTCCTGCTCGCTCAGGCGTCCGCCCGTGGGCGGGGTGGGGCTGACCACGGCCGGCGTGGAGCCGCTCCCGGGGCCGCAGCTATCGATCCGGGCGAGCAGGGTGTCCCGCTGGTTGTTGCCGAAGCCGATGAGGTAGCCGAGGTAGATGTTGGCGACGTAGGTCCCCCGCAGGGAGGAGATCTGGCCGCGACCGTCCCGGATCTTGTCGTTGAGGGCCTGCAGCACCTTGCAGGGGACCGCGTTGGTCTCGGTCGCGCTGTCGATGGCCCCCGAGCCGTCCTTGTCGTAGGCCTGGATCAGCAGCGGTTTCACAGCGTTGTCCCACGGGGTGGAGCCGCCGTCGGGGATCTCCCAGATCTTGCGGACCAGTGCGTCCTCGCCGAGCCCGCCGCCGCGCACGACGGCCGGCGTGGCCGCCTCCTTCTCGAGGCTCACCCGGATCCGGTTGGTGGCGCCGGGCTCGACGTCGGCGTCGCGCTGGTAGGTCTGGTAGCCGGCCCGGCTCACCTCGATGTGATAGCTGCCGCTCTTCAGCCCCTTGGCCTTCCAGGGGAGGCCCCGGCGGTCGGTGAACCCTCCGGGACCGGTGACCAGGATCTCGGCTCCGGCCGGCTCGCCGGTGACCTCCAGGCCCCCGAACTGGCGCAGCTCGAACTTGATCAGGGTCGTCTCGTCGGGGGGGACGGGGAAGCTCCGCTCCTCCGGCTCGTAGCCGTTGGCCGAGGCCTTGAGCTGCCAGGTGCCCACCGCGGCCTTCGGGTTGCGGTAGGGCGAGCCGCTGACGATCTTCTTACCCTTGGCGTCGACGAACTCCAGGCGCACCTTCCCGAACGGCTTGGCCTCGACGGCCAGGTTGCCCGTGGCGTTGGTCACGGTCCCGCCGGAGATCACCGGGCCGCTCCCCGCGACGTCGGGCGCCGGCTCCTGGGGCGGTGGGGGGACGTTCCCGAGGCCGCCGGTGGGGTCCACCGGAGAGGGTCGATCGGGCACCTTCTCGCCGGCCAGGGCCCGGGCCGAGAGCTCGATCTGGGCCCGCAGGTTCTCCATGGTGCAGGGGTTGACCGGCTCGACCCGCTTCTTCTGCACGACCCGGGTCTCGAGCTCCACGAGGCTGAGCATCAGGGTGCAGGCCTTCCCGTCGCCGATCACCTTGCCGGTGACCATCAGCCGGGCGCCCTGGCCCTGGCCCAGGCGGATCCAGCAGGTCTCCTCGGTGGACTCCTTATTGATGCTGCGGACGCACTCCTGGACCCGCTGCTCGGTGTCGGCGGTCGCGGTCTCGGAGAACTTGCCGGTCTCGATCATCCTGGCCGAGAGCAGGCCGCGCAGCACCTCTTCCTGGTTGCGCAGATCCTTGCCGACCTGGAACGGGGTGAAGAGCACCGGCGTCGGCCCGGTCGGCCCACCCTCCTCGGCCGCAGCCTCCGGGAGGAAGCCGCCCCCCATCGCCGACAGCAGGGCGAAGACGCCCACCATGCGCATCAGCCTGAAAGACATCGGCACCTACCTCGTCACGGGTCGTTCCACCGGGATCGAACAGCGCGACGGTTATAGGTCAGTGCTTCCGGCGGAGGCAAGGGCTCCGTCGGGGAACCGCGCCGCGCGCTCACTTGCAGTAGATGTCGCTCACGCCCATCACGGCGCAGGAGGTGCCCCAGTTCTCCTGGAGGTTGCCGCGGCTGTTGAAGAGGTGGCAGGTCCGGAACTCGCCGCTGTTGCAGGGAGCGGTGCGGCCATGCCGGACCAGCACGCTGTAGCCGCGCACCTCGCAGGCCCATAGGGCGCACGTCGCCGCGTCGCCGCACTGGTTCCAGCCGTCGCACGCTCCGTGGTGGCCGTAGGCGTCGTTGTCGATCGTGATCAGCACCCCGCCGCAGAAGCCGTTCATGCAGTCGTCCCCTTCGTCGCAGCGGACGCCGCAGTCGCCGCAGTTCTCCCGGTCGGCCGCGACGTGGACGCACACTCCTTCACAGACCTTCCAACCGGCGTCGGGGCAGGTGCACTCCCCGTCGATGCAGACCTGATCCGACGGGCACCGGCGCCCGCACTCGTTGCAGTTGTCGGGGTCGCTGCGGACGTCGACGCACTCGCTGCCGCAGTTGGCCTGGTAGATCTCGGGGCAGAGACACTCGCCGCCGATGCAGACCAGGTGGTCGTCGCAGGCCTTGAAGCATTCGCCGCAGTTGCCGCGGTTGGTCTGGGTGTTGATGCACTCCTCGCCGCAGCGCGCGAAGGTCGGGGGGCAGGTCAGCAGGCAACCGCCGGCCACGCACTCTTGATCGGCCCGGCAGGGTTGCTGGCAGCCACCGCAGTGATGGCTGTTGGTCTGCGTGTCGATGCACAGCTCGCCGCAGCGGGTCTGACCTGCGGGGCAGAAGGAGCTGCACTCCCCGAGGCGGCAGCGTTGCTGCTCGGGGTCGCAGCGATTGTCGCAGCGCCCGCAGTGCTCCATGCTGGTCTGCCCGTCCAGGCACCGGCCGTCGCAGAAGATCTCGCCCTCGTTGCAGCGTTCGCCGCACGTTCCCCCGTGGCAGTCGTTGCGTGGCGGGCAGCGGCGGTCGCAGCCCCCGCAGTGCCAGGGGTCCTGGCGCGGATCGACGCAGGCCAGCTCGGCGCCGCAGCGGATCTCTCCGGGCGGGCAGGCCGCGACGCACTGGCTGGCCAGGCACTCCTCCCCCTCCCGGCAGGGCTGGTCACAGCCGCCGCAGTGACGCACGTCGCTGGTGAGGTCGACACACTCGCAGCCGCACGCGGTCTCGGTGGTCACGCACGGTGCGGGGGGGCAGCCGAGATCCGGTGGGACGCGCGCGGCGTCGGCCGCGAGGCCATCGGGTGGCGAACCTCCGTCCTGGGACCTCGGGACATGACGGCTGGTCTCCGCGCAGCCAGCCAGCGCGAGCAGCAGCGCGAGCAAGGTGGGGGGCAACCAGCGGGGCACGCTCATCCTCTGCACCTACCGTCCCGCTGGTCGCGGGACGCCTTGCCGATGATCTGCAGACGATTCTAGCACCTGGGGCAGGCTGAGGCCAGAGGGCCAGGTGCCGGCTTCGCCTCGCCGGGATGGTACTTTGGGTGGGGGTGCCGGCGGCGCGCGCCGCGGGCTGCCGGGTGGCTGCAGGATGCCGTCGGCCGTCAGCCGGCGCCCGGCGCGCGGTCGACGCCCGGGGCGGGGCGCCCGGTCCAGCCACGGCCGTTCTGGGGCGTGCGGGGCGCGCTCGTCGCCAGCTCCTCGCCCAGATTGTCCCGGCGCAAGAGCAGCAGCGCCTCGCCCAGCAAGAGGGCGAGCAGCAGCAGCAGGGCCCATGGCCACAGGTCGATGGGGCGCAGGGAGCTGGCGGGACGAGCGCCGGCCTCCGTCTCGGGCGTGCGGGCGAGGGCCGCGAGCTCGGCTTCGCTCAGCAGGCGCGGATCGGACTCGGCCGGGTCGGTGACGATCGCCTGATCCTTCGCCTGCACCGGACCGTCGGGGCCCCCGGTGAGCAGCACCCGGTAGATCCCCGGGCGATCGCCGTCGGTGACCTCCAGCTCCCGGCGCTCGGGGAGCTCGGCCGCGTCCAGGGTGCGGGGGCGGCGCCCCGGCGGCTGGAGGGTCACCTGCTGCACCCAGCCGGGACGCGGGACCGTGAAGGGGGCCGCGACCAGGACCGGCTGCTGGATTCCGCTCTGCTGGGCATCGGCCAGGCGCAACAGCAGCTCCTGGACGAGGGGGAGGTAGCCCGTGCGGATCGCCAGATCGGTCCAGTCCCGGTCGAGGGTCGTGGTGAGGAGGGCGACCCGGCCGCGGCCGAGCGGACGCTCGACGAGGATCGGTGCGCCCGAGCTCAGCGCGAGGTGCACGAGCAGCTCCCCCTCGCTCGCCCCGGGCTCGAGCAGCAGCCAGCTCCAGAACCGGGCTGCCCGCAGGCCCTCGCCCGCGGCCCCGAGCAGCGGGGCCACCACGGGCGAGCCGCCCCGCAGGGTGCCCAGCCCCTGGGCTTCGCTGCCGCCGGCCGGAGTGAGGCGCTGCACGCCGCGCAGCGCCCGGGGCAGCAGCGGGAGCAGCTCCGCGTTGTACCGGGCCGTCTCCACGTTGTCGCCCGCGGCGACGAGCAGCCCCCCGCCGCGCCGGACGAACCGCTCCAGCTCGGCGACCCCGTCGGCGCCGAGCCCGGACACGTTGGCCAGCACGACCACGTCGTACTCGTCGAGGGGCGCGCCGGCGAGCAGGGGGACGCTCAGCACCGTGGGCGCGAGCCGGGAGAGCTGCTCGGCCCCCGGCTGGAGCGCCCGCTCGAGATAGAACAGCTCGTCCTGCTGGGCGGTGCTGCGGGGGTCCCCGTTGACCAGCAAGACCCGGATCTGCCGCTGGACCTCGAGCGCGAAGTGTCGCCGGTCGTCCGCGGCGAGCGCGTCCGGCGGGAGGCGCACCAGGCCGTGGTGCAGGCCCGGGGTGGCGAAGCGGTGGACGAACTCCTTGCTCCCCCGCCCCCCCTCGAGCCGGACCACGCCGGCGTTGACCGACTGGCCGTCGACCTCGAGCTGCAGCTCCACCTCACCGCTGGCCAAGGTCCCGAACCCCGCGACCGTCGCCACGATCCGGAAGGCCAGCGGCCCCTGCTCGGACGCGGGGGTCAGCTCCACCGCCGTCACCGCCCGGTTGCCCGGGGCCTCCGGGGGGACGACGGGCACCAGCACCAGCTCGACCTCGGCCTCCGCCCCCAGGGTGGGGAGCCGGGCCGGGTCGAAGCCGGCGGCCTGCAGGTCGCTGACCACGACGATCCGCTTGCGGGGCAGCGGGGAGGCGCTCAGCAAGGCGGCTGCCTGGGCGATGGCGCCGGCGAGGTCGGTGCCACCGTAGCCCACCTGGACCTCGGCCAGGGCCTCGCTCAGCGCGCGGCGATCGAAGCTCGACGCGACCAGCGGCGGGCCGAGGGGGGTCGAGGCGCGCACGATCCCACCGCTGTCCTCCGGGCGCTGCCCCGCGAAGACCTCGGCGGCGAGCTCACGCGCCCGCTCGAACAGCGGCTCCTCCCCGTCGACCCGGAGCTGCAGCGAGAGCGAGTCGTCGAGCACCACCACCGTCGCGGTGGGGGGGCCGGCGGCGGCCAGGGAGGGGGCCTCCGTCAGCCACTGCGGGCGGGCGAAGGCGAAGGCCAGTCCGGCGAGCAGCAGCATGCGCGCCAGCAGCAGCAGGAGCTGACGGATCCGGAAGCGGTGGGCTCGCTTCCGCTGGCTGCGCAGGATGAACTCGACGGCCGCGAAGGGGACCCGCGGTGGGTTGCGCCGGTCCAGCAGGTGGATCACCAGCGGGATGCCGACCGCCAGCAGGCCGAGGAGCAGCAAGGGATCGAGGAAGCGCACCCGCCTACCTCCCCTGTCGTCGGGCGAGCAGCTCCGTGAGGACCTCCCCCGGGGAGCGGGCGGTGTCGGCGAGCAGGTAGTCGATGTCCGCCTCCTGGCAGGCGCGCCGGATCCCCTCGAGGTAGCTCCGCAGCTCCTCGAGGTAGGCGCGTCGCATGCCCCGCGGATCGGCCTGCACCGTGCGCGGCTCCTCCAGATCGACGAACCGGGTCAGCTCGGAGAAGGGGAAGGTCAGCTCCCAGGGGTCGAGGAGCTGCAGGACGATCACCTCGTGCTTGCGGCCGCGCAACTGGCGGAGCCGCTGGACGACCTCCGGGCGCAGATCGAAGAGGTCCGACAGCAGGATCACCATCCCCCGGCGGTCGGCCAGCTCCGCGACCCGGCCGAGGAGCTGGACGAGGTCGGTCTGCCCCGCGGCCTGCAGGCCCGCCAGCTTCTCCAGCAGCACGGTGAGGTGGCCGGAGCTGCTGCGCGGCGGGATGTAGTCGGTGACCTGCTGCTGGAAGGCCACGAGCCCCACCGCGTCCTGCTGCCGGAGCAAGAGGTGGGCGAGGGTGGCCGCGATCTCGCAGGCCCGGTCGAGCTTCGTCGCCCGGTGGGAGCCGTAGCCCATGGAGGCGCTGGCGTCGAGGAGCAGCAGGGCGCGCAGGTTGGTCTCCTGCTCGAACTGCTTCACCCAGAGCCGATCGTTGCGGGCGTTGGCCTTCCAGTCGATGTGGCGGAGCTCGTCGCCCGGGCTGTACTCCTTGTGCTCCTGGAACTCGATGGAGGCGCCCCGGTGGCGGCTGCGGTGCAGACCGCTGAGCACCCCCTCGACCGCCTCCCGCGCCTCGAGCAGCAGGCCCTGGAGGCGGGCCTGCGTCTCCGGCGTCAGGGGCTGGCGCGGTGGGGCGACGGAGGACATCAGGAGGCCAGCACCTCCTGGAGGACCGTCGCCACCAGATCCGTCGCGGACACTCGCTCCGCCTCCGCGTGGAAGTTGGTGATGATCCGGTGGCGCAGCACGGGCAAGGCCAGGGCGCGCACGTCGTCCACCGTCGCCGTGGTCCGCCCCTGCAGCACCGCCCGCGCCTTGGCGCCGAGCACCAGGTACTGCCCGGCGCGGGGCCCCGCGCCCCAGGCGACGTACTCCTTGACTGCGGCCGGCGCCGCCCCGAACCCCGGGCGCGTCGCCCGGGCGAGCTGCACCGCGTGCTGGACCACGTACTCGGGGGCGGGCACGCGCAGCACCAGCTCCTGGAGCTGCAGGAGCTGCGCGGGGCCGAGGATCTGCTGGATGGGCTGCTGGTAGGCGCCCGTGGTGCAGCGGACGATCTCCACCTCCTCCTGCTCCGAGGGGTAGCCGACGTCGACCTGGAACATGAAGCGGTCGAGCTGGGCCTCCGGCAGGGGGTAGGTCCCCTCTTGCTCGATGGGGTTCTGGGTGGCGAAGACGTGGAAGGGGAGGGGCAGGGGGAACGTCTGCCCCGCGCTGGTGACCCGGTACTCCTGCATCGACTGGAGGAGGGCAGCCTGGGTCTTCGGCGGGGTGCGGTTGATCTCGTCGGCGAGCAGGATGTTGCAGAAGATGGGCCCGTTCACGAAGCGAAAGGACCGGCGTCTAGTGCTTTGGTCCTCTTCGAGGATCTCGGTCCCGGTGATGTCCGAGGGCATCAGGTCCGGTGTGAACTGGATCCGCTTGAAATCCAGCTCCAGCACCGCGGCGAGGGTGCTGATCAGCAGGGTCTTGGCCAGCCCCGGCACGCCGACGAAGAGCACGTGCCCCCGGGCGAACATCGCCACCAGGAGCTGCTCGAGCACCTCGTCCTGACCGACGATGCGCTTCCGGACCTGGGCCAGGATCTGCTCGCGCGCCCGGGCCACCTCCTGCACCGCTTCGATGTCGCTCCCGGGACGGTCGGCGCCGTTACCGCCCTGGCCCGTCCCCACCGGTCTCGGGGGGGCCTCCGGCATCACCGCGGCGTCCGGCAGCCCGCTTCCCTGCTCTAGGCTCATCGTGCCTCCTCCTCCCCGTCGCTCCCGGCGTCGCCGGCCGAGGCGAGGAGCCGCAGCGCGTGCTCCTCCCGCTCGGCCCGCGGGTCGCCCACCTTGCGATAGATGCGCAGCAGCTCCCGGCGTACCCGCTGATCGAAGGGGTTGATCCCCAGGGCTGCCTCGAAGCTCGCGCGGGCCGGCGTGTCCTCCTGCAAGAGGGCCAGGGCCAACCCCTGGTGGATGTGGGTCGCCGCGTAGCCCGGCGCGCGCTCGACCACGCCCTGGAGGGCCGCCAGCGCCTCGCGCGGCTGCGCGAGCTCCAGGTGGGTCGCGGCGATCCAGTTCTGCACCTGGGGCAGGATGGCGTTGCTGGCCGCAGCGGCCTTGCGGTACTCCTGGATCGCTCCCCGGAGCTTGCGCTGGGCGCGCAGCAACTGGCCGAGATATGCGAAATCCCTGGATTTTCTGTCGATCTCCTCGAGCTCCTGGCTGAGGGGGTCGCGATCGGCCTTCTTGAAGCGCACCCGCGGCGCTGCGGCCCGCGGCGCGCCGGGCGAGCGCGGGCGAGCGCGCAGCTCCTGCCGCCACTGGGCCTCGAAGCGGGCGAAGGGCTGCCCGAGCTCGCGGGCGATGGCCTCCCGGGCGTCGCTCGTCTCCCCCCGCCCCAGCGAGTCGAGGATGCGGTTCACGCCGGGGCGGCCGACCTTGCGGTACAGCAGGTCGATGACCGTCAGGACCTCTGCGAAGGCCAGCTCGGTGTGGCGTGGCGTGGGCAGCAAGGCCATGGAGGGCGACATCTCCTCGAAGGTGATGAGCTGGCCGTCGGCCGCCGCGCCGAGCAAGAGCTGCTCCGTGGCCGGGAGGAGCCGCTGGGGCTGGTTCTCCGACCACCAGGACTCATTGTACCGGGCGAGCCCCTCGTGCAGCCAGATGGGCACCCGCTGGAAGGCGCGGTGGTTGATCAGCAGGTGCAGGTACTCGTGGCTGACGGTGGTGAGCCACGAGTACCCCTGCACCGTGGCCCGCGGCGAGGTGATCATGATGCGGTTGAACTTGCAGATGGCGATGGTGCCGCTGTCCTCGATCTGCTGCGCGGTCAAGCCGGTGGCCTGGCCCAGCTCCTCGATGCTGGCGTAGACCTCGATGACGATGGGCGAGCGCGGGCGGATCGCGAAGACCTCCTCGTTGGCCTGCTGGATGCGGGGCAGCGCCTCGGCCAGCAGCGGGATCAGCACCTCGTCCGGGCCCGGGTGGACCCGCACCCGGAAGCTGCCCCCGGGGAGGGACACCTCGCGCATCCCCTGGGCCAGCTCCTCGGCCGCCTGGATCGCCCGGCGCAGCTCCGGATCGCCGCCGTCACCGAGGAGTCGGCGCGCCTCGGCGTACTCACCCTGGTAGAAGCGGACCACGGCCAGCCGGGTCGCGAGGGCCTCCTCCGGGAGGCCCTGGTCGGACAGCTCGGCCAGCAACTGCTCGGCCTCGCCGGCTCGCCACCCGCTCAGCAGCACGTCCACCTGGCGCAACAAGGCGGGCGCGTCCCGCTGGCTGCTCGACACCGAGGTCGCGCCCGCGGGCGGACCGACGAGCAGGAGCACCAGGGACACGCCGCCCAGCAGCCGTTGCCTGCTCATTTCACCAGCTCCCGGTAGTAGCCACGGATCTGCTCCCGGTAGGCGTCGGGCGCTCCTTGCTTCATCGCCTCGAGCAAGGCCTCTCGGAACTCACGCGGCGACTCGTGCTCCGCGGCCCCCGGGATGCGGACCTGCTCCAGGCTGGGCCGCCGCCCCTGGGCCCCCTCGCCCTCCTGCTCCCCCTGCTGCCCCATGCGCCCGGGTCGGGCACCGCGCGCCATCTTCTCGCCGACCTGGCGGAGCTGGTCCGCGGCCCGTCGCTGGGCCGGCCGGGCGGTGCGCGGCTGGCCACGCCCCAGCTCGGCCTGCGCGGCGTCCATCTCCTTTCCGGCCTCCCCGAGCCCCTCGGCGAGCTTGCCGGCCTGCAGCGTGGCGCCGCCCTCCAGCCCCTCGAGCCGCTCCTGCGCCCGTCGGGTGCGCTCGCTCAGCTCCTGCTGGCGGCGGGCGAGCCGCTCCAGTTGCTGGCGATCGCCGGCCGGGGGCTGACGCCGGGCCTGCTCCAAGAGCTGCCGCAGCTCCTGCTCGATGTCCTCGGCGGCCGCGCCGGCCTGGGCCAGCTTGCCCGCGGCCCGGCGCACCTGGTCCTCGAGCGCTTGCCGCACCGCGAGGTAGACGCCGAGCGCCTCCTGGGTCTCGAGGAGCGTCGTCCGGAGGGCCTGGGACACCTCCAGGGCCTGCTCCAGGTCGGGCGCGAGCAGGGAGGAGCGGAGCTGGTCGGTGCTGCGGCGGCTCTGCTTGAACGCGTCCAGGCTCCCGTCGGGGAGGGCCGCCACCGGGGTCTCCTGCAGGCTGCGCTCGACGTCGTCCAGCCGCCGCAGCAGCCGGCCCAGGACCTCGTCGAGGCGGTCCTGCACCGCGGCGCGCTGCCGGCGATCCTGCTCCTGCTCCTGCTGGCGCGTCTCCTCCTCCAGGCGGCGCTCGGCGCGCTCGACGTCCTCGAGCTCCTCGAGGATCGCGTTCATCTCCTGGCGGACACCGGTCATCCCGTCCTTTTCCTGAGCCCGGGCGTCCTCGTCCATGGCCGCGACCATCCCGTCGAGGGAGCTGGCGAAGCGCTCCAGCTCGTCGAGCGCGCCCTGCACGTCGCCCTGCGCGAAGCGTTGCTGCATCTTCTGGAGCTGGGACTCGAACTCCAAGGCCTTGCTCTGCACGCTCTTGCCCTTCAGCGCGTCGGCGTTGACGTGCTCGAAGGGGAGCTTCTTCATCCCGGCCGCGAGCCGGCGCAGCACCCCCTCGACCTGGGCCCGTAGCCGCGCCATCTCCCGCTCGATCTCCTTGCGCAGGGCCGGGTCCTGGGTTTCTTGGTACTTTCGTAGCAGCTCCCGCAGCTTGGCCTGGGCCTGCTGGAGCTGTCGGGTCAGCTCCCGCAGGTCGTCCACCTGCTGCCGGTCGAGCAGCTTGTCCAATGCGAGGATGGTCCGCTCCAGCTCGCCGACGCCGCGGCCGTTGAGGAGCGCGAGGTCGCGCAGGAGCTGCGGGCCGACGTGCCCCCGCGTGACCCCCCGCTCGATGGCCGCGAGCCGCTCCTGCTCTTGCGCCAGGAGCTGGCGGGTGCGCGCGTGGAAGCCCTCCAGGACCAGGTGGACGTCCGTCGCGGCGAGGGGGTCCTGACGCAGGGCGGCCAGGGACTCGCCGGCGGCCTGGAGCAGCGCCTCCTGCTCGGCCAGCAGGGCCGTGATCCCCGGCTTGGTCCCGGGCCAGGCCTCCGCCCGCTCGGGGAGGGTCAGCTCGAGCCGGGTGCCGAGCAGCCGGACCATCGCCTCCCAGACCTGGCGGAGCTCGGCGGTCGCCGCGTCGTGCCGCTGTTGGGCCGAGAGCACCGTGAGGCGTCGCCGGGCGCTCCGGCCCACCTTCGGACCGTCGACGGTGTCGTTGTCGGTCGCCTCGAGCCACAGCTCGAGCTGGTCACCGGGGGCGATCCCGAGCTCGTCGACCAGCAGCACCTGCTCCCCGGTGGTCTCGCGGGGCCCGGTGGGGGAGGGGAGGGCCCGACGCCGGGGCTCGGCCTCCTCCACGAGCTGATAGGCCAGCTCCAGCCGGGCCAGCCCGTAGTCGTCGGAGGCCCGGTAGCTCAGCTTCACCTCGCCGAGGTCGTGCAGCTCGAGGTCCGTGGCCGGCTCGAGGAGCTGGACTGCGGGCGGCTGATCGAGGAGGACGGTGATGGGGCGGGGCCGCTGCTCGAGCTGGGTGCGGCCCCCGGCATCGACCAGGCCGAAGCGGTAGACACCCTCTTGCTGCAGGGTCAGGACGGCCGACAGGGAGCCGTCGGTGTCCAGGAGGGCGCCGATCTCCTGGGTCGGTCCCGCCTCGACCAGCAAGAAGGCCCGTCGGGCCTCCTGGAGGGGGCGGGCGCGCAGGGTGACCGTCGTTCCCTTCACGCCGCGGAGGCTGCCGTCGCTGCCGGCCAGCTCCTGGGCGGGGAGCCCCGAGTGCGCAGGAAAGACCAGGCGGAGGTGGATGTCGCCGACCAGGGGCGCGCTGCTCTCGTCCTCCGTCCGGGTGGGCAGCCCCCGCTCGCCGGTCCAGAGGAGGGTCAGGCTGCCGCCCAGCCCCTCCGGGGAGATGAGCAGTCCGCACCCGAGCGCGAGGGCGAGCGCGGCGGCGAACAGGGCCCGTCGTCGCAGCGGACGCGCCGGCGTCAGGGGGAGGAGATCGGCCTGCGCGGCGCGCCGGCGCGCCTCGGTGAGGTGCGCCTCGGCCAGCTCGGCGGAGAACAGGCGCCGCCGCTCGGGCACGGCCAGCTCCCGGGAGAGCTGCCGGGACGAGAGCACCCAGTTGCGCAGGGGGGGGACCCGGCCCTCGATGAGCAAGGCGAGTCGCTCCGGGTTGCGGGTCGGCAGCAGGGGCAGTACCAGGCTCCGGAGCACCAGGACGATCGTCATGCCCACCCCGCCGAGCAGCAGCGCCAGCCGGATCGGCTGCAGCGGGGCCACGAGCAGGAGGACGGCGGCCAGGGCCAGCGCCAGGATCACCCCGGCGACGACCTCCAGACCCCAGCGCAACCCGTGATGGATCCACAGCCGCCGCCGGCAGCGCCGGAGGAGTTCCTCGATGCTGGGCTCCAGGGGCAAGGGTGCGGCCTCCTTCCAGGTTCGTCCCCGCGACCCAGGGTGTGGGGCCGATTCCCGGAGCGGGCAAGCTAGCACGGGATCCCGCGCGTGGGAATGGGGAAGCGCGAGCCTCCGCCAGCGGGCCTCCCCGGCCCGTCGTCGAGGTTGCATCCCGGCCGGGAGCAGCTATACCGTGCCGCTCGAGGCGGGACCTTCCTCCCGCGTGGTCGGCCCCGCGTGGCGGGCGCCGGCCTCGAGGTGCCCATGGGCTCCAACAATGGCCAGGATCAGGCCGCACGCTCCCGGAGCGAGCTCTGCCGGGAGTGCGGGGCGCGCTGCTGTCACGGGGTCTCCATCCAGATCGATCCCCCGCAGAGCCCGGAGGAGCTGGATACCATCCGCTGGTACCTGGCTCACCGGGACGTGCAGGTGTTCATCGACGCCGAGGGGGACTGGCTGGTGGAGTTCGTCACCCCCTGCGAGCTGCTCGGGGAGGACGGGCTCTGCCGGATCTATGAGCAGCGGCCGGCCATCTGTCGGGACTACCCCGACCCGGAGCACCTGTGCGAGTACGAGGGGAACGTCTACCAGCGGCGCTTTTGCACCATCGCCGATCTGGAGCAGTACCTGCTCGAACGGGACCGTCGCGCCCGCCCTCGCCGGGTCTCGGCGTCGCCAGCCTGAGCGACCGCGCGGCCGCGCGCTAGCGGCGCGGCCAGCCGAGCGCGGTGCGCAGGGATGGCAGCCGGGGCTGGGTGGCGCTCGCCGCTGCGGCCGGCCAGCAGGGCGGGCTGGAGGAGGCGACCACCGGTCGCGGGACCCCGGCCGGCGGCAAACCGGCGGTCACCGGCTCCAGCCAGCTCTCGTCCACCTCGATGGGCTCCTCGTCGAGGGGTCGCCGGAACTCGCTCGGCCAGCCGCCACCCGGTGTCAGGCTCCGCTCCATGCTCTCTCTCCCGCTCGACCCCGGTCCCCCCGGGGAAGCTCGTCCTGGGGGGACAGGAGATCACAACCCGCCGGCCCTGACCAGCGAAATCGTGCAGGGGGCGAGGGATTCCCGGGGGGGGGGGCGGTGGGGGGGCACGCGTGGCGGTCGGGCGCAGAGCTGTGGCCCGGGGGGCGGCGATCGGGCCGGGGCTCAGAAGACCCGCAAGGTGTACAGGGCGCCCTCGGACTCGTCGAGGGGCGTCCCGGTGACCACCAGCGAGCAGGTCCCCGAGTCCACCGGCGTGTAGGTGAGGATCTCCATGTTCGCCTGGCCCATGGGCGTCGCGCCGATGGTGAACACCCCGTTGCAGTTGAGGACCAGATCGAGGTTCCCGTCCTTGTTCTCGAGGAAGTTGATCTGCGCGGTCAACTGGACGCCGGCCACCGCGTCGATGAGGAACCAGTCCTCGTCGTTGGTCTGGGCGATGTCGTCCCGGCAGATGCGCAGCCCCGGCTCCATGGCCGGCAGGGTCAGCGGCTTGGCGGCGTCGACCGTGTCGTTGACCTCGAAGCGATCGGGCTGGCAGACGCCCCCGACATAGGGCTGGGCCCAGTAGCCGAGGGTGTAGGGCACCGTCGCGTCCTCGCCGAGCAGGGAGCTGACCTTGAGGTAGTAGGTGCCCGCGCCGAGGGAGTCGAGGTCGCCCCGGTTGACCTGGACGAGTTGCGCATTGGGTGCGCTCTCGCCCGGCCGCAGGAGGGTGCCCGTCGAGTCGAGGAGCTGCATCTGCATCCCGCCGATGGTACCATCGTACTGGACGATGGCGGTGATGTGGGAGGTCTCGGCGAGCTGGATCTTGAAGAGATCGACGTCGTTGGCGCAGATCGTCATGCCGGGGTGGGTGCCCGAGGCGATCTCGGTGGCCAGCTCGAGGGTGCCGTTGGGCTCGCTGGGATCGTCGCAGGAGGCCACGGGTTCGGTCTTCAGGGTCAAGGCGTAGGCGCCGCCGAGGCCCGTGGTGAAGAGGCGCACGAGGTACTCGCCCGCCACGGCCCCGGTGACCTGCAGCTCCTTGGTGGGCTGGCCCGTCGTCGTCCCCTTGCTCGTCGCCCCCTCGAACAGCTCCATCTCGACGCCGGTGTCCGCCTCGGGGACCAGGGTCGCGGTCACCCGGTCGCCAGCGCCGGCGGTGATCTTGAACCAGTCCTCGTTGCCCGGGCAGAGCACCAGCCGATCCATGACCAGCGCGGTGGCGCCGGCCTCCGTGCGGGCCGTCGCGGCCGTGTCGTTGGGCTCCTGGGCGTCGTCGGTGCAGGTCGGGGTGTCGTCCACGCAGCTCCGCACGCCGTCCGTATCGACGCAGTGCTTGCCCTCGCCGCAGGTGTCGTTGGGCGGGAGGCGGCAGCCGGCCGGGCAGGTGCCGTCGGCCGCGCAGTAGGAGCCCTCGGGGCAGGCGTCGTCGCCGGCGCAGCCCTGGCCCTCGCCCTCACCCTCGCCTTCGCCCTCGCCCTCACCCTCGCCCTCGCCCTCGCCCTCACCCTCGCCTTCGCCCTCGCCCTCGCCTTCGCCCTCGCCCTCGCCCTCGCCCTCGCCCTCCGCCGCGTCCTCGACGCAGGTGCGGGCCCCGTCGACGACCTGGCAGGTCCAGCCCGTCTGGCAGTTGTCGTTGGGCGCGAGGCGGCAGCCCGGGGTGCAGGTGCCCTTGCCCCCGGTCAGGGGGATCGCACAGTAGGAGACGAGATCGCAGTCGGTGTCGGCGATGCAGCTCGTCGAGCCGCCCGAGGCGGCCTCGTCGTCACAGGCGACGAAGAGGAGGGCAGCCAGAGCCGGGATGGCCAACAAGGGCCAGCGGGACGGGGAGAGAATGGACATCGAGCACCTCCTGCGGAAACCTCTGGCCAAGAGGCTACCTGGACCGCTGGTAGAGTGCAAGGGGGCGGCGGCGGCCTCCTCCGGTCCACGAGCGCGTCGGATCGCCTACCGCTCGGGCGGGTGCCGGGATCTCGTTTCGGTGTTCCCTGGACCCGGGCTCCGTGCTAACCAGGAGCCATGGTCCAGCTCGAGCCACCCGCCCGCCTCACTCCTGCGATGCAGCAGTTCTGGGATGCCAAGCAGGCCAACCCCGACTGCCTGCTGCTCTTCCGGATGGGGGATTTCTACGAGACCTTCTACGAGGACGCGGTCACCGTCAGCCGGGAGCTGGAGCTGACCCTCACCGCCCGCGACAAAGGCGCGGGCGGCACCGGCATCCCCATGGCCGGGGTCCCCCACCACGCGGTCAACGGCTACATCGCGCGCCTGGTCGAGAAGGGCTACAAGGTCGCGGTCTGCGATCAGATGGAGGACCCGGCCCTGGCCCGCGGGCTGGTGCGCCGGGAGGTGACCCGCGTCGTCACGCCGGGGGTGGTCCTCGACGTGGAGAGCCTCAGCGCGGGTCAACCGAACTACCTGCTCGGGCTGGCGGGGGCTGGTTCTGGTCCTTTCGGACTAGCCTACCTCGACATCTCCACGGGCGAGTTCTGGGCCAGCGAGGCGGACGGCCCGGCGCGCCTGCTCGACGAGCTCGCCCGCATCGAGCCGCGGGAGCTGCGCCTGACGCCCACGGCCGGCGAGGCCCTCGCGGAGCGGCTGGCGAGCCGCACCGGCTGGCTGGTGGAGACCGTCCCGGCCACGGAGCTCCCCGGGGAGCGCGGGGTCCAGCGGCTGCTCGACGTCCGCCGACCCCTCGCCGGTGGGGCAGGCCAGTCGGCCGGCCTCTCCCACCTCCAGGCCGTGGAGTCCTTCGGCTTCACGCAGCCGGCCCTCGTGGCCCAGGCCGCGGCCCTCGTCCTCGGCTACATCGAGCGCACCCAGAAGCGGGTCGCGGAGCACGTCGCCGGGCTGCGCTGCTACTCCCTCGCGGGGGCGATGATCCTCGACGAGACGACGCGGGCCAACCTGGAGCTCGACCGGACGCTCATCGGCGGCAAGCGGCAGGGCTCCCTGCTGGGGCTTGTCGATCGGACCCGGACGCCCATGGGGGCCCGCCTGCTGCGCCGCTGGCTGGGCTACCCGCTGCTCGACGTCGCGGCCATCGACGAACGGCTCGGCGCGGTGGCCGAGCTGGTGGAGAAGCCGTCCTTGCGGGTGGCCCTGGAGGAGGTCCTCGCCAGGCTGGCGGACCTCGAGCGGCTCGCGGGCCGGCTCGGCTCCCAGGTGGCCTCCCCCCGGGAGCTGAAGGCCCTGCAGACGAGCGCGGAGCTGCTCCCCCGCCTGCGCGCGGCCCTGCTCGCGCAGGCCCAGGCGCCCTTGCTGCAGAGCCGGGCCGCCACGCTCGACACCCTCGACGATCTCGGGCGGTTGGTGGCCGAGGCCGTGGTGGACGATCCCCCGGCCCACGCCCGGGAGGGCGGCGTCATCCGGGTGGGGCGCGACGCGGCCCTCGACGAGCTGATCCGGCTGTCCACCGGGGGCAAGGACGTGCTGCTGGAGCTGGAGGCCACGGAGCGCCAGAGCACCGGCATCAGCTCCCTGAAGCTGCGGTACAACAAGGTCTTCGGCTACTACCTCGAGGTGACCCGCCCCAACCTGCACCTCGTGCCGGAGCGCTATCTGCGCAAGCAGACGATGGTCAACGCGGAGCGCTTCTACACGCCGGAGCTCAAGGAGTGGGAGGAGAAGATCCTCAGCGCCGAGGAGAAGCGGATCGCGCTCGAGGCCGCGCTGTTCGAGGAGCTGCGGGGGCGCCTCGCGGGCGAGGTCGGGCGGATCCAGGCCGCGGCCCGGGTGATCGCGGAGCTCGACGTGCTCGTGGGCTTCGCCGCGCTGGCCGAGCGGCAGGGCTACGTGCGCCCCGTGGTCGACGAGGGCGAGGGGCTGGTGATCGAGGAGGGCCGGCACCCCGTGGTCGAGGCCCTGCAGAAGTCGCCCTTCGTGCCCAACACCATCGAGCTCGACTGTCGGGAGCAGCAGCTCCTGATCATCACCGGGCCCAACATGGCGGGCAAGTCCACGGCCATGCGCCAGACCGCCCTGATCGTCCTGCTGGCCCAGATCGGCAGCTTCGTCCCCGCCGCGGCCGCGCACATCGGGATCGTCGACCGGATCTTCGCCCGGGTCGGCGCGGCGGACAACCTGGCCCAGGGGCGCTCCACCTTCATGGTCGAGATGATGGAAACCGCCAGCATCCTCGCCCACGCCACGCGGCGCAGCCTGCTCGTCCTGGACGAGATCGGGCGGGGCACCTCGACCTTCGACGGGGTCAGCATCGCCTGGGCCGTCGCCGAGCACATCCATGACCGCCTCGGCGCTCGCACCGTGTTCGCCACCCACTACCACGAGCTCACGGAGCTCGCCCTGACCCGCTCCCGGGTGCGCAACTGGAGCGTCGCGGTCAAGGAGTGGCAGGACGAGGTGGTCTTCCTGCGCAAGCTGGTGCCCGGCGCCACCGGCCGCTCCTACGGCATCCAGGTGGCCCGGCTGGCGGGGTTGCCGACCACGGTGGTCGAGCGGGCGCGGGAGGTGCTCGCCAACCTCGAGGCCAACCAGATCGACGCCTCGGCCCGACCGGCCCTGGCGCGCAGCCGCACCGAGTCGGCCGCAGCCCCGGCGGGCCCGCGTCAGCTCGATCTGTTCGCGCCCGCGGCCTTGCCGCCCCGCGTGGTCCAGCTCCTGCAGAACGTCGACCCCGACACCCTCAGCCCGCGGGACGCACTCCTCCTGGTGTACCAGCTACGCCAGGAGCTGGTCGCGGGGCAGCCCTGAGCCGCCCCCGCCCGCCGGTGGCGGAGCCCGTGGCGACGGCGGCGCGGTCGTCCGCCGCCAGCGAGGCGAGCCGCCAGGTCGACCGCTTCCTGCGCCACCTGCTCCTCGAACGGAACCTCTCCCGCCGGACCGTCGAGGCCTATGCCGCTGATCTCGCTGACTTTTTTTTGGTGATCGGCGATCGACCCCTCGCGGCCATCGGCCCGGCGGAGGTCACGGCCTGGCTCCAGGCACGGCTCGAGCGTGGCCTGAAGCCGTCCAGCGAGGCGCGCGGGCTGTCGGCCCTGCGTCAGCTCTACCGGTTCCTCCTCGGCGAAGAGCTCGTCACCGCGGACCCGACCGTCGTCCTGACCCGCCCCCGCCTGCTCCGCCCCCTCCCCAACTGCCTCAGCCTGGAGGAGGTCGAAGGCCTGCTCGCGGCGCCGGACCGCACGACGCCCCTGGGCCTGCGGGACGCGACGATGATCGAGCTGCTGTACGCCACCGGCCTGCGTGTCTCGGAGCTGGTGAGCCTGTCCCTCGGTCGGCTCGATCTGCGCCGCGGCTTCGTGCTGGTGGAGGGCAAGGGCGCCAAGGAGCGGCCGGTGCCCATGGGCTCGCCGGCCTTGCGCTTGCTGCAGCAGTATCTCGTCGCCGGTCGGTCGGTGCTGCTCGGCAAGCGCGGCGCGGCCCGGGCCACCGACGCGCTCTTCGTCACCGCCCGCGGCGGGGCGATGACGCGGCAGAACTTCTGGCACCTGCTCAAGCAGCACGCCCGGCGCGCGGGCATCGCCCGGCTCCCGTCGCCCCATGCCCTGCGCCACAGCTTCGCCACCCACCTCCTCGAGCGGGGCGCGGACCTGCGCGTCGTCCAGCAGCTCCTCGGCCACGCCGACATCTCCACCACGCAGATCTACACCCACGTCCACCGGGAGTGGCTCCTGCGGATGCACCGGGAGTGCCATCCCCGGGGCTGAGCCGGGCCCGTGCGGTGACCGGGCGCGAAAGGGCTGGCCTTGACGGATGAAATGATCCATGCTCGGACCGTCGTGACCCGCGGGCGAGCCGCGGCCTGCTCGGAGAACCAGGAGGAACCCATGAAGAAGACAGGCGTCCTGATCCGTCTCCTCGCGCTCGTGATGGCCTTCTCCCTCGGCGGCGTGAGCACGGGCTGCTTCGGCAAGTTCGCCCTCACCCGCAAGATCTACACGATCAACGAGGGGATGGGGAGCAAGTTCGTCCAGACGATCATCTTCTGGGTCTTCATCATCATCCCCGTCTATGAAGTGGCCAGCTTCCTGGATTTCTTCATCCTCAACCTCATCGAGTTCTGGACTGGCTCCAACCCGATGGCCGTGGTGGAGCATCAGGACGGTGCGACCCGCCTGGTCATGCACCTGGAGCGCCAGGGTGACGCCACCGTCGCCACCATCGAGCGCTACCAGGACGGTGTCCTGATCGACACCCTGCGCCTCGCGGGCGACGAGGGCATCCTCACCCCGGTCACCGGTGCGGTCCAGCAGATCTCCGCGCTCCCCCAGACCGATGGCTCCGTGATCACCGTCGTCCGGTCCGCCGATCGCGCCACCGAGACGGTCTTCCTCCCCGCGGAGCGGGAGTCCCTCGCGGCGCGGCTCGACACCCTGGTGAACCAGCCCCAGAGCTTCTCCCTGGCCGCGGCCGGCGTGCCGCGCGGCTGAGCCGGTCCGCTCGGCCGGCCTCGTGGTCGCGCCGCCCACCCGGGAACGCTCCGTCCCCCCCCGACCCGGTCGGATGGCTCCATGAACTACATCGAAGATCCCGTCTTGCTCGCCGAGGCTCGCCAGCTCCACGCGACGACGTTGGTGATCGACCTGCACCAGGACACCCTGCTGCCCGCGGGCCTCTTCGGGTACGATCCCGCCCGGCGCCACGGTCCCCTGCCGCCACCGCTCGGGCACCTGGCGCGCCCCCTCTTCGGCCAGAGCGACCTGCCCCGCCTCCGGGAGGGCGGGGTGAGCGGGGTCGGCTTCGGGGTGGTCACCAACCCGTTCTGGGCCGGTCGCGCGCTCCGGGGGGTGTACGAGGACCTCGACCGGCTCCGGGGTCTCGCGGCCGCGCACCCGGACCAGCTCCTCCTGGCCACCGGCCCCGCGGATTTCCACCTGGCCCTCGCCACGGGCCGGGTCGCGGCGTTCCCGGTGATCGAGGGCACCCACTGCCTGGGGCCCGACCTGGCGGAGCTCGGGCGGCTCCAGGAGGCCGGGCTGGCCGGCGTCGGCCTGGTCCACTTCATGGCCACCCGGGCCGCCCCCTCCTCGTCGAGCCGGCCGGAGCGCCGCGGCGATCCGCTCTCCCCCTGGGGACACGCCTTGATCGCCGAGTGCTGCCAGCGGGGACTGCTGCTGGACCTCGCGCACCTGGCCGGGCCGGCCTTGCACCAGGCCCTGCAGGCCGCGACCCGCCCCCTGGTGATCAGCCACACGGGGGTCGCGGGGGTCTACCCCTACTGGCGCAACGTGGACGACGAGGCCCTGCGCCTCGTCGCGCAGCGCGGCGGCTGCGTCGGGATCATCCTGTACGGCCCCTACCTCGGACGGGGGCTCGTCGGCTCCCTCGAGCTGGCGGTCGCGCACGCGGAGCACGTCGTGCAGGTCGCAGGCGAGGACACGGTCGCGCTCGGCTCCGACATCGACGGGTTCTTGCCCTGGCTGCTGCCCGGGCTCCGGGGGAGCGACGACCTGCCCCGGGTCACCGCGGCCTTCCTGGCCCGCGGCTGGCCCGAGGACCGGCTGCGCAAGCTCCTCGGCGGCAACGCCTGTCGCGTGCTCGGCGAGGCCTGGAGCCGCCCGGACCGCTGACGGGGCTTCCCGCCGTTGACAGGGCCCCCCGTCGTCGGTACACCCGGAGAGGAGCACGAGGGCACACGAGGTGAGACCATGGTGAAGCTGCTCGAAGGACCGCGCAAGGAAGCACGCCGCAAGGGGACCACGGCCCTGCTCGGCTGGGTGGGCACTGGCGCCACCATGGGGCTGTTCGCGGTCGGCTTCGGCAGCCTCACCGGGGCCGTCGTCTTCGGCGGGATCGGTGCGGCCCTCTCCGCGTACCTGACCTACCGCTGGCTGCGCTTTCGTGGCGAGTGGGGGCTCCACTTCTAGTCTCGTCCGCCCCAGAACCCCGCGTACTGCAACGTCAACAGGTGGGCCCCGACCCCGTAGCGACCGTTCCCGGAGGGCATGGCCAGCCCCGATTCCGGGGGTGCGTAGGGATCATAGAGCGACTGGGTGACCTCGGCGGGCAGCCCGACCACGAGGGTGTAGGACAGGGCGAGGCTGCTCCGGTCGCCGAGGCGTCGGCGGGCTCCCAGGGTGAGCTGGACGGTGGTGAAGTCCAGGTTGGCCGGGCTGAGGACCTCGTACGGCACGGAGTTCGGGTCCACGTCGACGCGCCCCCCGATCTCCCAGCCGCCCGCGAGCTCCCGGGAGAGGCGCAGGCCCAGCAGCCAGTCCGCACGCATGTCCCCCACGCTCGGCTGGGGACCGTTGATGAATGCGAGGCTCGCGTCGGCGACGGTCGCCCGCACCCGCTCACCGCTTCCGCAGAAGATGTGCTGCCAGAGCAAGGCGAGCCGCAGCCGTCCGAGCTGCGCCTCCACCTCCGCCTGGAGCTGTGGGTACAGCGGGTAGCGCGTGGTCAGATCCCCGCGGGTGTCGAGCTGGAACCCGGGCAGCGCCTCGGCGAGCGCGTCCGAGCCCTGCAGCCGCACCGTGCCGCGCAGGGTGACGTCCAGCGGCCAGAACAGCCCTGCGCCCAGGCGTAGCCACGGTAGCGGACGTCCCCAGAGGCCCGCCACGAAGGTCGTGGTCCAGCCCGTGCCGTGGGCCGTGACGCGCCCGGTGAGCTGGGGGTCCTCGAGGGGCAGGAGCTGCGCGCCGGGCGGAAGCTGTCCGTTGGCGTACGCACCGAAGTCCAGCGCGTAGCGGGCCACGAGGTAGCCGAAGGTCGGGCCGGCCCCCAGGGCGAGGCCGAGGCGCTCGCCGGAGGCGAACACGACGCCCGCGGGCAGGGCGTAGGTGATCATCGCCTGATTGGTACCATGGTACCTGTTGGGCCCGTCCTCGGGCCACTTCGTGGAGACGGTCGAGGGGCTGAAGCCGCCCAGGAAGAGCCGGAAGCCCGGCCAGGGCGTGGGGCCGACCAGGGTGAACAGGGGATTGGGCGCGAGCTCCCGGGAGGTCACCGCCGGATGGGGATCGCCGGTGCGCGGATCGTCCCCCGCCCGCTGGTACTCGAGGAGCAGGGCCGCGCCGGCCAGATCGAGCAGCACCCCCCACCCGGGCGGGGCCGCCGCGAGCGCGGCCGGGTTGAATGCGCTGGCCCCGCCCGTGGCGCGTGCCGGGCCACCGAACGCGCTGCCCGCGGAGGAGGCTGCCGGCGACGACCAGAGGACGATCAGCAGCAGGCTGCCGAGGCCGGCCCCTCGGCCGCACCGGGTCATCGGCCGCCCGTCCGGCGGCGGAGCAGGCCGAGCGCGCCCAGCAGGCCCGCGAGCAGCAGGCCCGGTCCGTGAGCCGGCCCCCGCCCGATCCCACAGGCCAGCGTCGGGTCGGAGTTGCGTGCGAACGCGACCCACTCGCTCCCCCGGTTGCCGACGATGTCGCTGGCCTCCACCGTCAGGCGCACCAGCCGGTCCTCGGGCAGCGCGGCGAACGTCAGCGTGTCCAGGGCGAGACACTCTCCCTGCTCGATGATGCGGTCCGGCAGGTTGTCCCCCTGCACCTCCCCGAAGGTGTAGTGGACGCGGAGCCGTCCGCGAGGGCTGGTCTCGTCGTGGGCCTCGACCCCGATGGTCACCCGGGAGTCCCGGGTCACCCCCGGGGGTGCGTCCGTCAGGGTCACCACGGGATCGATGACGTCCACCAGCACCATGACGGTCTCGGGGGTGGGGTCACGGTTGCCCTGCAGGTCGAGGGCCCAGAGCGTCACCTCGTGCATCCCGTGCGGCTGATCGGGGAGCTGGAGCAGGCTGCCCTCGAGGGGGGCGAGCTCGGGCGTGCCGTCGACGCTCACGACGTGTCGCAAAAAGCGCGTCGGGGTGGTGTCGTCCGTGGACAGGACCGGGATCTTCACCTCCTCGGGCTGCGGGTCGTCGCCCAGCGGGCCGACGACCGTCTCGGGCGGGGTGAGGTCCTCCGGCACCTTGGCGATGAGCTCCCAGTCGAGCTCGAGGAAGCCGTCCGCCACCCCGACGCGTGCCGCCCGGGCGGCCACGGGCAGGGGTGAGTCCGCGAACACGTTGCCGACCAGCGGCACGCGACCGACGTACGCCGCGTACCGGGGGAGCAGCACGCGGTCGAGCATGCTCTGCACGGTGCCCGCGGAGACCGTCAGCCCGAGGCCCGGCGCGAGGATGTCCACCGTGGTGCTGCGCGCGCCGGTCAGGGCCACGCCGATGGCCTGGGTCGCCGGATCGACCTCGATGCTCCCCGCGAACTGGGCGTCGACCGTCGTCGTCAGGGTCGTCTCGGGGTGGCCCGGCACCTGCAGCAGCACGTCGGCCTGGACGCCCTCCGCGGTCACGGTGGCCAGGGCTTGCTCCGGGGTGCCCGAAAGCTGGATCGCCGGGGGGGTCGGCAGGGACAGCCGGGCGACCACCTCCACCTCCGGGACCAGGAAGTCCAGCGGCGTGGCGAGATCGAGGTCCCAGTCCTGGCTGTCGAAGCAGAGGTGCCCACCGAGCCAGGCGGCCCGGGCGGCGCGCTGCAGCAGCGACGGCGAGATCGTGAACCCGGCGTGGGCCCGGGAGGCCGGCCGCGGCGCCCGGATCTCGGGCTCCGCGGGCAGGGCCGCGTCCGCGGGCAGACAGCCCGGCGGCTCCCCCAGCGGCCGGACGTCCGCGGCGAGGACACAGCTCAGGGCGTCGGGGGTGACGAGGACCTCCTCGACCGCGGCCGTAGCCCGGTAACCGTACAGCTCCAGGCCTTCCGCGAGCAGGCCGGTCGTCAAGCCGGCCAGCAAGGGCGGCACCCGCTCGGCCACGGCCGTGGCGATCGTCCCTTCGACCTCGGCGAGGATCGCCTCGCCGAACCACTCGTAGACCAGGTCCCAGAGGTCGCCGAGGCCGCAGGCGCTCAGCCGGATCGCCGTGGCCCCACTGTCGGTGTGGACCTCGGCGGAGACGAGCCGGGCGCTCGCCTGGCAATCCTCGACGACGGGCGCGAGGCGCGCCAGGAGGTGGACCCCGGAGGCCTCGATCTCGAGCTGGCAGTGATCGTCGGGCAAGGCGCAGAGCTGCAGACCGAGGCCGCCCGTCACGCGCACGTCCAGGGTCGCGTCGAGGTCGAGGGCCCCGTGCTGGGGGATCAGCCGGATCTCCTGGACCTCGAGCGCGACGACCAGGCCGTCGGGGGTCAGGATTGTGTCGTCGAACTCGCCGCTGCACTCGAAGACCAGGATGGGCTCCGGGGGGACCGGCACCTGGCGGGGCAGGAACTCCACGAGCAGGGGGCGGGCGAGCGCCAGCGCCTCCCGGTCGATGCGCACCGCGATCGCCCCGGGGATCCCCCCGGGCAAGCACTCGGCCCCGGCCACCTCGGCGCCGAGGAGGAGCGCGCCGAGCAGCAGGAGGACACTGGACGGCCCGCGGGTGATCATGCCTCCCCTGGTGCAGGAGCAGGAGCCCACAGCATCCCACGGGGCGGGCGAGCCGTCAAAAGGGACGAAGGTACTAGCTATGCGCGATAAAAGTCTCGATCCGGGTTGGCTGAGCGGACCTCGATCGCCGTGAGATCGTGCTCGTGCTCGTGCTCGTGCTCGTGCTCGTGCTCGACCCGGATCAGGGCGGAGTGGGCTCCCTCGCGAATCGAGCATTGCGTTCGTCCACTCCGCGAACATCTGTACCAAAGATCGGTCAGGGCACGGACGGGGGCTCGTCGCCTACCGCCTCCGCCGCCGACCCGGCCCCGCCCCGTGCACGGGCTCGGGCTGCCACTCGGGCATCGCCCGCTTCATGAACTCGTCGAACATCGGCACGGTGAAGGCGGTATCGCCATGCTGCGGGCTGAAGATCATGCCCTTGCGGACCAGGCTCGAGCGCAGCGGACCGGCGGAGGTGACCCCGATTCCGAGCCGCTGCGCGATATCGCCGGACCGGTGGGGGCCAGGGCCCAGCTCGGCCATGGCACGTACGTAACCCTTCTCGCGCGGGGTCAGGCGGTCGAAGCGCACCCGGAAGAAGCCGCGGTCGAGCTGCTGCAGGGTCCTGCCGTGCAGCCACGATTGACACCGGGTCCTGCCTACCGTTACTTTCGCCCTGCCCTTCGACCCAGGAGCGCCGATGTCCGACTGGTACCCCTCCTCCGGCATGAGCTACGAGTAGTTCCTCCAGTAGAAGAGCTTCTTCGACGACGCGAGCGGCCGGGTGACCGGGTCCCTCGCGGACCAGACCCGGGAGCTCATCGGCTCCCGGGAGGCGCTGGCCCGGGACGGCTTCGAGCTGCACGCGCGGACGAGCGCGGCCCTGCAGCAGGAGCTGCAGTCCGGCTTCTCGGAGATCTCCTGCCAGCTAGGCGACGTGAGCCGGGGCCTGCGCGACCTCGACGCGTCGTTCCGCTGGGGGTTCTCGGGCCTGCTGGCCGGGCTCGGCGGGCTGCAGGACTCGCTCGAGGCGCTGATCCAGATCGCGAAGACGCCAGCGCAGACGGCTGCGTTCGAGCACTTCGAGAACGCGCGGCAGGCGCTGCGCCAGGGGATGTACCCCGAGAGCCTGGAGGAGCTGGGCAAGGCCATCGGCGGGGTGCCAGGCGTGTCGCCGGGGTACGAGCTCGAGTGGCGCTTCCACCAGCTCCAGGGGATCGTCCGGCTCGGCTCCTTCGACAACGTCGACCCGGACGTGGTGGACCAGGCTCAGGCCGAGCAGGCGTTCTTACTGGCGGCCCGCTACGCGAAGGCCGATTCGCCCAAGGAGGCGGCCCGCGCCTTGATGTCCGCGGGCTGGGCCGCGTACGTGCAGTCACCGCACGCGTCGGCGAAGCTGGCGGACGCGCTGAAGCACACCGAGGCCGCGCTGGCGCTGAACCCGGGGCTGAGCGAGGCCCTGTTCCAGGCGGCCAAGGTGCACATGAGCCTCGACCGCCCGAAGGAAGGCCTCGTGCCGCTGCGCGCCGCGGTGGAGCAGGACCCGCGCTACCTGGTCAAGGCCGCCAGCGACGGCGAGTTCCAGCAGCACAGGCGGGAGCTCGACGCATTCCTGGCCGCGCTGCGGAAGGAGAAGCTCGCGGACCTGCAGGCCTGGGTGCGGCCTGCCTTGCAGGAGGCCGAGGAGTGGCTGAAGAAGTCCCCCGAGCTGGACCGGCACCCCGCGGTCACGACCTGGCGCGACGTCCTGGCCGGGGCCAAGGGGTGGGGCGCGCTCGACCTGATCCAGTACGCGCGGGAGCGGCTGTCGAGGGACTGCGAGGAGGTCGAGACCCGGCGTGAGGGGCTGGTCGCGGCCGAGCTGGTGGTGCGCGACGAGCTCGCCGCGGTGGAGCCGCTCGCAAAGCAGGCGCCGTCGCTGGCGCGCCATGAGGTGCTCACCCGCTGGCAGGGGCTGCTGGCCCGGGGGGGCTGGACGCAAAAGGAGGCCGAGCGCGTCGACGGGGACCGGCAGCGGCTGCAGCAGGCCGTCGCGGAGCTGCGGCGGTTCAAGCCGGAGCGGCGCACGGTGTCGGTGGAGCGTCAGGATCAGTACCCCGTCGAGGAGAGGTACGAGGAGCCGGAGACCTACCTCGAGGAGGTGGAGGTCAAGAAGGGCGGCTGGTTCAGCAAGCCGGTGACCCGGCTGGAGGAGCGGACCCGCATCGTGAAGAAGACCCGCCAGGTGATGAAGACCCGCACGAAGGTCGTCCAGGAGGAGCGACCGGTGTGGGTCAACGGGTTGGGGGAGGTGCGGGACACGTTCGTGCGCATCGGGCCCGGGACCTTCCAGATGGGCTCGCCCACAGGGGAGCAGGATCACCAGAGCAACGAGACGCAGCACGAGGTGACCCTGACCCGCGGCTTCGAGATCGCGGTCACCCCGGTGACCCAGGAGCAGTGGGAAGCGCTGATGGGCAACAACCCTTCGCAGTTCAAGGGACCGGACCGGCCCGTGGAGAGGGTGAGCTGGTACGACGCGGTGGCCTACTGCAACGCCCTGTCCCGCGTCAGCGGCCTCGAGGAGGCCTACGTGCTCACGAGCGTGTACGGTCAGCCGGGCCAGGAGGGCTACCAGGCGGCCGTGCGCTGGAAGGGTCCCGGTTGCCCTGGCTACCGGCTGCCCACCGAGGCGGAGTGGGAGTACGCATGCTGTGGGGGGAGCACCGCGGCGCGGCACGGCGCGCTGGACGAGGTCGCGTGGTACGACGGCAACAGCGGGAGCGAGACGCATCCGGTCATGCGGAAGCGGGCCAACGCCTGGGGCCTGCACGACACCCTGGGCAACGTCTGGGAGTGGTGCTGGGACTGGTACGGAAGCTACCCTGGGGGGAGCGTCACGGACCCTGTTGGTCCCGAGGCGGGCTCGTTCCGTGTGGACCGTGGCGGTTCCTGGAACGACGCGGCCGGGCGCGCCCGGGCGGCGTACCGGCTCGGCAGCTCGCCGGGTGCCCCGCTCGGCGGCATCGGCTTCCGCCCCTCCAGGTCGATCCCTTGACCCTGGATCCCTCGATCCCCTGGCGGTCGGGTGAGTGGGTGGGGCGCGGGAGCGGGCGGGGGGGCAGCGCCGCGGCGGGAGCGCAGGGCCGGCGTGCGTAGCCGCCGACCGGAGCGAGCGGTGCAGAGCGGGAGAGCCGCAGGGCCGAGGGGGAACGAGCGGGGGAGCGTCGAGGGGGCCCCCCCTCGACCGGGTCCAGGGCCGCGCCCTGGTCGCGCCGGCCGCGGGCCGGGTCGCGGCGGTCGCACCGGCCGTCACCATGACGAGGTCGTGCCGGCGCTCCCCCCTGCCCCGCCCGTGCTGGTCGGCCGGTCTCCGGTTCGAACGCTCGGGCGGGGCACGTCCTGGCAGGGACTTCACCATGCGCCGTGGTACTTTTTCTTCCCTGCCTCCCGACCTCCTCTCCGGTGGACTCTCTCGCGCCGGGCTCCTGGGCGCCGGGGTCAGCGAGTCGGACGTCGAGCCGGGCCTCAGCCGAGCATCTCGCGCGGGTCGCCGTCCGGCCTCGCCCGTCCCCGGAGACGGGGGTCCGCCAGGGTCAGGAGCACCGCGCGCACGTGCCGGTCCTCGACGGGCTTCTGTCGGGCCCGCCAGAGCGTCGTGCGCGCGAGGCCGCACTCCGTGGCCAGGGCTGTTCGATCGAGACCGGTCAGATGGTGGGCCAGCATCAGCAGGAGGTCCCGCAGCGATCCCCGGCGCTGCAGGTCGTCCTCCGGGCAGCAGCAGGCCCTGGACACCGCCCGGCGCAGGTCGGGCAGGGTGCAGGCTTCCAGCAGGCCCGGCTCGAGGGCCGGCAGGGGCGTGCCCTCGAGGTGCACGCTGGGGTCGGACGAGACGTACCGGTGCCAGCGCTCCGCGAATCCCGCGACCGGCTCACGAAGCAGCGCGGCCAGGTCCTCGGCCCGCACCCAGGGGTCGACCGTGGCCCCCACCAGGTCCCGGTGGGTGCTGGGGAGCCACTCCAGCGGATCGGCCGCGAGCTGGGGGTGCGCGCGGCAAGGGTTGAGCGCGACGTAGCGCAGCACGCGCCGCAGGTGGTGGAGGTCCGGGACCGGCTCGGAGGACGGGACCGGCTGCCAGGTGGCGGGACCCAGCCCGGCGGAGACGCCTCGCAAGACGTGGGCCAGCGTGCGCCGAGCCTGCGCCGGGTCCTTCACCCGGGAGACCAGGTGCAGGTGGTCGGGCATGAGGACGGCTCCGAAGGTCTGCGGAAAGGCCCCCCGCAGTCCATGCCAGACCCGCTGGCCCAGCCCCTCGCCGCCCTGGTGCCGCCTGGCGAGCTGCGTGGGCCCGAGCCCGGCCGGGGGCCGACCGAGACGCTCGCCGGCCAGGCCAGGCACCAGGCTGACGTCTCGGGCCTGGAGATGGGCTACCAGATGCACGATCGTCATGGTCGCTCCCTCCTGTTGGTCCTGGTTGCACCGGCGTCCGGGCAGAGCTCTACCTCCTGCCGGATGCAACACCTTCGCTGCGGACTGGCCGGAGATGTTGCACTGGCGGCCCGGTAGAGCTCTACCTCATGCTGGATGCAACACTTTCCCTGCGGACTGGCCGAAGATGTTGCACTGGCAGCCTGGTAAAGCTCTACCTCCTGCCGGATGCAACACTTTCCCTGTGGACTGGCCGAAGATGTTGCACAGGAAGCCGGGTAGAGCTCTACCTCCTGCCGGATGCAACACTTTCGCTGCGGACTGGCCGGAGATGTTGCACTGGCAGCCTGGTAAAACTCTACCTCCTGCCGGATGCAACGTTTCACCCCCTGAAATCCCCACGATGTTGCACTGGCGGCCTGGCAGAGAGCTACGTCCGGCCGAGCGTGACATTCTTGTCCTCCCGCGGACCTCCGCGGTCGCGCTGCGGCCCGGGCAGAGCGCTACGTCCGGCCGGGGGCAACGAGGTCCCCAGGTCCGTCCCCTCCCTGACCGGCGCCGTGCTCACGGCCGTGATCCATTCCTCGAGGAAGCGCAGGAACTCCGTCACCGGGATCTTCCGCTGGAACTGGAAGACCGGGGTCGTAGTCGGCAGATCCTCGAGCTCCCCCGCGTCGAGGCGGCGGTCCAGGCAGAGCAGCCACGGGGAGCCCAGGGGAAGGGCCGCGATCAGGGCGGCCTTGTGGCGTAGGTAAGCCGGGGTCCACCAGCCGACGATCTCCACCGGGACCCGCACGCCCCGGGCGTGGTCGACGAGGGTGAAATCGGGGCAGATCAGGTGGGTGCCCACCTGCACGGGATCGGCCTCCCGCAGCACGGTCCAGCTCGTGCGCTGCGCCTGCAGCTCCCGGAAGAAGCGCTCCTCCAGCCGGCTGTCGAAGCGTCGGGGCGCAGCATGGGTGGTGCCGAGGGGGTCGCTGGCGTCCGCCCGGAAGAGGACCGCCTCGCCCCGCAGCCGGCAGTGCGCACACAGGCTCCAGCCGGGCGCCCGGGCCAGGGTGGGCAGCCAGTTGGCCAGGGCCCGGCCGTACTTGAGCGTGCTGCGGAAGAGGCTGAGGGGGCCGGAGAGCTGGATCGTCGCCTTCCCGCCGGGTGACGCCGGGGCCTTGACCGTGCAGATGAGCTGCTGCAGCCGGGCGTAGCGAAGCACCGCCTTGACCTGCCCCCCCACCTCGGCCGCCACCGACTCGGCCCGCTGCAGCATCCCCTGGGCCAGGGCCAGGTTGTACTGCTCGATCAGTCGCCCCGGGCAGGGTGGGTCGGCCAGGGGAGCCAGGCGGCGCTCCCCCGGCAGATCGGCGTACAGCGCCTCCTCCACCACATCCGGCGTCGCGTCGAGGATCTGGCTCACTCGGGCGACCACGGCCGGGCGAGGGAAACCCGGCGGCGCGGCTGCGGCCTCGTCGAACAGCAGGCGCCGGACGAGGACCGGGTCGAGCCCGTCCCCGGGGACGAAGCCGTGCCGCTGCAGCAGCAGCCGGAGCAGGGCGGCCCGGGCCCGCCCACGCCCCGGGAGGACCCGGGGCGCTGTCTGCAGCTCGCGACCCAGCTCGCGCTGGGGCATGCCGACCCGGGCGAGGACCGCGTCCTGCAGCTCCTCGACCCAGCCGGCGTCCCGCTCGGTGAGCCAGCGGGGCCAGGCCCGCCCGTCACGGAGGGTTACGTCGAGCAGCTCGGGGGGGATCGAGGGCATGTCGCCTCCTCTCGCTCTGCCGTTCCTCGAAGGTGTCCCGCACCACCAGCTCGTAGATCAGCGCCCGCTTGCCGGGGGCCGGGCGCAGCACACGGCCCGCTCGCTGCACCTGCTCCCGCTCGCCCTGCCGTCCGCCGCAGAGGACCGCCACCCGGGCTTCGGGCACGTCGATCCCCTCGTTGAGCACCTGCGCGGAGACGAGGCTGCGCAGGAGACCCCGGCGTAAGCGGTCGAGGAGGTCCGCGCGCTCCGCGCGGCCGATGTCACAGGTGATCGCGGGGATGAGCAGCCTCCGGGAGAGGAGGTAGGCCTCCTCGTTGCCCGCGGTGAAGAGCAGCGTCCGGTCGTCCCGGTGGCGCTGCAGGAGCTGCTCCACGAGCTCGAGCTTGCCCTGGGCCTGGCCCACCAGACGCACCGCCTCCTGCTGCCCGGCCAGGAGCGCGGCCCCCCGCGGATCCGTGGCCAGGGTGCGGGCGATGTCGGCCCAGGTCGCCCCGGGCCGGGCCCGGAACAAGGCCCGGACCGCCTCGGCGTAGGGCTCGTGGAGGGTGGCATAGAGGGTGCGCTCCCGCGCAGTCAGCTCCACGAAGAGCCGGAGGTGGTCAAAGGGCGCCAGGCTCGTGCCGGTGAGCTCCTGGACCGTCCAGGTGCAAACCACCGGACCGATCAGCCGCCGCAGCCGCTCCTGGTCCTCGGCCCGGGTCGGCGGCGTGGCGGTCAGCCCCAGACGCAGCGGCGCCACCGCCATCTCCAGCGCCTCGCTGCGCGCGCCCGTGCCGAAGTGGTGGGCCTCGTCCACCACCACCAGGGCGAACCGGTGGCCGAAGGTGTCCATCCGGCGGTAGGCGCTCTCGAAGGTGCAGACGGTGAGCGGCCGGAGCCGGTGCTCGCCGTCTCCCACCACCCCGACGTCGTCGACCCCGGCGTCCCGGAGCCCCTGGACCCACTGGGCGAGCAGGGCCCGGGTGGGGACGAGGACCAGGGCCGGGCGGCTCACCTCGGCCAGGGCCGCGTGGGCCACCCGGGTCTTGCCGCTGCCCGTGGGCAGCGCCACCACGCCCCGCCGTCTTGCGAGGGTCCAGGCCGCCAGCGCCTGTTCCTGGTAGTCGCGCAGCGCCGGGCGGGGCAGGGGCAGAGGGGATTGTAGCGTGGGCGCGACGTCGTCCGTCCAGGGAGTCCGTAGCGGCGCGAGGCTGGCCACGAGCTCCTCGTAGGCCAGCGCGGGCGCCCGGAACACACCGCTGCGCTCGTCCCAGAGCAGCCCGGTGGCTGCTGGCAGCGGGTGGTTCCGGTCCGCACCCTGTAGGACCAAAGTCCCTCGGTCAAACGACAGCTCCATGGTCCCAAGCCAGGACAAGAAGCGTGCCAGCGGCTCCAGGGCCTGGCAGGCGGGGTCGCGCTCCTCGTGCCTCCGGTCTGTCCGGCAGACCGGACACGCGCGTCCGGCCAGCCGGACGCCCCCGCCATCCAGCCACGGCCACACGTCCGCGGGCAGCCAGCGCCCCCCCTCGATCCCGGCAAGGCCCTTGCGCCCGAGCCTGGTCCCCGACCTGCCGCCCGGGCTCAGGAAGCGGGTCCCGGGCTCACCCTGCCCGATAGGCGAATAGCTCAATGGTCACGGTCACCGTGACGGTCACGGTCACGGCCCCCCGGTCCACGGTCTTCGGTCTCTGGTCCCGGTCCCCGTCCTCGTCCTCGTCCCCATCCCTCGTCCTCGTCCCCATCCCTCGTCCTCCGTCCCGCCGCCCATGGTCGCGGACCCCGGGACTGCGGCTCCCGACCTCTGGTCGATGGTCATGGCTGCCCGGCCTACAGCTCCCGACGGCCGGTTCCATGGTCACGGCCCCCGTCCCTCGTCCCTCGGCCCTCGGCCCCAGGGTCACAGCCCCCGTCCCTCGTCCCTCGTCCCTCGGCCCCAGGGTCACGGCCCCCCGTCCCTCGTCCTGTCACACTTCCGCACTTCCTCCGTCCGAGCCGCTGCGCGGTCCGTCGTCGGGCCCGAGAGGCTGCCTGGCGGTAGCGGTGACGCTCCTGACCGTCCGGGGTCCGCTGGTCGCGCAGGGCTGCGGCCAGCTTCAACGCCCGGCCGGCCTCACGACTGCACGCCCGGCTGCCGGTACGTATACCAGCGAGGATCGGCGTAGCCGGCCATCCCGGTCAGCAGCACGTTGATCCCCCGGTAGACGTGGCCGGTGGCCCCGGGGCTCGACGCGCGCACTGCCGGATAGCAGCCGAGGCAGGGTGGAGTCCCGGGACGGGCGGCGGTCGAAGAGTGCGGGATGCCGGCGAATGTCGCGTTCATCGGCCATTCCTGGGGGGGATTGGCCCATTCGGGGGCTGAGGATAGAGGTCCACGAAGGGTCGGAGGGAAGTCACCTGCCGCTGCCCGAGCGGCCACGACGGTCGGTGTCTGGGTAAGGGTCTGCCTGGCGTCGGGTCAGGGCGGCGCGCGGTCGGGGATCAGGGATCTGGCGGCGACCGCGACCGGTGCGGCCGCGTTTGGGGCTACGAGGCCCCTGGTGGGCAGCGTGCCCGGTGAGCGGCGGTTGGCCAGGCGGCCTCGCCGGTCTCTGCCGGGACCTCGTCGTCGAGCGGCCGCGGCAGGTCGACCTCACCGGGCAGCCGCGGCGGCTGCCTGGGCTGGCGGCGTGGTGGGCAGCCCGAGGTGGCCGAGGATCTTGGCCCACCACAGACTCGGAGCACGTGGCCGCTCCTCCAGGGTTCGTCCCCGGAGCTGCCGTTCCCCTACATCAATTCCGCCGTGATGGACAGCGCACCCTGCCCGGAAGGGCTAAATCTCTCTAGATTCTAGCTAGCTTCACGGATCCGGAACGAGTGGAGCTCCTCTGGGCGAGGAGAGAAAGGGCGTTGAAAACTCCCCTGCGCGTGCGCCCCCCTCTCCGCCGCCTGACCGGCGGCGACGCGCCTCCAAGGAGTCCCTGCCACGCCAGGTGTGGAGACAGGGCCTCGTCCGCCGAGGCTCACATTGTTGCCAAATCGACGGACGAAGCCTTGCAAAGAATGCACAGCACGGCTACTTTCTACGGGAATAGGTGAGCCCTGAAGGCTGGCAAGGAGTCAGTTCTGAGGGCTCCATCCGTAAAAGCGGCTTTGAATTTCCTTTGGGCCGGGCTGCTTGTGCAGGGAGAAGATGCATGTGGATGGCTCTCTGGCGATTTTCAGTGAAAATGGCATATCTTGTGTCATTTTGCGTCATTCTTGTGGCGATGGTGAGCTGCGGTGGTGAGGATGGTGAACCCTGTGAGTCATTCGAGAGAGTCCTCGAGAATCCTTCGGATCCATTTGGCAGGGGTGGGCGGGTCGAGAGTTTCTTCACTCCCGGTGAGGCGGGCGATTGTGGCAGTGAGGATAGCCCGATCAAAATCGAAATGGATATTGACGCCTTCTACAATAAAATAGACGACAGCGTTATTAATGGTTGCTATGTCAACCTTTCCTATGTGCATTTTCTGACTGAAACTGATGTAATGGGAGGCACAATTGTTTGGGATGGCTATTCTCTCGGCCCAGATGACTTGAATATCAGAATTCTTTCCTTGTTTCCTGAGACGAACTTCTTCGACACCGATAATTCTTTCTTCACGAAGGTGCAGGACGAAGATGTGCTTTACGAGGAAGCGGGTGGTACTATGGGTGACTCCTACCGTATCGAGATCCAATTCCGTGTCGATTTCCGGCCAGATGGAACCTGCCCTCCCGCCGGAGTCACGATCGCAGTTCAATCAAAGCGGACAGGCGATTGGTTTGCGAAGAGCGTGTGCTTTGGTTGCGGATGGGGGTGGGATTGGCCCCTTGGAACATTGAGATAGTTGACGCACTTTCACAGACGTCTGGGTGGTGTCCCGGCGCATAGGAATCATCAAGCCCCTTTCGGGGATGGCACGACCGGGGACGTGGCCGCCCTCTTCCAGCCCATCGTCGGCATCGCAACACCCGGCAGGCGCTCGACTTCCTGGCAGAAGGCCTCGCTTCACCCGAACACCTTGGCCCCGTGCGGGTGGCGCTCTTCATCGCCGGTCGCAAGAACGCGAAGACCCAGGCCGACGCCTTCGGCTGCGTGCAGGAGTTCCTTGGTCGGGTGCGCCGGCCGAGATGAACGGCGGCTTTTGTCCCCTCGCCTTCCGCATCCGCCTCCTGCACCGAGCAGTCGGCGTCGGCCTCGGCCTCGCTGCTCCCCAGGAGCGCCCGCTTCATCGGCTCCAGGAGGTCGAGCAGCGCCATCACCACGATGCCCCGAGCCCTCGTCAGCCGCTCGCTGCCGGGAGGGCGCTGGCTGCCCGGGTGATGCCCGGCCGGTCGAATCTCGTTGTGCGGGTTGTGCGGGTTCTTGCCCGAAAACGGCCGAGATTGACCCGCCCAACCGAGAGACGAGGCCTGTAACTACTCGACCGGAATCAGGAAATCCCTCACCACGGCCATGTGCTGCATGTTCGTCGCGTCCGAGTCGTTCTCCCGCACGGGGGCGACGGCCGCGAGGGGCCGGAAGACGCGGCTGTCGAAGACGAGGCCGCGGGGGAAGGTCGCCTGGCCGATGGTCACCGGCGTGATCAGCCGGGTCAGGTCCGTGTCCACGAGCACGTAGTCGTAGGGCTTGGTGCGGCCCGCGTTGGTGTTGCCGTTGCCGGCCTGATCCACGGGATAGGTGGCGGGGGTGACCACGACCCGGGCGAAGATGGAGAAGCAGTTCTCGTTGCGGCCGTCGGTGTTGAAGTCGCCGCCGATGACGAGGTAGTCCGCGACCGGGACCGCCCGCTGGATGGCGCTCACCAGCGCGGTGGCCTGGCGGCTGCGATCCCCGGAGCTGGTGGTCAGCAGGTGGACGCTGACCGCCCAGAGGTCCCTGGGGCCGGGGATGTCCAGCCGGGCCCACGCGAACTGGCGGTTGCCGACCTCGTCGTCTTCCCAGTAGCCCGAGCCGAGAATGGGGTAGCGGGAGATCACGCCGTTGGGGATCGACCCCCGCGGCTCCCGGTAGTAGGAGAACTCTGCGCCGAAGGTGCGGGTCACCCAGGCACGGAGCTGGTCCGGCTCATCGTCCTGGTAGTTGAACTCCTGGATCAGGACGATATCGGGCTTCAGTCCCTGGAAGATGCGCGTCCCGTGACCTTCGTCATAGGTTTGCCCGTTGCCCGAGGTCAGGTTGCCCGCGAGGATGCGGACGCGCACCGGCGGTTCGGGTTGGCCCGCGTCCTCTTCGACGCCGGTGTCCGTGGGGGGGCCGCCATCGTCCGGGATCCCCGTGTCCGCCGGCGAGCCCTGGTCGGGCTCCGTCTCCCCCTGGTCCGCGAGCCCGAGGTCCCGGTCCTCGCCGCCCTGGTCCGGTTCCTCCCCGCCGCCCTGGTCCGGTTCTTCCCCGCCGCCCTGGTCCGGTTCTCTCCCGCCATCCGGATCGGCCGCCTCACCTTCGCCCTCGCCCTCCCCACCACCGCCTCGACCGCCCATCCGGCTGGGCGTCTCGCAGGCCACGAGGCCCGCCAGCGCGACCAGCAGCAAAAACTCCAGGGACCCCGGACCTCGACCTCGGTGCAAGCCTTCCTCCTCCACCGTCGTCTCGCGGGCGTCCGCCCGCGTGTCTCCCCCCCCGAGCAATCTAGGGCCTGCCTGGCAGAATGCGAGCATCAACGAGTTTGTCTTTGGATTTCAGTGGGTTGGCGCCTTCATCCCGTCGGCCCCTCCTCGTCGGCCCCTCCTCACCCTCCTGCACCCCTCCTCCCCCCGCTCGGCCCTCCTCCCCCCGCTCGGCCCTCCCCCGGGCCCCCCTCGCGGCCCCGGCGCGCAGAGCGCTGCCGACGCCCGGGAGAGGCTTGCTGGCGGTCGGGGTGCCTGCCTCCACGATCCCCCTTGGCCTCTCCGGCTCCTTGGGGTAGATTGCCGCCCGCCCCGGGGTTTCTGGCCCCGCGTCCTGTTCGGGGATCGTCTAAGGGTAGGACGGCAGACTTTGGATCTGTCTATCCAGGTTCGAATCCTGGTCCCCGAGCCCGAGGTCGTGTCCATGGCTGCAGAGAGCACGGCCACTCCCCCCGCCGAGGCGCCCTCCACCGGCGCCGAGCCGGGGGTCGCCACCCCCCTGGTCGTCGTGGCCGGGCTGATCCGTGATCCGGCCGGCCGGCTCCTGCTCAGCCGCCGACGGTCCGATCAGTCCTTTCCGGGGTGCTGGGAGTTCCCCGGCGGCAAGCTCTTCCCTGCCGAGTCGCCGCGGGCGGCCCTGGCCCGTGAGCTCTGCGAGGAGCTCGGGCTGGCCGTCCGTGTCCTGGGCATCGCCGAGGTGCTGTACCACTCGTACCCCCGCTTCGACCTCCTGCTGCTGGTCTACTGGTGCGAGCCGGGCGAGCGGCCACCGCGCCCGTTGCAGGTCGCGGAGTGCCGCTGGTTCGAGACGCGGGAGCTGGGGAGCCTGGCCTTCCCGCCCGCGGACCGCGAGCTGGTGGACGCCCTCGTGGCCGGGAGGCTCCGCTGATGGCGTCCGATCTCCTCCCCCTCGACGCGCCGGGCCTGCAGCTCGCTTCTTCCGGGGCAGCCCCGGGATCCCGCCTGACCATCCACTCGGCCAGCGCGGAGGCGACCCGCCTCCTCGGCGAGGCCCTCGGCCGGCTGCTCGGCCCCGGGACCCTGCTCCGCTTGCAGGGCGACCTGGGGGCGGGCAAGACGGTCTTTTGCCAGGGGCTGGCCTGGGGCCTCGGCGTCCCGCGCACGGCCTACGTCAACAGCCCCTCCTTCACCTACGTCCGGGAGCACCGGAGTGGGCGGATCCCCTTCTTCCACGTCGACCTCTACCGGGTGAGCGATCCGGAGGAGCTCGATCTCATCGGCCTGCGCGACTACCTCGACGGCCGCGGGGTGTGCGCCGTGGAATGGCCGGAGCGGGCCCACGGCTGGCTGCCCGAGCAGGGCCTGGCCGTCCGGATCGAGGACTGCGGGCCCGAGACCGGCACCGCCCGCCGGATCTCCCTGCACGGGCTCGATGGGTCCACGCCGGCGATCCTCGCGACCCTCGACGGCTGGCTGGTCGCGGCCGCGCCCGTGGCGCCGATCGACGCGGCGCCGACCGACGCGGCGCCGAGCGACGCGGTGCCGGGCGACTGAGCCGGCGCGCTCGCCGGGTCGACGCCCGCTCGCAGCCGGTCCGCCGCGCCCGGTCCCTCGGCGGCACCCGGCTGGCCATCTGCTCGCTCATGGCCCGTGGGAGGAGAGCCTTGTCATCGCTCCTGGTCCTGCTGCTGTCGGCCCGTGCGGACGCGCCCCGGCGTGTCGACGGCACCCTGCTGGCGGGCCTGCTGGCCGGTCTGCTGGCCTGGGCCTGTCTCCCCGGGGTCGGCCGGGCGGAGCCGCCCCGGCTGACCGTGCCCGCCGAGGTCCGCTGCGAGCCCGGAGTGACGGTGCCCTGGACCGCACGCCTGGGGGACGCGGCGCAGGCTCCGGCCGGGTTCGCCAGCGCGGGCACGCTCGGTCCCCTGCAGGTCGTCGGCCCGGGGGCGGTCCGGGGGAGCTGGAGTCCTCCGGCGCAGTGCGCCTCCGGCGTGGCGGTGATCGCCCTCTGGGACGACGGCGATCGCACCCGGCTGCCGGCCCTGGCCCGGGTGCGCCTGCGCGGCGAGGCCGCCGGGGAGGCCCCCTCCGAGGTCCTGATCCTGCAACCACCCGAGATCCTTGGCGATGGTGAGCAGATCGGCCAGGTGCTGCGGGTCGGCTCGACTCCCGCCGGGGAGCCCTGGGAGCCGCCGTCGGCCGAGGCGGGCCTGGCCTTGACCACCGGCGGGTGGCTGACGCTCGGGGAGCCGGTCCGGCTCGCGCCCGGCCTCACGGCCGCCGCGTACCAGGTCCCCCCGACCCTCGTCCCCCGCGAGGTGGAGGTCGTCGCCTGGCGCGGACCGGAGGTGGCCGCCGCGACCCTCCTGCACGTCCGGCCGACCACGCCCGGGGCCTTGACGGTCCGCGTCCTGCCCTCGCACCTCGTCCCGGCGGCCGATGGCTTCCCGCCGGCCGAGATCGAGGTGGTGCTCACCGCGGCCAGCGGTCGCGGCGTCCCGGATCAGCCCCTGACCCTCGCCACCACCCACGGCGACGCGGGCCCCCTGCGGAGCCTCGGCAATGGCCGGTACCGGGCCGCCTACGCGCCACCTCGGCACCCGGTGTCCTTGCCGGCCGACGTCACGGTCACCGTCCGCCTCCCCGGGCCCGCCGACGCGGCCCCGGCCCCCACCGCCGAGGCCTCCCTCCACCTGGACGCCGGCCCCCCCGCCCGCCTGCAGCTCCAGCCGCGGGTCCCCCAGGTGCCGGCCGACGGCCGGACCCGGGTGCCGCTCGAGCTGCGTGTCGTGGATTTTCTCGGAAATCCAGTGGGTTGTGCGCTGCGGCTGGCCGTCGACCACGGCGGTCTCGGCCCGATCCAGCCCCTCGCCGGGCCGGGGACGCTCGTCGTCGAGTACACCCCCCCCGGCCTGCCCGACCTCGACTATCGCGTCGAGCTGCGCTTCACGCCGACCTGCGATGGCCACCCCTTGCCCCTGGAGGGGGGGCTCACCCTGACCCCCATCGTCGAGGAGGTGCCACCGGCTCCGGCCGACCACGTCCCGGCGGGCTGGAGCTGGCTCGCCCCCCCCGCCGCTCCGGGGATGGCCGCGCCCGAGCGCCTGCTGCTCACGGGCGTCGGCTGGCTCGCGCTCGTTGGTGACGGGCTCTTCGGGCGGGCCCGGGGGCCGCAGGGCAGCGTCGAGTTCCTCCAGCAGGTCGACCCGGGAGCGCCCCTGTACGTCGGCGGGCAGGCCGGCTTCGTGCGCCTCGCCGCCTCGACCCGGGCCAGCGGCCCCGGCCTCGACCCGGCCGTGGATCCGCTCGGGATCCAGGTCAGCCAGAACCTGGTCCCCCTGCTCGGCAGCCTGCGCCTCCGCTGGGCGTTCCTCCCGCGGGTGGCGCTGAGCGCCGGGCTGGCCCTGGGCGCCTTGATCTCCTGGAACGACGTCGCGGTCGACGGGCTCGCCCAGGACCTGGGGCACACCTCCCTCGACATCTACGGGAGGCTCCCCATCGGCATCGAGGCCCTGTTCGACGACTTCCTGATCCTCGTCGAGGCCAGCGGCTCCCTGAGCCTGTCCGAGCTCGATCAGGTCGAGCTCTCGGGCGTGCCCATCGGGCTCGTCGGTCCCCGGCGCGGGGTCGCGGTCCAGGTGAGCGCTGGCTGGAGGCTACCATGAGCCGCCGGGTGCTGCTCGTCGGGCGGTGGCTGGGGCTCTCCCTGCTGCTGCTCTCCTGCGATCCGCTCGCCCTGGAGCAGCCCCGGCTCACCGCGCTGGTGCCGGCGAGTCGGACCACCGGCGCGCCGACCGCGGTGGTGATCGAGGGGCAAGGCTTCGCCCCCCAGATCGAGGTGAGCCCCGCGGGCAAGGCCAGCGTGCGGGCGGATTTCGCCGGCTGGCTCGTCGGGCCCTCGGGGAAGGTGCCCCTCGAGGCCGTCCGCTTCCTCTCCTCCACCGCCTTGACGGCCATCGTGCCCGCGGGGCTCGCGTCCGCCGACTCGCCGGCCCCGGCCGCGGTGGCCGAGCTGGCGCCGGGGCCCTATCGCCTCGAGGTGCGCACTCCCCAGGGCGATCTCCTCACCCTGGCCGAGGCCTTCACGGTCCGCCTCGCCCCCGTGCTCCTCTCCGTCGAGCCCACGCGGCGCGCCTCGGTCGCCGGTGGCGTCGACATCGAGCTGCACGGCCGCTACTTCGTCCCGGGCACCGAGGCCTGGATCGGCCCCCGCCCGCTGATGGAGCAGCAGCTCGAGGCGAGCGGCACCCGGATCCGCGGTCGGGTCCCCCCCGGCGAGCCGGGGCTCGTCGATATCGAGGTCGTCAGCCCCTATGGCAAGGCGGTGATGTCGCGCGCCTTCACCTACCTGGCGCCGGGCGAGCTCCCCCTCGTCGAGGGCATCGACCCCGATCGCGGTCCGGAGTCCGGGGGGACGCCGGTCATCGTCTTCGGCTCCGGCTTCGACGCCAACACCCGCATCTTCCTGGGCGACCTCGCCCTCGTCGACCCGCGCTTCGACGTGCGCACCCCCGGGCGGATCACCGGCCGCACGCCCCCGGGCGTGGCCGGGGCCGTCGACGTGGTGGCGGTGGGCGGCGTGGGCGCTGGCCCCCCCCTGCCCGCGGCCTTCCGGTACGAGCCCTTGCCGCAGATCAAGCAGGTCAGCCCCGCGTCCGGCCCCGAGCCCGGCGGCACGCCCGTCGAGGTGCGCGGCCGCGGGTTCACCGCGGGGACGCGCATCTTCTTCGGCGACTCGCCGCTGGTGGCGGCCGAGCGGGTCGACCCGGGGCTCATCCGGGGCGTGACCCCGGGCGGCCGGGGGCCCGTGCTGGTCACGGCGCGCTCCGCCGGCGGCGAGACCGGGCTGCTCGACGGCTTCACCTATCTCGGCGGGCCCTCCCTGGCCGCGCTCGAGCCCGCCACCGCCCTCGGCCGGTCCTGGCTCGATCTCGACCCCCCGGTGGCGGTGACCCTGCGCGGCGCGGGCTTCTCCGCCCCCGGCCTGGCGCTGTCCGGCGACGGGCAGCTCCTCGAGGACGTCACCCTCGTCGACGATCGGGAGCTCCAGCTCCTGCTCCCCCGCGGCCAGGGTACGGTGGGGCTGGTGGTGCGTACCGATCTCGGCGTGGCGGCCTTGCCGGAGGCCTTCACCTTCCGGGATCCCCTCGCGGTCGACGAGGTGCTGCCCCGGCGGGGTCGGCCCGGGGAGCTGCTGGAGGTGTGGGGGCGAGGCTTCACCGCGGACACGACCCTGTCCCTGCAGGTCGCGCCGGGAGGAGGCTGGGTCGAGGTGGAGCTGCTCGCGCAGGAGGAGGACCGCCTGGTCGGCCTGCTGCCCCGTGAGGAGGGCGTGGCCGCCCTGCGCCTGACCGCGGCCCACGGCTCCCTGACGGTCGATGGGGCCCTGCTGCTGCTCCCGCCAGCGGAGCCGCCCCGCGTGGACGAGGCCTTGCCGGGCCGCGGGCCGGAGGCGGGCGGCGCCCCCCTCGCCCTCGTCGGCCGCTCCTTGCCCGCCGCGGCCCGCAGCGCGGTCGGCGGTCGGCCCCTGGACGACCCCTTCCGGCTGGGCGAGGCGGTCCTCCTCGGCCAGACGCCCCCCGGCGAGGGGCTGGTCCAGGTGACCGTCACGGCTGCGCCCGATTTCGCGACCACGCTCCCGACCCCGTACGCGTACGAGCAGCCCTCCCCGCCGCGTCTGGAGAGCGTCTTCCCCGCCACCGTCGGCGAGGAGCCGGGGACCCTGGTGACCGTGCGTGGCGCGGGCCTGACGCGGGATTGCCAGGCGACCCTCGGCAGCCGGGAGGTGCTCGAGCTGGAGTGGCTCCGCGCGACGGAGCTCCGCTTCCGGGATCCGGGAGGCCCCCTCGGTCCACAGCCGCTGCTGCTGTCGTGTCCGCGAGGGACGGTCTTCGAGGAGCGCGCGCTGCGGCGCCTGCCCGACGCGCAGCCGCGTCTCGCCGGCTTGCTGCCCGCCGTGGGCCCGCAGGCTGGTGGTACCATGGTCACAATCCTCGGCAGCGGCCTCGGCGAGCTCCCTGCAGCCTGGCTCGGCGAGAGCCTCCTCGACGATCTCGTGCGGATCGAGCCCGGTCGCTACCAGGCGACCCTCCCTGCGGGCCCGGTCGGCCCGGCCTCCCTGCGGGTCCTCGTCGCGGACGGGCCACTGCTCACCCTCGCGGAGGCGTTCCGGTACGTGCCGCCGACCGCGCGCCTGCTCGTCGGGATCCGGCCGGCTGCGGGCGCGGCCGCGGGGGGGGACCTCGTGTCCGTGGACGGCAGCGGCCTCGCACCGGGCGTCACCTTCTCGCTGGACGGCCAGCCCCTGACCCTGCTGCAGCGGCGCGGGCCCTCCCTGCTGCACGCCCGGACGCCTCCCGGGATCCCCGGCCGCACGGCCACCCTGGTCGCTCGCTGGCCCGACGGTGAGGAGCTGCGCCTCTCCGGGGCCTTCCGGTACCTCCCGACGGGGCGGCTGGCCATCGACACGGTGCTGCCCGCGACGGGCTCGACCGCGGGCGGCACTCCCATCGAGATTCACGGCGCCGGCTTCCGCACTCCGGTCCGGGCCACCCTCGGCGGGCGGCCGCTGCTGCACCTGCGCGTCCTCCACGAGGGGCTGCTGGCCGGCGAGACGCCCCCGGGCCCCGCGTCCGACGCGGTCCTGCGGGTCGAGGCCGACGGCGAGGGAGTCCAGCTCGCCGATGCCTTCCGCTACCTCCCCACCGGGGGCTCCCGGCCCGTGGCCACCGCCTTGCTCCCCGGGCTGGCCGCGGCCCCCGGCGGCGGGCAGTTCCGGCTCTTCGGCCGGTCCCTCGACCGGGTCACCCGGCTGCTGCTCGCCGATGTCGTGCTGGAGGAGACCCAGCTCCTCGATCCCTTCACACTGCTCGTCCGGATCCCCGCGTCGCCCGCGTGGCCGACGGACCGCGACCTGGAGCTGGTGCTGGAGGACGAGCAAGGTCCGGCGAGCCGGCTCGACGCGGCGCTGCTGCTCGTCACCCCGCCCCAGCTCGCCGCCGTGGTGCCCGCCGAAGGCGGCGAGGCGGGTGGCGAGGCCGTGGCCGTCTCCCTCGTCGGCCAGCCCGCGGGGCTCGAGGTGCTCCTCGGCGGACTGCCCCTGCGGGAGCTCGTGGCCGAGCCGGGAGCCGGTCCCGGTGAGCTGATCCTGCGCGGGTTGACCCCGCCCGGCCTCGGCAAGGTGGACGTCGTGGCCCGCAACCCGGCGGGCGAGGACCTGCTCGTGGGCGCCTACCATTATCTGCCGACGCCGCGGATCACCCGGGTGGAGCCGGCCGACGGTCCCCAGGGCGGCGGCACCTCCCTGACCCTCACGGGCAGCGGGTTGACGGCCGCCACCGAGGTCGAGCTGGGGGGGCTGCCCCTGGAGGCCCCCCGGCTCGACGAGGCCGGCCGCCTGCTGGCCGTCTCCCCCCCCGGTTTCGGCGAGGCCGACGCCGAGACCCGCCACCTCGGCCAGCGGGTCAACCTGCTGCCGGCCGCGTTCCGCTACCTGCCGCCCCTCGGGGTGAGCGGGTGGTGGCCGCGCTGCGGCCGCGCCACGGGCGGCACGTTGCTCCGGCTGGCGGGTCGGGGCTTCCCGGCCTTGCTGCAGGCCACCCTCGACGACGCGCCGGCCCCACCCGTGGACCGCAGCCTCCTGCCCGGCCGCGAGGCCTGGTTCGTCACCCCGCCCGGGGAGCTCGACGCGTGCGTCGCCGTCGCGCTCGAGGGCAGCACCGGCTCCTGGTGGCGAGCGGACGCGTTCTGCTACCTCCCCCCGGCGCGCTCTCTGTTCGCCACACCGGGTGTGGTGCAGGGCCTGGTCGCACGCCCCGAGGGTGGCGTGGCCCTGGCCAGCGCGTCCGGCCTGATGGTCGTCGCCGGTCCTCTCGATCGGGCCCCGGAGCTGGACGCCGCGGCTTTCCGTCTGCCCGCGGCCGACGTCCGCGCCCTGGCCGCACCCCAGCCGGGGGTCGTCCTCGCGGCCACCGCCCAGGGGCTCGCGGTGTGCGCCGACGTGGCCCTCGCACCGGTCTGCCGGCACGTCACCCGGCTCGACCTCGGTGAGCTCGACGAGCTGGTCCTCGACCTCGTGCTGGTGACGCCGGGAGGCGAGGTGCTCGCGCTCGGCCCCCGGGGTGCGGTCCGGCTCCTCCTGCAAGGAGGTGGCGCCTTCCGGGTCCCCCCCGCGCAGCTCGGCGAGCTGGCCGGGCTGCGGGGGCGGGCCGGGCTCGTCGATCCCACCGGGCGGCTCTGGGTCGCCACCGAGGCCGGGCTCTGCGAGGCTCCGGCCGGCTCCTTCGAGTTCATCCGGCACACCCGGGAGACCACCGGCGGCGAGCTGCCCACGGACGATGTCCTCGCCCTGGCCTGGGGGCCGGGGGCGGAGCTGTACGTGGGAACAGCCGCGGGCCTCGTGCGGTTCTCCCTGGAGGCCAGCGCGCCCCGCGAGGCCGGGTCCCTCGGCGGCGAGCCCGTCGACGAGCTGGCCGGCGTGACGGTCCGGTCCCTCTCCCGCGCCGCGGACGGCTCCCTCTGGGCCGTGGCCGGGGAGGAGGTGGTCCAGATCGTGGAGGGGAGGCTGGTGCGCCGCCTCGGCCTCGAGGATGGCCTGCCGCCCGAGGCCGCCTCCTGGGTGGCGGCCGATCCCGCGGGCGTCTTGTGGGTGGTGGTGGGGGGAGAGCTGTGGCGGGTGGTTCCCCAGTGAGGAAAGTTCTATTTGATCGTCGGAGAGTGATGCCAAAGTACGGGGCGACCCGGTCCCTTCCCCGCGCACGCTGGGCTAGGCTCGGCTGGCTGTTGCTGCTCGGCCTGCTGCCGGTCACGGCCCAGGGCCTCCCGCCGGCTGCCCCCCCACGTGCCCCCCTCGCCCCGCTCCCCGCTGCGCCCGCGGCGGGCGGCTTCCACGAGGGGGAGGTCCAGCGGCTGCTGCAGCGCCTCGAGGCTCGTCGCCTCCTCCCCGAGGCCTATGCGCTGCTGATCCGGCTCTGGGAGGAGCGGTCCCGGCTCGCGGACCCCGATGGCCTGCGTCCGGTCCTGGCCGCCTTCGCCGCCCGGCACGATCTCCCCCCGCTGCTCCGGAGCTGGGCCTCCTGGTACCTCGCGGCGGCCGAGCAGCGGGTAGGACGCTTCGACGAGGCGCGCCGCCAGCTCGCGGCCCTCGGCTTCCCCCCCGACTGGCGGGTCCTCGGCCCCTTCCAGAACCACGGGGGCAGCGGTTTCGACGAGCCCTACCTCCCCGAGCTGGAGGCTCGGGGAGGCGAGCCGCCGGCGCCGAGCTACGCCGGCGTGGAGGGAGACATCCGCTGGCGGACCCTCCCGGGCCTCGGCGCGCTCGGCCGCGTCGACCTCGCCCCCCTGTTCGCCCGCGCCGACGAGGTGCTCGCCTACCTCGAGGTCGGCTTCGCGCTGCCGGCGGGCGGGCCCATTGCCCTGCGCGTCGGCTCCGCCGACGGGGTGAAGGTCTTCGTCGACGGGGTCGAGGTGCACCGCAACCCGGCCCGCCGGGAGGCCGCATTCGATCAGGAGGCGATCCCCCTCGTCCTGGAGGCGGGCTGGCACCGGCTCCTCCTCAAGGTCGCCCACGAGACGGGCGGCTGGACGAGCTACCTGCGGATCACCCGCCTCGATGGCGGTCCCGTGCCGGGGCTGCGCTTCGCGGCCGCGCCTCCGGACGTCTCGACCGCGCGTCTCCCGGCCCCCGCCCGCTTCCCGGTCCCCCCGGGCCTGGTCGAGCCCCTCCAGCTCGCCCAGGCCGCGCTCGACCGGGCCCGCTCCGGGAAGCGTCCCCAGCCCGCGGTCGTCGCCGAGGCGCTGGCCCTGCGGGCCTTCCTCGAGAGCCGGCTCGGCCCGGCGGACCGGCGGGAGGGCCGGGACGCGGGCCTGTATCGCGAGGCGGTGCAGCTCGCTCCCGCCCGGGCGGACCTCTTCCTCGGCCTCGCCGAGGCCCTCGCCGACGACGAGAACGGCCGGCGCGCCGCCTTCGAGGAGGCCCTGCGCCTGTCGCCGGGCTGGGTCCCGGCCCTCGAGGGGCTGGCCCGCCACTACGATCGTCGCGGGGACACGGATCACGCCTGGCGTACCGACGACCTCTTGCTCGCGGTCGATCCGGGCAACGTCCTCGCCCGGCAGCGCTGGGCCGAGCGCTTCGACGAGCTCGAGCAGCGAGCCCGGGGCCTCGTCGAGCTGCACCGGCTGCATGGGGTCTACCCCCGCCATCCCGGGCTGCTGCAAGCCCTCGCGCGCCAGCAGAGCCGCCAGGGGCTGAAGCGGCAGGCGGTCGCCACCCTCGAGCGGGCCATCGCCCTGGACGAGGTCAACCTCTCCCTGCGCAGCCTGCTCTTGGCCTGGTACGGCGACCTCGGCGACCTCGCGGGCATGCTCCGCCAGCTCGACACCGTGCTGCAGATCTGGCCCCACTCCCTCGACTACGGTCTGCGCCGCTGCCGGCTGCTCGCCGAGAACGACCGGCGCGCCGAGGCCCTCGTCGAGCTGCAGCGCCTGCGCCAGACCTTCCCCGAGCATCCGCTGCTCCTCGAGACCCTCGGGCGCCAGCAGCTCCTCGCCGGCGAGCGCGCCGCGGCCCTCGACTCCCTCCAGCAGGCGCTCGCCTTGCGCCCGCAGGACACCGACCTGCGTCGGTACCTCCGCTTCCTGTCCCCGGGCGAGCAGACCCTCGAGGATCGCTTCGCCCTGCCCACGGACACCTTGCGGGCAATCCCCCGGCCCCCGGATGCCGCGGCGACGGGAGCCTACCGCCCCTTCGTGCTGCGGGCGGTGGAGGTGCACCCCAACGGCCTGCGCACGACCTTCACCCAGCTCAGCCTCGTGGTGACCGACAGCCAGCGGCTGGAGAGCTTCCAGAGCGTGCCCATCGGTTACACCCCCGGCGAGGAGCAGATCGAGCTGCGCGTCGCCGAGCGGATCACCC
>JAVEVO010000159.1:0-15956 GCA_034005005.1 Myxococcota bacterium
GCACCGCGGCCGCGGTGACCTCGGTCGCGGCCCGCGCTTCCTGCGTGCGGGTCAGCTCGGCCAGGGTCTCGGCCTCGCGCGCGACCCGGGCGGCAAGCTCCGTGGCCCTGGTGGCCATGCTCCGACGTGCCTGGAGCTGATCCCGGGCGCGCTCCTCCCGGGTGCGGGCGACTTCGAGCTCCTGACTCGCCTTCGCGGCCGCGGCCTGCAGGCCGGCTGCCTGCTGGGCCTCCCGCTCGACGCGCGCGCGCTCCTGCTGCAGCCGAGGCTGCTCACGGAGCAGCTCGCCGAGCCGGGCCTGGCTGGAGGCGTAGTGGGCCGCCTGGTCTTCGACCTGGGCCCGGGCCGTTTGTAGCGTGGTGACGCGCTGCCGGGCCGCCTCGCGCCTGTCGAGGGCTGCGCTCAGCTCGCCGGTCGGCTTGAGGGTCGTCTCGGTCCAGTAGCGGCTGGCCTCTTCCTGGATCCGGACGCGCAGCCGCTCCCCCGTGCGGCCGCCCACGACCTGCCCCACCAGCCGGCCAATCGCCTCCTGCAAGGCACCCCGGGTCTCCGCGCCGAGCTGGCTCGCCGGGTCGGCGGACGCGGCCTTGTCCTGAGAGACCCACAGCAGGCCCCAGAGGCCCATCAGCTCGGGTCTGGACCCCTGCCTGCCCGGCGGCTGCGCGCCGAGGCACTGCAGGACCGCGTCATCGGCCGCCGCGCCCTCGAAGCGCCGGACTCCGTCGATGTCGAGGGTGGCCTCGGCCTGCCGGAGGAAGCGCTTGTGCAGCCGGTAGGTCTTGCCGAGCAGCTCGAACTCCACCCAGACCTCGGGCGCGAGGCTGGTCCCGTGGGGCTGCAGCGCGGTGATCTTGGCATGCTTCGCATTGTGCTTCTCGAACAGGGCGCAGCGCAGGGCCTCCACGGCGGTGGACTTGCCGGTCTCGTTCGCACCGGTGATCAGCGTGATCTCCGGATCGAAGAGGCCGAGGTCGATGTGGGTGCGGAGGATGCCGACGTTCTCCAGGGCGAGGCTCTTCACGTACAGGCTCACGGCTGCACCTCCTGGGACAGGCGGTAGAGGAGCCGCAGCGCCCGTGCGGACTCCGGGGCCGGGTCATGCTGCAACGCCGTGACCACGTCGCCGATCCAGCCCTCGCGGCCGATGTCGTCCAGCGCGTGCTCGTCGAGCAGCACGTGCAGCCGCTCGTCGTGCACTCGCAGCCAGCGGAAGCGATCCCTCGCCCGGGTGAGCACCTCCGTTTCGAGCCGCGCCGCGAGCTCCGGGCTCAGGGTGCCAGCGAGCGTGAGCTCGAGCAGGGTGTCCTTCTTGTCGGGGAAGGCCTCGAGTCGTTGCTCCAGACCCAGGAGCGTCGCCTCGTCGTCGAGCTCCATCTCGAGCTTGTGCCAGCGGAGCGTCTGTACCTCGATCGGCGTGACCACGGGGGGCGCCTCCGGCGCGGGAAGCTCCACGAGCAGGACCCGTCCCGGGACCTTCTCCTTGAACCGGGTCGCCTCCGGCGTGCCCGAGTACCAGGTCCGCTCGTCCACCTGGTGGCAGCCGTGCCAATGTCCGAGCGCCAGGTAGTGCAGCGCGCCCCGCGCACAGGTGTCGCGGCTGATGGTCGCCTCCGATTCCAGCTCGTCCTCGCCCAGCCCTTCGAGGATCTCGCGGATGCCGCCGTGCGCGACGCCGATCCGGAAGCCCGATGTTGGACCGAAGCCGGGGCCGAGGTGCTCCGTCGGGTCGTCGAGGGGGTTGCGGTCCAGCACCGGGCAGGGCAGCAACCAGGCGTCGTCGCGGACCTGGACCGGCTCCGTGGAGACCAGCAGCCTCACGTTGGGCGGGCATTCGCGCTGCCAGATCGGGGACTGGAACAGGGAGTCGGGCGTGCCGGGATCGTGGTTGCCCGTCAGCAGGTAGATCGGGACGGGGAACTCCTGCATGGCGTCGAGGGCCTGCCGCACGGTGTCCGGCCGCAGCCCGTGGCTCTCGAAGGTGTCGCCGGCGACGATGACGAACTCGGCCCCCTGCTCCTGTACGACCTCCCGGATCCGTCGCACGGTGCGCAGCCGGGCGTTGCGCACCTCGGCGCCCGCGTCGCCGGGGATGTAGCGGACCCGCAGCCCGAGCTGCCAGTCCGCGGTGTGCAGGAAGCGGAGGGGTTTGGTCGTCGTCATCGGTCGCACGTCTCCTCGTGGGGCGGCAGGGCGGCTGGCCTCCTGCCGGCTGGGCGCGGCGCGGCCTCGCGGTCGACCTCCAGGGCAGGCTGGGGGTGTCGCGAGCTGCACCGGCACGATATCACGACCTCGCATCCTACGCAGCGCTGCGACAAACCGGGTCGCAGTCGGACGCCCCCCCGTCTTCCGTCCGGCGGGCCGGATCGAGCAAGGAGAGGGTCCCGGTCCCGTCGCCGACGCCCTGCGGCTCCTGGGGCCGGCGCATTGTCCTGTTGATTGTGTCGATGCCCAGCCGCGGGTGGTGGGCTTCCCGGCCGACCTCCCCACGGCGGGCGCGACGACAGCGACCGGCGCGGAGGCCGGTCGCCACCCTGCATCGGCCGGTCGCCACCCTTCTTTCCGACTGGTGGGTGCCGGCCTCTGTGCCGGCACCAGCCCCTCACCCCTGGTGGTCCAGGACTTGGTGAGCAAGGAGGCCGAGCGACCGGCGCGGAGGCCGGTCGCCACCCTGCCGCGGCCGGTTGCCACCCTTCTTTACGACTGGTGGGTGCCGGCCGACAGGTCGGCACCAGCCCCTCACCCCTGCTGATCCAGGACCTGGCGAGCAAGGAGGCCCAGCGACCGGCGCAGAGGCCGGTCGCCACCAGCAACCCTCTGTTTGCCAACCGGTCATCTTTGCTGTGTCCAGGTACTAGTCCAGCGCGGCCTGGCAGGCGAGATCGGGCAGCTTCGGCTTGAACTCCTGCGCGAGGATCTTCTCGAGGAGCTTGAGGCTGTCACGCAGCGCGTGCTCGGGCTTGACGCCGCCGGCCTTGGTCCGGTTCCCCTCGACGTTGACCTTGAGGAAGGCCTCGGCGGTGCCGGCGAAGCGGGCCTCGAGGTCGACCCCGGTGCGCAGGAAGTGGAAGCCGTCCTGGGTCCAGGTGATCTCGGGGCGCACCAGGATCACCAGGCCCTGGCTGCCTGCCTTGGCCGCGAGCTGGGCCTGGAGGCCTTGCTCCACCACCTGCTGGAGGACCAGGTTGGCCACCCGCGGCGCGTTCTTCGCGTCGCCGCCGTCGCCGACCAGCACGACGGTGGTCGGGGTCCCGCCCAGCAAGGCCTTGGCCTGGTGTCGCAGGCCGAGCACCGACTTGAGGTCGTCGGACGCGGTGTACGAGGTCGCGTCGCTCTGGATCACCGCCAGGGTCAAGCGGGCCTGCTCCAGGTCCTTCAGCAGCCGCCCGGGGCCCTCGGCGCAGCGCTCGAGGACCCGGCTCGCGGCCTTGGTCTCCAGCGCGAGGCGCATCTCGCGCCGCCAGGCCTCCAGCTTCTCCCGGGCTACCCGGGTCTCCTCCTCGACGAAGGGCGCGACCTCGTCCCGGCGCAGGGTGGCCAGGGCGACGAAGCCGCCGGCGTGCGGGAAGGGGCCCTCCTGGCGGATCAGGGCGGCGTGCTTGAAGGGGGGGACCTCCCGCACCAGCCCGGCCGAGAAGCTCCCCTGGTCCGCGCACCCGGGCTCGTTGCAGGCCGCGGGGTCGATGGTGACGGCCCGCACCCGGGACTGGATGGTCTCGAGCAGCAGCCGCTGGGCCGCGTCCCGGGCCGCCGCGGCGGTCGGGCCCTCGCCCCGGGCGGTCAGGAACCGCTGCTGCGGGTAGCGGGTCACCACGTGCACCAGCGGGTCGCCCGGGTTCGGGGCCTGGTCCGGCGCGGCGGCCGTCGGGGTGGCGGGGTGGGGGACCTGTCGGGCGGCGCCGCCGCAGCCGGTCAGCAGCAAGAGGCCCAGGGCCAGGGGGGCAGCCGGTGACCGGCTCGGCGTCGTCGTGCTCATCCGCTTCCTCGCGTGTCGTTCCGGACGGATGCGGAGGATACCAGGCTGCCTGCCGGGGATCCATGCCTCTGGTCGCACACCGCTGGATCCCATTCTCTTTTTTCGCGTCCGGGGGTATCTTGCGGGCTCGTGGTTGACCAGGCGAGACTCGCAGCCGTCGATCCCTGCCGGCTGCGGCCTCCGCCCGACGAGAGGAGTTGCCCGATGTCCATGAGAGCCTCTCTGTTGCTGCTCGCCCTCGGCGGGCTCTTCCTCGCCGCCTGTGGCGGAGCCGCCAGCAACCTGGCCGTCAACTGGGACGACCACCGCACGGTGCGGACCTGCGCGGGCTCGGCCACGGGCTACACCGGCGCGGGGGAGCCCATCTGCACCGGGTACGTGCGCTCCGCGGACGTCGTCGGCGCGGTGACGGACGTCCACTACCTCACCCTGCAGATCGAGCGGGTCTACTTCCGCAACCTGCCGGAGTGGGTGGGCCAGTCCGAGCTCGCGGTGGAGGTCCGCATCAAGGGGCTGCTGCCCGACAACCAGGAGTACCGTGAGATCCTCGAGATCGTGAACGTCAAGAAGCACAGCTTCCTGCAGATCCAGAACAAGAGCCTCAACTTCCCGGTTCGATACAAGAATCGCACCATCAGCATCGGCTTCTCCATCACCGAGCTCGACAACTCCGAGGAGGCCAAGCGCTGGTACAACAAGGGCAAGGAGGTCATGCAGCAGCTCCGCGTGAGCACCTGGCTCGCGGGCGCCTTCGGGACCGGGCTGTTCTACGAGGTCGCCTCCGAGGTGGCCGATCGCGTCTTCCAGTACGCCAACGCCAACGATCACGTGTTCTCGATGAAGCAGGTCGACTTTTTGCCGGCCCTGAGCGTCACCGGCCTGCAGGAGCAGTTGATCCTCACCGAGGGGCGGTACATCGTCGTCGCGGTCCCCCCGGCCACCGCCTACGAGTCCCTCGCGGCCGCCACGAACAACTTCCCGCAGCGGATCGACGGCGGCTACCTGCAGCAGGACGCCTACTACGAGGGCGGCTACCTCAAGCTGCGCCAGTCCAAGGAAGAGTACACCTACACGCCCTACATCGTGCTCAACGTCGTCATGGGCAAGCGCTACTTCGACGAGAACCCGATCATCGAGGACATCAAGGAAGCCAACCGCCAGATGCAGTTCGGCAAGCTGGATGAGGCCGCGGCCAGCCTCGTCGCAGCCGAGGCCAAGTTCGCCATCCCCACCACGATCTCGCCCAAGGAGGTGCTGCGGGAGGCCCAGGTGGTGCCCGCGGACACCAAGAAGGGGCTGCTCGACGTCGGCGTCTCCGACCTGATCCAGGGCGCGGTGGCCGTGGTCCGGGGCCAGGACGCCAAGAAGGTGCTGGTCAACAAGCTCGCCGGCATGGGCGGTCTCGGCGGGGCCATCGGCGGGCTCCTCGGGGGGAGCACGGCCCCGGCGGCCGCGGCCGCGCCCGCGGCGGCCGCGCCCAAGGTCGGCTCCCTGGACGGCGGGATGAAGGTCGAGCGGCTGTACACCGATCTCGAGTACACCTTCTTCTCCGACCTGCTCTCCGCGATGAACGCCAAGCTGGCCCTGCTGATGAAGGGCACCGCCAGCAAGGAGGAGATCCAGAAGGTCCTGCGGCTGTTCCGGCGGTCCATCGACAACTCCAAGGACCTGCCCCGCAGCCCGGCCGAGTGCCAGGTCTACAAGACCAGCATGAGCGAGCTGTACGAGAAGCTGCTCGAGGCCTACGGCCTGAGCCCGGACGACGAGATCACCGACGGCAACCGTGAGGCGGTCGTGAACAAGCTCAACCGCAAGCTGGCCGCGCCCGCCCCGGCCCCGCCCGCGGCCACGGCCAAGGGGGCCAAGCCGAAGGCCGCGGAGCCCGCTCCGGTCGTCGCGCCCGTGGGCGAGACCGCGGACGAGGCCTTCGAGAACCTGCTCAAGCAGAAGGCCTTCGTCGAGGGCACGATCAAGGCCTGCCTCCCGGCCGGGCAGAAGGCCTACTGATCCCGCACCCCCGCGGGGGCGCGCCAGTCTCTCTTTCCCGAGGAGAATCGACCATGTTCGAGCTGCCTCGTCAGCTCACCTGGGAGGCTGCCTGCCGTGATGCGGCCAGCACCTCACCGGCTGCCCGACTCGACGCCGCCCGCCGGCTCGGCGGGGCTGCGCCCGCGCAGGCCGCCACGGCGCGGGAGCTCCTGGTCCCGCTCGTGGCCGATGCGCACCCCCTGGTGCGAGCCGCGGCCGTGACCGCCCTGGCCGAGCTGGACCCCGCTGCGGCCTATGACCGGCTGGTCGCGCTCGCCCGGGAGGACCCCGATCCCTCTCCCCGCCAGGCCGCGATCGCGGGCCTGGGGCTGATCGGGGACCCCCGCGCGGTGCCCTTGCTCGTCGAGCTGCTCGCCGATGCCCAGGCCGACGTCCGCTTCCAGGCCGTGGTCGCGCTCGCGGGCTTCGCGCTCCCCGCGGCCGCTGAGCCCCTCCGGGGGGCGCTCGCCGATACCGACCCGGGCGTCCGCGCGGCGGCCGCCGCGGCCCTCGGGGACCTCGGCTTCAGGGCTGCGGCTCCCGAGCTGGCCGCCCGGCTCGACGATCCGGACGAGGCCGTGCGGGTGGAGGCGGCCATCGCGCTCAGCCGGCTCGACGATCCCCGGGGGACGCCCTTGCTCGTCGAGCTGCTGCGGCACCGGGACTACGGTCCGCAGGCCGCGGCCGCCCTCTTCCGCCGCCCGGACCCGGCCGCGCTCCCGGCGCTGCGCACCGTGCTCGGACGCTGGTTCGTCTCGCCGGTCCTGAAGGTCTGGGCCGCGGCCGCGCTGGCGCGGCTCGGCGAGGCGGAGGGGCGCGCCCTGTTGCTCCGGCTGCTCGGGCGGCGCCAGGCCCCGGTCCGCGGCCTGGCCATCCAGCTCCTCGGCGAGCTCGGCGAGCCCTGGGCGCGCTCGGCCCTGCAGTCCCTGCAGGCAAGCGCGGCGGGCGCCCGGTGGCAGGAGGAGCTCGCGGCTGCGCTCCGTTCCGGGCCACCCCCGGACGCACCCTCGTCTCTCCCCTGAGGTCGCCGGCGCGCTCCCGCGGTCGCGTCTCCGGCCCGGCGGACCGGCGCTGCTTCCCTGGCGGGCCGGTCGTCCTGGGGCGCGACAGTGGCCTGTTGTCCACTCGTTTTCCAGCCGCTACACTGTTCGGGAAACTGGGATTCATGTCCCGTGTTCGAGAGGAGTCCGGATGCCAGCCAGCCCCGCTTCCCGCCCCTCCCCGTGGTCCCGGGTCCCGCTCCTGGCGAGCTGCCTCGGCCTGTTCCTCGCACTGCCGGTCCGGCCTGCGGAGGCAAAACCACAAGTAATCCCGGTTCCTTACACGCTCAAAGACATCAAGCTGCCCCACCCGGCCTACAACAAGCACCCGACGACCTTCAAGGCCATCGCGCGACCGATCGGTGCCGAGGCCTGCGAGACGCCCCTGTACCGCTGGGACATCAACGGCAACGGCCTGTGGGCGGACGATGACCCGGGGGACGACTGCGCGGACAAGACCGAGGGCGCGGGGGGCTGGATCCAGGCGAGCACCCGCTACAACCTCGAGTGCCGGGCGCAGCTCCCCTTCCAGAACCGCAACCAGGTGAAGAAGAAGCTGTTCGTGGCCACCGTCGAGGTGAAGTGCTCCGCCAACGCGGACAGCGCCTACGGCAACTACTACGTCATGGTCTTCGCCGAGGTGCCCCAAGGGCGGGGCACGCGGGGGAGCGAGCCCGACACCTACGCGTACACCGCCCGCCCCTACCTCGACTCCGCGGGGGCCCCGATCCCCGCGACCTGCAGCAACAGCAAGTGCGCGGTGACCAACTTCCCCTGCTCCGCGAACGAGGACTGCGAGGGGGACAACGACGAGTCCCTGCGGATCAAGCGGGACGTCGCGCTCGACGACGCGATGTGGTACCTGCACAAGCAGGTCTCGGGGCGGTCCGGGCACGGGAGCCCCACCTACACCGGCTACACCCACGCCGGGTCCAACAGCTACATGACGAGCTACGGCTGGAACGTCCACAAGAACGCCAGCGCGGTCCACCTCTGGGTGCTCAGCCAGAACGGCCACATCCCGGCCTACCCCGGCTACGTGGACGGCGCCGAGGCCGACGCCAAGGTCATGTCCGCGGAGTGGAAGACCGCCAACCTCTACCGCTACGACAACGACCCGTATGCCGAGGACGCGGGACGCCTGTTCAACTTCATCGTGTCCAGCCATGCGGCCTCGGGCTCCTGGCCGGCCTCCAACTGGTCCATCGACAACTCGGCCTCCAGCGGCACCGACGTCACCGAGGGCGACGACGGCAAAGCGGCCATCGCCGGCACCAACGACGGCAAGTCCTACTGGATCTACAACCACTACCTCACGGGGGCCGTGCTCGGTGCGCTCTCCTCCTCGGGCATGGGCGGCACCACTTGCCAGGCCGGGCACTGCGCGGGCCACTCGGTGGAGTGGATGGTGCAACAGGTGGTGGACGGGGTCTGCAACAACCAGACCCGGAGCCCTTCCTACGATGGCGGCTGGGGCTACGGCGCCCGGGGCGGCAACCCCGTCGGCTCCCTCTCCCAGTGGGCGACCATCGGTCTCGAGGCCGCGGACAAGGCCATGAGCAAGCAGGGGGTCATCGTCAACCTCAACTGCCGCAACCGCGTGCCCAACTACCTCTTCTCGTACCAGAGCACGGCCACGGGCTCCGGCTACTACCAGCTCTCCGGGGGCCACTCCAACAACACCAACCCCCACCTCACCGGTGGGCTCCTCGTGGGCTTCGGCTGGCTGGGCGCGAACAAGCTCAACGGGGTGGCCGGCAAGTTCGACACCACCGGGCGCAACCTGACCGCCTACACGAACCAGCAGGTCTACGACCGCTACAAGCTGGCCTTCGACTACATCGGCTCCTCCTGGTACTGGGCCGGCGAGGGGATCGGCAACGGCTGGGAGGGCGGCAACTTCTGCGACACCGCGACGATCTTCGACGGCACCCAGATGGGCCGGCACTACGGGCACTACTCGATCCAGAAGGGGCTGCGGACCATCGAGCCGGAAGAGAAGTACGTCGTCAACGGCGGCAAGAACGTCGACTGGTTCCGAGACTATTCGTACTACTACATCAACAACCAGGAGGTGGACGGCAAGGTCAAGCAGCGCTGCACCAGCAAGGCCGGCGCCTACTCCTACGTCGGCACCTCCACCATGACCGCCTGGGGCGAGGGCCTGGTGTTAACGCCGACCCTGTTCGACCCGGACCCGGTGGCCGCGGGCGCGGCGACGCCCCTGAAGGTCGACGAGGGGTGCCAGGGCGGGGGCTTCGGCAAGATCACCTTCACCCACGCGCAGAGCTACCACCTCAGCCAGAGCCGGCAGATCGTGGACTACCAGTGGCTCTTCGACGCGCCGGCGGTCCCGACGAAGGCCGATTTCGAGCAGGTGACCTGGACGGGCGCGGGCGCGCTGCCGAACGACTCGTACGATCTGGCCAAGAAGGCGTTCCACACGACGAGCAAGGACATGGCGCCCGTGTGGACGTACCTGAGCGCGGGCTCCTACAACGCCGCCCTGCGGGTCAAGGACGACAACGACCCGCCGAAGTACAACATCTACGTGATCTCCAACCTGGAGGTGCTGCCGCAGCTCGACGCGCCCCCGTCGGCGAACGCGCTCGGCCCGTACGTGATCTCGGAGGAGCAGCCGCTGGTGCTCGCGGGGACCGCGAGCGATCCCAACACCGCGTGCCGGGCCGACGCCTTGACCGCGAAGTGGTACATCCCCGCGGACCAGGCCGTCGCGGACTCCGAGCAGCTCACCGGCACCCTGTCGTGGGCGACCCTGAGCGGTCTGAAGGACAAGGACGGTAAGCTCCTGCCCCGCAACCAGGCGATCCCGATCAAGCTCGTGGTGCGGGACTCCACCGGGCGGGAGTCGGAGTCCTTCAGCACGCTGACCATTTACCAGAAGCGGTTCGAGATCTGCTTCACGATGATGCCCCCCGGGACTGCCGGCTGCAACCAGGAAGTCACCGTGGATGCGAGCTGCACGCGTCATCCCGATCCGCGCCGGGAGTTCCGGTCCTTCGAGTGGGACTGGGAGAACGACGTGGACTACGTCGCGCAGGACCCCGCGACGTTCCCGTTCCAGGTCGAGTCCGTGGGGAAGACCCAGGGCCACATCTACACCCAGATGGGCAGCTACCGGCTGACCTTGCGCGTGAAGGACGACGCGGGGACGGTGATGGTGCTGCAGAAACCCTTCACCGTGGAGGCGCAGAACGCACCGTGGGGCGACGCGGGCGGTCCGTACCAGGTCAGCACCTGGCTGGCGCAGCCGTGGCTGGGCGAGGACGACCGGCAGGGCACGAACTTGCTGCTGGACGGCTCGGGCTCCTCGGACCCGGACGAGAACTGCGGCGACCTCCTGACGAGCTGGGGCTGGGATCTGGACGTCAACGGGACCTACACCGACGCGGTGGGCGAGCTGCCGACCGTGTCCTGGCCGACCCTGTACGGTCTGCTGAAGGCCAAGGGGCTGTCCCGCGCCCAGTACATCGCCCACCCGCTGACGGGGCAGCCGAAGCTCCAGCTCATGCTGGAGGTGAAGGACAAGAAGGGCAACGTGGGCAAGGCCCTGACGACGCTCACGATCTACCACAACGGCCCCTACGCCGGGTACCTGGTGTCCGCCAACCCGGCGGGGTGCGGCCAGGAGCTGCAGTTCGACGGGACCGTGTCGAGCCACGGCCACCCGAACCACGCGGTCGTCCAGTACGCCTGGATCTTCGACCTGCCGGAGGCCGGGCAGGCGGGGGTGACCCCGGCGCAGGTGCTGGCCGCGTTCGAGCAGTACGGGGCCGAGGCGCAAGGGAACAAGGTCCTGCACAAGTACGAGGCCTTTGGTACTTATTATCCGGTCCTGCGGGTGACCGACGACCAGGGGTTCGTGTCCCTGGCCTACGGGCAGCCGGTGGTGGTCGACCAGGGCAACGCGGCGCCGGAGGTGGACATCGGCGGGCCCTACGCCTGGGCCGAAGGCGAGGCCCTGCAGCTCGACGCCCGGGGCACGGTGGACCCCAACGAGGACTGCGGCGACGGTGCGGTGGAGTTCGCCTGGGACCTGGACGAGGACGGCCAGTACGACGACAAGACGGGTGAGCTGGCGACGGTGCAGTGGGCCGAGGTGAAGGACAAGCTGCCCCCGGGCAGCTACCCGGCCGACCCCCGCACGGGGTTGCCGACCCTGCAGATCGGCCTGCGGGTGACCGACACCGCGGGCGCCGCGGGGTACGCCACGGCCCAGGTGCCGATCTACAGCCGCCTGCCGGTGCCGGTCCCGGACTGGGGCCCCCAGCCCGAGGTGCCGATCCGCGCGGCCGACGGCAAGGCCGTGGTGAAGCTGGACGGGACGGGCTCGTACCACGGTGATCCGAGCCTCTCGGTGGTGAGCTGGTCGTGGAAGCGGACGGACTCGCTGCAGAGCGTCTCGGGGTCCAAGGTCGACATGACGGTGGACCTGAACTCCCTCCGGGCGGAGTGGGAGGGCGGCGACCCGATCCAGAAAGAGCTGTCCCTGACGGTGACGGACAACCTCGGCAAGTCGAAGAGCCTGCCGTTCACGGTGCGCTTCCGGCGGCTGGCCTCGAACCCGCCGAACATCGTCTTCGGCGTCGGCCAGCAGGGCGTGTTCATCGAGCGCGAGGAGGGATTCTCGCTGAGCGCCACGGGGACGACCGACCCCGACGGCAACAGCCTGGACTACGTGGGCTGGGACGTGACCGGCGATGGTGTGGACGACATCGTCTGGAACCGCGCCTTGCCGGGTGACGACCCCAAGCCGGCGCTGAAGCTGCAACTGAGCTGGGCCGCGATGGCGCAGTACGTGGGGCTGCAGGCGCTCGGCGTGCACGTGCTCCGCCTGACGGTGAAGGACTCCACGGGCGTGATCGCCCAGGACACCCGGCCCCTGACGATCCTCGCGCAGGCGATCCTGCCCCGGGCTGCGGCGACCCCGGCGGTGGGGAGCTGCTCGAGCTGGTTCACCTTCGACGCGGCCGGGACGCGACACCTGATCCCGGACGAGACGGTGACGACCTTGCGCTGGGACTTTGGTGATGAGACCGCCGCGGATTTTGGCGAGATCGTAGAGCACAAGTACCAGTCGTTCGGCGTCTACACCGTGACCCTCACCGCGTCGGACCTGGCTGGTCGGGAGGCGAGCACGACGCTGACGGTGTCGAACCGGGACGGCAACCTGCCGCCGGTGGCGCAGGCCGGGGGCCCGTACTTCGTGGACAGCGAGCTGAAGACCTCGCTGGTGCTGGCCGGCAGCGCCACGGATCCCGACGCCGGGTGTGGGGACGCGCCGAAGTGGTTCCGCTGGGACCTGGACGGCAAGCTCGTGAATGGTGAGCGGACCTGGGAGGTCGGCCCCCTGGCGACGGGCGGCACGACGGTGCCGTGGGCGACCATCGAGGGCTGGCTGCAGTCCGGGCTCTTGCCCCAGGACAACGTGAACCACCCCATCGTGCTCGAGGTGGAGGACTCGGTGGGCGGCAAGGCCCAGGTGACGACGACCTTGCTCGTGGCGGACGGGACGCCCGTGGCCGCGTTCCGGGTCGAGCCGGACGTGGCGTCGTGCGGACAGCCCCTGAGCTTCGACGCGACCGGCTCGTACCACCCGGCGCCGGGCCAGCAGATCAGCAAGTACGAGTGGGACTTCAACTACCAGGAGGCCCTGGGCTTCCGGCCGTCGGACAGCCACCTCGACGAGACCCTGTTCCAGCAGACCCTGCCCCGGGTCGGCGCGCAGATCGTGGCCCTGCGGGTGTCCGACGCCGAGGGGCGCAGCTCCATGGTCTCCCACCCGGTCATGGTCTCGGGCGACAACCTGCCGCCCATCGCGCGGGCGAAGGACGTGGAGGGCGGGACGGGCGAGCCCCTGCTGCTGGACGCGTCCCCGTCCCAGGACCCGAACTCCGCGTGCGGCGACACGATCCAGGAGTACCTCTGGGATTTCGACGGGGTGCTGGTGAACGGCCAGCGGACGTGGGAGTTCCGCACGTCCTCGCCGACCCTCACGGTGCAGCCCGGGGAGTATGCGCCGTACGGGTTCGCGCTCGCGGACCCGTTCAGCCGGCTGCCCGTGCACACCTTGCGCTTGCGGGTGACGGACCAGCTCGGGAACGCGGGAGAGAGCGACGTCGCCCTGCGGCTGTACGCCACGACGCCTGTGGCCGACGCCGCGGTGCAGCCGGCGAGCGCGGGGTGCAGCGTGGACATGGTCTTCGACGGCAGCGGCTCCTACCACAACCTGCCGACCCGGGGATTGCAGCGGTATCTCTGGGATTTCGACGTGACCAAGAACGCGGGGGACGACCCGACGGACCCGGATCACGACGGGATCAAGGTCGGCGATCCCGACGACGACATCGAGGCGGAGGGCCTGCAGGTGACCCACCAGTACCGCCGCCTGGGGACCTACACCGCGCTGCTCCGGGTGGTGGACGAGAAGGGCGTGGAGGCCGTCGACACGGTGACCGCGACCCTGTCGTTCGGGAACCTCAAGCCGGTCGCCAATCCCGGGGGGCCCTACCTGACGACGAAGGTCAACGACCAGATCGGGGTGCTGGTGAACCTGGACGGCTCGGGCTCCCGCGACCCGAACGAGCCGTGCGACGCGATCGCCCACTACTACTGGGACACGGACAACGACGAGCTGTACGGCCCCGATGACGACAGCTCCGCCCTGTGCGGGGCGACGGACTGCGTCGGGGCGGTCGTCGAGAACAAGGGGAACCCGACCTGGGTCATCGGCCGCAGCTACCGGATCGGGCTGAAGGTCATCGACTCGTACGGCCTGTCTTCGGACATCTCGGACACGACCCTGACGGTGTCGGAGACGGTGCCGCCGACGGTGGTGCTCAGCTCCCCGAACGGCGGCGAGGTGCTCTCCGGGCAGGGGACGATCACGCTGAAGGTGGCGCACCCGACGGGGCTGCCAGCGGTGGTGAAGCTGTCGGTGAACGACGTGCCCGTGGGCCAGCAGACCGTGACGACCAACTCGCCGGCCGGCGCGTTCGTCTCCTTGACGCCGACCTTCGCCACGACCGCCTTCACGGACCGGAAGGACTTCTACCGGGTGAAGGTGGTGGCGGAGCTGCAGGGGACGCCGAGCGTATTCTCGACCGTGCTGTCGCAGGCGCCCTTCACCATCGACAACACCGCGCCCCTGATCACGGTGACCCAGGGGGATGCGACCTTGCCGCAGACGGACCTCGCCGGCGCGCCCTACGAGTTCTCCGCCTCCCTGGACGACCAGGGGCTGGACCTGCACCCGAAGCTGACGTACGCCCTGCAGGGGCCGAGCGACGGCGCGCCGGTGGTGGTGGCCGCCTTGCCGCGGATGTACCCCCTGGGCCTGAGCCAGGTGACCTTCCGGGCGGTGGACTGGGCCGGGAACCAGCGCCAGCTCGTGCGCACGGTGCTGGTGGAGGACGGCGCCCCGCCGGAGCTGACGCCCGGAGTGGCGGAGCCCGTGGAGGCCAAGGCGCCGCCTGGTACCTTGGTTCCATTGAACCCCAGCGCCTGGGACGTCTGCGACGCGTCCGTGACCGTGACGTCGGATGCGCCGGAGGGAGGCCTGTTCCGGGTCGGGGAGCGGGTGGTGCACTTCACCGCCACGGACGACTCGGGCAACGCCGCGACGGGTTCCTTGACGGTCCGGGTCAACGACACCACCTCGCCGACCATCGACCCGCGGTCCGTCCCCGTGCCGTTCTCGGTGGACCAGACCTCGGCCCGGGGGGTGGCCGCCGCCGACCTGGTGGCCGATCTCCCGCGCCCGAGCTACACGGACAACGGCTACTATCCGGACGAGCTGAGCTGCGGCCTGTTCGTGACCTTGCGGGACGCGGCCGACAACGAGGTCCCGCCGCCCGCGGCGGGGTACGCCTGCGTGGGGCCGGCCTTCGGCGAGCGCTGGTTCCCGCCGGGCGAGACGACGGTGACCTGGAAGGTGAAGGACCCGGCGGGCAACCTCGCGACCGCGACCGTGAAGGTGACGGTGCTCGACAAGGGTGACCCGAGCGTCGAGCTCCTCGCACCCCTGCCGGACTCCACGGTCTGGCTCACGGGCACGGCGACCGTCCAGTTCAAGGCCGCGGACGCCACGGACCCGAACCCCCAGGTGTCGGTGACGCCCCTGCCCGCCGGCCAGGGCGCCCAGCCGACTCCCGACGCGCAGGGCGTCTACACCGTGGAGTACAGCGAGGACGGGGTCTACTACGTGCGGATCACGGCCCGGGATGCGCAGGGGAACGAGTCCACGCAGACGGTCCCCCGCTTCTCCATCGACGGCACGCCGCCCGTGCTCGAGGTGCGCGAGTTCCAGCAGGACGGGCTGGACCCGCTGGACAGCCGGACCTGGCCCTTGTTCTTCCAGGGGGAGGAGGCCGCGCCGCGCTTCAACGCGAGCGACCCGCTCTCCGGGATGAAGCGGGTGCGGGTGACGGTGCTGCCCGGGCTGACTGCCGGGGGCGAGGCCGTGGTGCTGGAGCGGACCTCGAACCTGAGCGGCACTCCGAAGACGGGCCCGCGCTTCCTCGGCAACCTGTCCTGCAGCGACCAGGAGGGGCTCTGCTCGTCGGGCAAGCTGTTCCTCGGCGACATGCGCAAGGGCAACCAGCGCCTGAAGCTGGAGGGCTGGGATGCGGTCGACAACCACGCGGTCGTGGAGGCGCCGTTCCGGATCATCGATCTCGCGGAGGCCTTGATCATCGTGCGGGACCGCCTGGCCGTCCTGCGCCAGGGCGAGGTGCCCGAGGGGGCCCGGCCGCTGCTGGCGAGCATCGACCAGTTCCTCGCGACGGGTCAGAAGTCCCTGGGCCGCGGCCATCTGGGCGGCGCCCTGGTGAGCATCGAGGACGCGATCAAGGTGATGACCGGACCCGCCCTGAAGCTGGTGGCGCCCGTGGTGG
>JAVEVO010000160.1:0-15939 GCA_034005005.1 Myxococcota bacterium
CCGCATCGGTCGGGTAGGTGTACTTGCCCGGCCCCTTGTCGTCCCCCTTGGGATCGCTGAGCTTCACCTGGGCGAAGGCCACGGGGACGGCCAGGCCGACCAGGGCGAGGGCCAGAAAGGAGCTGAGAATCCTGCGCATGACAACCTCCTCGGACGTAGCGCCCAAACCTGCGAAACGGTTACTCTCCCCGCCCTTCCCCGAGCCGGCCGCCGGCGCCTGGACCACCCGGCGAGGGGTCGGACACCCCTTGGACGACGGGCCGGCTCATCCCTTCACCGCACCGGCGGTGAGGCCACCCACCAGGTACTTCTGGAGGGCGAAGAACAGGGCCATCACCGGCACCGAGACGATGATCGCGCCCGCGGCGAAGTGGCCCCACTCGGTGGAGTAGGAGCCGACGTAGGAGCGCAAGGTCACCGGCAGGGTGTAGGCGGTCTCCGAGTTCATGAAGGTGGCCGCGAGGATGAACTCGTTCCAGCCCGTCATGAAGGAGAAGAGCGCGGTGACCGCGATGGCCGGCCGGGCGAGGGGGAGGATGATCCGGGTGAAGATCTGGAGCTGGGTCGCGCCGTCGATCAGGGCCGACTCCTCCAACTCCTTGGGGATGGTATCAAAGTACCCCTTGAGCATCCAGACGCAGAAGGGGATCGCCGTGGTGGAGTAGACCATCACCAGACCCCAGATGCTGTTGAGGCCGACGACGCCGCCGGTGATCGCCCCTAACTTCTGGAGGATCACGAACAAGGGGATCATCATCAGCACGCCGGGGAACATCTGAGTGACGAGGAAGCTCATCAACCCCGCCTGCCGCCCGGGGAAACGGAAGCGGGAGAAGGCATACGCGCCGGTGCAGGCGAGGAAGACGCCGATCAAGGTCGTCGCCACGGAGATCACCACGCTGTTGAACAACTGGTAGCCGAACAGCCAGGTGCCGTCCTTGTCGGTCCGACCGATGACGTAGGCGAAGTTCTCGAGGCTGAACTCGGTGGGCAGCGGGTTGACCGTCATGGCGAAGCCCTGGCCCGTCTTCAGGGCCATCTTCACGACCCAGAGCACCGGGTACAAGGTCACCACGCTGACGAGGACCAGGACGACCTGAGCCAGAACTTGATGATACCAGCGGACCTTTCTCATCGTGCGGCCTCCATCAATCGAACGCGCCTTCCGAGGCCTTGGTCATGCGGTTGGTGCCGAGGCCGTACACCAGCAAGATGAAGAAGATGATGACCGCATAGGCCGCTGCGTAGCCGTAGCGCCCGGCCTCGAAGGCGAAGCGGTACGCCTGGGTGATCAGGATGTCGGTCCGGTGCTCCGGCGCGCCGCCCGAGACGAGGTAGATGACGTTGAACATGTTGAAGGTCCAGATCGCTCCGAGAATCACCGCCGGGAACAGGGCCGGCTTCAGCAAGGGCAGGGTGATGTTGCGGAACTGCTGCCAGCGGGAGGCGCCGTCCACCTCGGCGGCCTCGTACAGGTCGCCGGGGATCGACTGCAGGGCGCCGAGGCAGATGACCATCATGAAGGGGAAGCCGAGCCAGACGTTGGTGGTCAGGTTGGCGGTGAAGGCCGACCAGAAGTGACTCCACCACGCGACCTTGCCCAACCCGAGGGCCAGCAGCACGTGGTTCACCGTGCCGTACTCGACGTCGAACATGCCGCGCCAGATCAGGGCGGTGATGTAGTTGGGCATCGCCCAGGGGACGATCAGCAGCACCCGGTAGACGCCCTTCAGCTTCAGCCAGGGGTTCTTCAACAGCAGGGCCAGGGCGAGGCCGATCGCGACGTGCAGGCCGACGTTGCTCACCGTCCAGAGGATCGTCACGCCGAGGGTGAAGTAGAAGTTGAGCGCATCGGTGAGTGCGTACTCCCGGCTGCCGAGGATGTCGAAGAAGTTGCGCAACCCCATGAAACGAAATGGGATTCCGAACATGACCACGGTCCCGGCGAGGTCATCGCCGGTGACCCGTTCGAAGAAGCTGAAGAGGAAGCCGGACGCGAAGGGGAAGAAGACGAAGACGACCATGCCGATCATCGCCGGCGCGGCGTAGCCGTAGGCGTAGGCGTGGTTCTTCACCATGCTCCCGAAGCTCTGCAGGTACCCGAGGTACCCCAGCACGAACAGCAGCAGCAGCAGCAGGCCCGTGACGAGCAGCCGGGTGCCGAGCTGCACCCCGGCCGAGGTGCCCTGGAGCACGGCGGGGCCCTGGCTGACCTTGACCCCCTGCACCAGGGAGCCGGGGCGCGGCAACCCCGCGGGAGCCGCCGCCAGCAAATCCCGGGAGGAGCCTTCGGGGGAGAGGGCCCCGGAGATCGCTCCGACCGGCTGCCCGGGGCCGGCGACCTTCCCCAGGGCCTCGGCCAGGGGCTGGCGGAAGGAGGGATCGGGCGCGGCCAGGTCCAGGGCCACCGTGTCCACGAGGGTGCGCGCCGAGGCATAGCGCTCACCCTCCCAGACGACCCGCCGCTCGATGCCTTGCTGGAAGATCAGGGCCGTGGCCAGCAAGAGCACACCGGCGAGCACTCCCGACGCGACCCGGCCGGGCACGAACCGGAAGATCAGGGCCGCGAGCGCAACCGATGACAGCAGCACGAGCAGGACGAAGGACACGGGCAGGGGGATCGCGGGGTGCTGGTCCGTCAGGCTCAGCCCCACGGTGCCGACGAGCTTCCCGTCCTGGACGACGGGGCCGGCGATATCGATGGCGTGGCCGTCGTCGGTGCGGGCGAGGTAGAGGGTCAGGTCGGGGCGGCTGGCCGCGTACTTCTCGAAGCGGAGCTCCACCTCTTTGGAGATGTCGTAGGCCGCCTTGTCCCGGCCTTGCTCGCTATCGAGCTGGGTACCGGCGAGCAGGGAGTCGGAGTGGACCGCGTAGGTGCGCGCCTTCTGGAAGACGAAGGCGCCTACTTGCTTCTCGGTGATCAGCCAGGCCCAACGGATCGGCGAGCCCGCGGCCGCCAGTTCGGCGACCATGGTCTGCAGGCGCTCCGGCTGGTCTGGACCGATGGTCGCGGCGGCCGCGGACAGCCCCGCCAGGAGCCGCTGGGCCCGGGCGTCGTCCTGCTCGAACGCGGCGCGGGAGCGCGCCAGCCCGGCGTAACCGAGCGCGAGCACGGCCAGCAGCAAGGCCGGGATGGCAAAGGCCAGCACGCGTCCGCGCAGGGCAGGAATCGCGATGGGAGGGAACTTGCTCACCTGCTCCTCCTGGAGACAGCTTCCGATCGATCAGCAGGGCTCCGGCGAATGGGTGGCTACTGGTTGCCCTTGAGCCGGTAGTCGATCTCCTTGACCGCCCCCGCGAGCATCTTCTCGGGGGCCGCGCCGCCCTTGATCACCGAGGAGAGGGCCGTGGTGGCCGGCGTCCAGACCGAGAGCATCGCCGGCGTGTTGGGCATCGGCACCGCGGTGAGGAGCTGCTGCCGGAACGCGGCCAGCACCGCGTCGCTGGCGATCGCCGGATCCTCATAGACCGCCTGGTTGGCCACGGACATCTTGCCCTCGAGGGCCCGGATCTTGGCCGAATCGTCGGCGGTGAGGAACTTCATGAACTCGAACGCGGCCTTCTTGTTGGCCGAGTGCGCAGAGAGGATCACGGCTTCGGCGGTCAGGAAGGGGCGGGCCGGCGCGTTGTTCGCGGGGACGATGGTCGGCAGCACGGCGACGCCGTACTCGATCTTCGGGTCGATCTCGCCGAGGAACCAGGGGCCGTTGATGGCCATCGCGGCCTTGCCCTCGTTGAACAGGCTGGTCACCAGGATCGAGCTGACGTCCTCGGGGACGATCTTGTGGACGGCCCGCAGATCCCGGGCGAACGCAAGGCTCTGGGCCGCCTCGGGGGAGTTGAGCGCGATCTTGCCCTGCTCGTCGAAGACCTTGCCGCCGAAGCCGTAGAGCCAGGCCGCGTGGTGATAGAAGTTGGCGTTCTCGTAGACCAGGCCGTAAGCCTTGGTCGCCTCATCGGTGAACTTCTTGGCCATGGCGATCAGCTCGTCGGTGGTCTTCGGGGGCTCGGTGATCATTTTCTTGTTGTAGATCAAGGCCACCGACTTGAAAGCCAGGGGCAGGCCGTACAAGGACTTCTCGAAGGTCAGGCTCTCGACGGTGATCGGGAAGAAGCGCCCGAGCAGGGCCGCGTCGGTGCCGACGAGGAACTCGATGGGCTCGATGAACTTCGACTGCGCCCAGTCGCCGATCCGGTCATGGGCGAAGATGAACAGGTCCGGCCCGGCCCCCCGGGGGATGGTCGCGGTGATCTTGTCCGCGAACGCATCGTAGGGGATGAACAGGGGCTCGATCACCACCGCGGCCTGGGCGCCGTTGAACTGGGCGACGACTTTCTCGAGCGCCGCCCGCTCCGCGGCCCGGTAGGAGTGCCAGAGGATCACTTTGCCCGCGACGCCCTCGGGGAGGGTCACGGTCGGCGCGGCCGGGGCCACCGGAGCAGCGGGGGCTGCGACCGCTGCCGAGCCGGGCTGGGGGGCTGCCGCCGAGCCGGGGGCCGCGGGTTGGTCTCCCGCGGGAGCGGGCGGAGTCGCGGGCGAACACCCGGCAATCGCCAGGGCCAAAAGAACCGTAGCCAGAGCACACAACCTTGTCATCGCCAGCTCCTTCCACGCGCGGCCGGAGGTCGCACCTCCGCCGAATCGCTCCTCGCGGCCCTATCCATAGATCAATTCAGCATGCGGCGGCAAGGGTTCTTGCAGCGTCCGGGGAGGTCGGGCGCACCGCGACGAGGGCGTGATTAATCGTTGACCATCTCGGTCAGCTCCGGAAGGGCGCCCGAGGGCTCGGGCCGGTCGGCGAAGACGTCGTGGAGTTCCATCTGCAGGTCGGCGTTTTTGTCGGTGATCACGAAGCCTCGGTTGGTGAGGGGATACTCTTCGGTGCCGCTCCAGGTGAGGCCCTCGGTGCCGATGGTGTATTTGTACTGCACCTGGGTCTGGGGCGGGACGAGCAGCCGGAACGTCCAGAGGTTGTCGCCCGCGACCGCGTCCCCGTGGGTGGCCCCGTCATCGGCCATGAAGATCGTGTTGGGGGTCCAGTTGCCCAGCTCCGGCTGGTTGCCGACGATGGACGCCCGACCCGTCCCCGCGGGAGGCGGCGGGTTGTCCAGCGCGAGCACGTGATCCAGGGGCAGCTTGGCCCCGGTCGCATCCAGGACGAAGGTCACCTCGACCAGCAGGGAGCGATCCACCGCGAGGAAGATCGCGTTGCGGTTCGGGGCCCGGTCGGTCTCGCGTGCCCCCTCGTTGAGGGTGATCAACAGCTCGAGGGGATCCCCGCTCTGGTAGTTCAAAATATCCAGAGGAATCTTCATCTCTAGCACGAAAGACTCACCCTCGAGGGGGAGCTGGCTGACCTCGACCGTGGGTTCCAACACGGGCTCCCCCCAGGCGGTGTCATCGGCTGGCACGGCCAGGGTCACGGTGGTCTCGGCCGCTCCGAACTGGACGGCGAGTTCCCGGGCCGCGCCGCCCGCCTGGAAGGTGATCGGCGCGCCCGCGCGGGTGGTGGAAAGCTGCGGGTCGAACTCGAAGGTGCCCTCCCCGTCGAGGGAGACGATGTGCTTGTGGGAGAAGTACAGACGCGGCACGAAGTCGGTCCCGATCTTGGCCACGAGGTCCTGGTTGAACCGCAGGGCGACCCAGACGGCGTTGGCATCCAGGCCGTAGTAGTAGACTCCGAGCTGATCGTCGGGGTTGATGCTGACGCCGCTGTCGATGTCCATGCAGGCCCCGGCCCGGGCGGTCTTCCACTCGCTCGGCTGGGAGGGATCGCCCCCGTCGTCGGGGGTGAAGCGGCCGTCGATCACCGGCGCGCCGTCGGTCTTGATCGATCCCGTGGGCTGGGAGCAGAAACGCAGCACCGGGGCCAGGTCGGGCACCTCGGTGTCCACCCCGCAGTCCTTGGCGTAGCGGTAGACGGCCTGGAGCAGCTTCCGGAAGATCCGATCGAAGGGCTGGTCGCCACCCGAGGCCTCCTGGTCGCTGCCGTACCACCAGAACCAGTCGCTGCCCTCGGCCGAGTACAGCGTCTCCCAGGCCTTGTACGCGCAGTAGTCGGGGCTGTCGGCCGCGGGCTCCGGCGCATCGAGGGCCGGCCGGGGGACGAGGTCGGCGAAGCGCGTCAGATCCTCACGCACCGCGAAGAGGTAGTCCCAGGCCAGGTTCTCTTCTTCCTCGCCGATCCAGGTCGAAAAATCCCCGTAGATCCAGGAGCCGGCGTGCAAGGGCTCGAGCTCGGGCAGCTCGCTCAGGGGGTGCGCGGCGACCCCGCGATCCTCGTTGCCGTCGAGGTACTCGCTGACCGTCACGGTGCGCAGCTCGTCGAGGCCTTGCAGGCGCAAGAAGGCCGAGTACATCCCCCGCAGAAACCCCTTGGCGTCGTTGTCTTCGCGGTACCACTCCCAGGCGTTCTCGCCGTCGAGGACCACGGAGAGCAGTCGCTCGTCACCGAAGTCGGGCGCGTGCCGGCGCAGGCTCGCCAGCATGTCCGCGACGTTGGACTCCGCGGTGCCGCCCTGGTAGTGGAAGCCGAGCTTGTCGGAGAGCTCCGTGTCCCGAAAGATGATCGCCAGCGCATCGTCGGCCGCGCCGCCGCTACCGTCTTCCTCCACCTCCCCGTCCACGTCGATCCGGTAGGGGGAGTAGATGGGCTGCTCCCCAGGCGTGGAGCGCTCGAGGACCCGGCGATCGGTGGCGATCCAGCGCACGTCGTGGGCCTTGAAGATCGGCACGACCTCTTCGGCCACGGACCCTTCGGCCGGCCACATGCCCGTGACCCCCTGACCGAACTGGCTCTCGAACATCTGCACCGCCTTGGCGACGTGGACGTTCGCGTCCTCCGGCTGCTGGAACCGGTTCTCGGGCAGGGCGGTGTTGGGCATGCCGATCCGGGTCAGGTCGCTGTCGGTGATCAAGGGCAGGATCGGGTGGTAGTAGGGAGTGGTCATCACCTCGATCTGGCCGGTCTGGGCCACGGGATTGTACAGCAGCTCCCGGTGGATCGCGACCACGCTGGCCATGACCTTGACGTCCTCCACCACCAGGCGCTGGCAGATCGCCTCGGTGAAGGGCTCCTTCAGGGTGTACAGGCCCGCCTCGTCCCGATCGACCAGATCGGAGAGGTCGACCTCCCCGCCACCCGGGAGCGCGACCGGGCCCGCGAGGAAGTCGGGGTCGAACCAGGAGAGCTGGAAGAAACCCTTGATCTGCAGCAGGTCGTCCTGGGTCAGGGTCGCGGGGTCGGTCCGGGCCTTGGTGCGCAAGGCCAGGTACTCGGGGAAGCGGGCGATCATGACGTCGGAGATCGAGAAGCTGTTCCAGGTGTCCTGGTAGATCCAGCCCTGCTGCTCCGGGGTCAGGGTCGCGGGATCGGGCGTCGGCTGCAGCAGCAGATCCACCCAGGGGTCGGTGATCGGCGTGGTGCGATTCTCACCGAGCTGATCGAAGTACCCGGCGGTGTCGACCGTGCCGGCCTCCAGGTCGACGAAGGGCAGCAACCGGTCCAGGTAGTACTTTTGGAGCTGCATCAAGAGTACCGGGGTCAGGTTGACCATGAGGTGCACGTCGGGGTACTCGCCGACCAGGTCGGCCATGTCGAAGTAGTCCTTGGTGGCGTGCTTGCGCACCCAAGGCCCCCGCAGGTAATCCCCCTCGGGGTCGATGTAGACTGGCTGATGCTGGTGCCAGATCAGGGCGAGGTGGAGCTTGCCGGTGACGCGCACCCGGCTCCGGTCCGGGTCGAGGGCGCCACCTTGCTGACTCTCCACCCCCGTCACGACGACGTAGCGCGGACCGGCCCCCTCGGCCAGCGGGGGATCGATCGTCAACTCGACGGTGGGCTCCGCCGGGGTGAGGTCGTCCCGGAGCGTCGCGGCCGTCACCGCGGGCCCGGCCCCACCCTCGGCGTCCTCGAGCGTGAAGGCCGCGGCCTGGACGGTGGCGGGCGCCAGCAGGCTCGAGAACCGAACCAGGATGGCCTGCCCGTCCGCGGTGAAGGCCGAGGTCACCGCCAAGGGCGGTGCCGGCTCACTCCCCTCCCCTTCGCCTTCCCCCTCGCCTTCGCCTTCCCCCTCGCCTTCCCCCTCGCCTTCCCCCTCGCCTTCCCCTTCGCCTTCCCCTTCGCCTTCCCCCTCGCTACCGCCATCTTCGGGATCGGCACAGCCGACCGGACCGGCCAGGAGGGGGACGAATAGCAAGAAAAGAGTCGGGAAAGTCCAGGCTGGCAGGCGTCTCATGGCGCGCTCCTTGGGGTCGGAAAGTACAGGAACACGGTCGTCAGCTAGGTCATTGGTCCCAGGAGGAGCGTCCCCGTTCGTCGGCACGAGACCGGGAGCCTGGCTCCCCACGCGGACCCGGGACCGCCTCGTCAGAGGAGCGGTCCCGGGCAGTTGCCCCCGGCGAGCCGCGCTCGCCGGGCCGGCGTCAGGTGGCCCCCGTGGGGGCCTTCAGCTCAGGTCACTGGCAGGCCGCGGTCTCGACGAGGGTGTTCTTGTCGCCATCGGGCTGACGGCCGATGGTCGCCTCGGCGAAGCCGGCGCCCTCGTTCAGGTAGGCCTTCACACCCGCGGTGGGGGGCTGGCCGCCGACCTTGTACTCGGCGTCGGCCGCGCCGATGGTGAACACGAACTGCGCCTGGGTGCCGCAGCCCAGCAGGCCGTCGTAGGTGCCGACGTTCTCGCTGAGGGTGAACGTCCAGATGCCGTCGGCCGCGGTGGCGTCGCCCTTGGTGCCGTCGTCGACGCAGTCCACGAGGCCCCAGCTATTGAAGGTGCCCTTCACCTTGACGACGGACTTGTCGTCGAAGGTGCCCTCGATGTTGGCGGTGTCGAGCTCGAGCTTCATGTCGACGGTGCCGAGCGCGGGGACCTTCAGGCCGGGGGCCGCCACGAGCTTGCCGTCGTCCGCCGGGGTGATGGTGACCTTGCCGTTGCCCTCCTGGGGAGGAACCGCGTCCGCGCCGTTCCAGATCCACTGGGAGCCGAGACGCTGGGCGCCGTACTCGAGGTCGGTGCTGGCGGCGGGGGTGACCATCTTCACCACGACCTCCCAGATGTTGTCGGCCGCGGTGGTGTCGCCGTGGGTGCCATCGTCGTACAGCTTGGGGAAGGGGCCGCCCCAGGTGCTGTCTGCGACGATGATGTCGCCGTCCGCCGGGTCGACCTTGAACGCGCCCTTCCACTCGAGGGTGGCGGCCGCGTCGTACTTCTTGTTGATGGTGTCGTCGATGAAGAACTTGATGCAGACGTAGCCGGCGTCGCAGGCGCCCTCGCCCTCGCCCTCGCCCTCGCCCTCACCCTCGCCCTCGCCCTCACCCTCGCCCTCGCCCTCGCCCTCACCCTCGCCCTCACCCTCGCCCTCGCCCTCGCCCTCGCCCTCACCCTCGCCCGAATCGTCGTCGTCGCCGCACGCGACGTTGGTCAGAGCCAGGGGAACGGTCAGCAGCAGGCTCGCGAACAGCAGCTTCCAAGATTTCATCTCTCTTCCTCCACTTCCCTTGCGGGTCCGTTATTCGGCGGCAGCTCCTGAGACCGCCCAGATTCCGAAAAGCACGCAGCAGGTCTGACTCGGCGTAGCAGAAATCCGCACCCTCTATAGAAACCCTCCGGCCGGATGTCAATGATCCTCAGCAGGTCCTGTCCGGCCAGGGGCCAGACAGGCCTCCGGGGCCAAGGGATCGCCGAGGGCCTCGCCCAGGTCCTTCCAGCAGCCCAGCCGCGCCTGCGCGAGGACACGCGTCCCGGGGATCCCCAGCGCGACCAGCACCTCCTCCGGCCGCACGACCGACTCCTGCTGCAGGCGCAGCAGCAGCCGGAGCACGGCTCCCTGGGGAGGAAACGCCAGAGCCTCCGGGACGATTCCCGGGGGGACCAGCTCGACCCGCTTCACCGCCTCCGACCAGGCGAGCTGCCGGGTCCGGCCGGACCGGTCCAGCTCGATGACTGGTGGCGCCTGCCGGAGCTCGCCGAGCCCGCCGTCAGCGGCGAGCGTCCCCCAGCGGGCGATCAGCTCCTGCGCGTCCGGCTCCGCGAGGAGCAGGGCGTGCTCGATCAGATCGGTCAGCCGCGAGAGGCGGGGGGCCCCCGTCGCGACCCGGGCGGCCGCGAGGAAGCGCAGCCCGGGAGTGGTAACCCGGTTCAGCCGCGCCAGCAGGTCGGCCGGCTCGGGTTGCTCCTGCAGCCCCAGCTCCACCAGCTCCCCCAGGGAGGGGACGCCGAGCCGCAGCGCTGGTCCGAAGGTCATGGCCGGCTTGGGGTGGTAGCCGAGGGTGTAGTGGGCGTTCACCCCCGCCCGGCGCAGGATGCGGGGCAGATCCCGGAGCACGTCGAGGTGCCCCAGGTAGCAAGCCCGGTCGAGCTTGGCGTAGCGCAGCCGGTAGCGCTGGGGCGCTCCCTGGTCGAAGGCCGGCGCGGGGGGGCGGCTGCCCTTGCCCCGGCCTCCCCGGCCGCCGCGACCGGTCGGCGGGGAGAGGGAAGGAGCGGCGTCGTGGCTCGGGGGGCCCAGGGAGACGACCTCCTCCGGCGCGTGTCGATCTGGAGCGTCCACGAGCGTGAGGTCGCAGCCGACGCCGCAGGCGAGGCAGCGCGGCGGCATTCGGCGGGAGGCCGCGTCGCGAGTATCCGGCGCCGCGTGGTCCGCGGGCGTCGCGGCGGTCTCGAGGTCGCGGGGGGCCTCGGGGGGCGCGAGGGGGGCGGTGGCGTCCGTGGCCACGAGATCGCTGGCCGCGCGTGCGACGCCCGGGCCGGCCGGAGCGACCACGGGGCAGGGCGGGCTGGTCAGCCCCCGCGCGGCCCGGCGCCACTCCCGCTCCAGAAAGGCCGGAGACACGCCGGGGTCGATGACGTCCCACGGGAGCCGCTCGCCGGGCTGGCGCGCCAGGAGGTAGCTCCGGGGGTCGATCCCGACCGCGGCGAAGGCCTGCTGCCAGAGATCGTGACGCAGCCGCTCCTCCCAGCCGTCGAAGCGGGCGCCGGCCCGGTACGCGTGGAGGATCACCTCGGCCAGCCGGCGATCGCCCCGGGCGAGCACGCCCTCGAGGAAGGAGGCGCCGTGCTCGTGGACCTTGAGCCGCAGGCGCCGTCGCCGGGCCTCGCCGAGCAGCCACTCCTGCTTCTCCCGGAGGACCTCGGGCGGATCCATGGCCGCCCACTGCAGCGGGGTGTGCGGTCGGGGCACGAAGCTCGAGGCCGAGGCGGTGACCTCGGCGCGGCTGCCCGCGATCTGCCGGCCGATGGCCGAGATCCGGGCGAGGGTGGTGAGGATGCCCTCCAGATCCGCCGGGGTCTCGGTGGGCAAGCCGATCATGAAATAGAGCTTGATCCGGTTCCAGCCGAGGCGGAACGCGGTCCGCGCGCTCTCGTCGAGGTCCTCGTCGCTGACCGTCTTGTTGATGACGTCCCGCAGCCGCTGGGTGCCGGCCTCGGGGGCGAAGGTCAGCCCGGTGGTGCGCACTCGCCCGAGCTCGGCGAGGAGGTCCTCGGGGAGGCCGTAGGCGCGCAGGCTGGAGACGGAGAGGGTCGCCTTGCGCTCGTGCAGCGAGCCGCCGAGGGAGGAGACCAGCCCGCCGATCGCGGTGTAGTCGGCCGTGGACAGGGACGTCAGGGAGATCTCGTCGTACCCGGACCCGCCGAGGGCCTGCTCCACCGCGGCCTCCACTGCCGGGACCGCGCGCTCCCGCACCGGTCGGTAGGTCATCCCCGCCTGACAGAAGCGGCAGCCCTGCGCGCAGCCCCGGGCGATCTCGATGCTGAAGCGATCGAAGGTCGTCTCGGTGGCGGCCACCGCCGAGACCCCGGGGAACGGGTGGGAGTCGAGCCGCGCGAGCAGCGCCCGGGTGATCCGGGGCCAGGGCTCCCCGGCCGCGGCGGGTGCCGCGACGAGCTGCCCCCGGGGATCCGGCTCCACCGGGAGCAGGGCGGGCACGTAGATCCCGGGGAGCGCGGCCAGCCGGGCGAGACGCTGGGCGCGCGGCGCCCCCGCCCGCTTCTGCCGTCGCAGCTCATCGAGGACCCGGGGCAAGGCCTCCTCACCGTCGCCGACCAGGAACAGATCGAAGAACGGGGCGACGGGCTCGGGGTGGTACGCGCAGGGACCACCGCCGATGACGAGGGGGTCCTCCTCACCTCGCGCGGCCGCCAGCAGGGGGATGCCCGACAGGTCGAGCATCGTCAGCAGGTTGGTGCTCGTCAGCTCGTACTGGAGGGAGAAGCCGACGAGGTCGAAGCTGCGAGCCGGGTGCCAGGACTCGAGGCTGAGCAGGGGCAGGCCACGGCTCCGCAGCTCCTGCTCCAGATCGTCGTCGGGCGCGAACAGCCGCTCCGCGAGGCAGCCGGGGAGGCCGTTGACCAGGGCCAGGAGGATCTTCAGCCCGAGGTGGCTCATCCCCAGCTCGTAGAGATCGGGGAAGGCGAGGAGCAGACGGACCTCGGCCGTGTCCCAGTCTGGTACCGAAGCACCATACTCGCCGCCGAGGTAGCGCGAGGGACGCCGCAGGGTGCCGAGGAAGGAGGACCAAGGGTGCTGGCTCACGTGCATCGGGGCCAGATAGCCCCTCACCGGCCCGAGGGCAACCCTCGGAGGACTTGACCCGCTTCCCGGCCGCGTGCACGTTAGGTGAGGAGGCAAGACCGTGTCCAACGTGCTGGTAGTCAACGATGCGCCCCACGAGAAGCGAGTCGCCTTGCTCGAGGGCGGCGCCCTGGTGGAGGTCTACCACGAGCGCGCCGATGAGCGCGGCATCGTGGGCAACATCTACCTGGGTCGGGTCGTGCGGGTGCTCCCGGGCATGGAGGCGGCCTTCGTCGACATCGGCCTGGAGCGGGCGGCCTTCCTGTACGTCGGGGATCTGGCCACCAGCCCGGAGGCGGCGGCCATCCCCGAGGAGGACCACCCCGCCAGCGACGAGGCGCAGCCTCCCCCCGCCGACGCCGGCCGCACCATGCCCCCCATCGACTCCCTGGTGCGGGTCGGCCAGGAGCTGATGGTCCAGGTCAGCAAGGAGCCCCTCGGGACCAAGGGGCCGCGGGTGACGGTCCACGTCACCCTGCCCGGCCGCTACCTCGTGCTCATGCCCCTGGTGGACCGGATCGGCATCTCCCGCCGCATCGAGGCGGAGCCCGAGCGGGACCGGCTGCAGCGGGTGCTCGACGAGCTGCGGCCCCCCGGAGTCGGCTTCATCGTGCGCACCGCGGCCGAGGGCCAGGAGACCCTCGCGCTCGAGACCGACATGCGCTTCCTGCTGGCCCTCTGGAACGACCTGATGAAGCGCAAGGCCTCGGCCCAGGCGCCCGCGGTCCTCTATCAGGACCTCGACGTCGTCCTGCGCGCCCTCCGGGACGTCTGCGCGGACCGGATCGACCGGGTGGTCGTCGACAGCGAGGCGGAGCTGCACCGGATCGAGGCCTTCGTGCGCCAGACCATCCCCGGCCTGACCCACCGCATCCAGCTCTACGACGGCAAGGACCCGATCTTCGACGCCTACAGCGTCGAGGGTGAGCTGCACCGGGCCCTGGGCCGCCGGATCTGGCTGCGCTCGGGCGGGTACATCATCATCGAGGAGACGGAGGCCCTGACCTCCATCGACGTCAACACCGGTCGCTTCACCGGCCACCGCAACCTCGAGGAGACGATCGTCAAGACCAACCTCGAGGCGGTGCGCGAGATCGTCTACCAGTTGCGGCTGCGCAACATCGGCGGCCTGATCGTCATCGACTTCATCGACATGGAGCGGGAGGAGAACCGCGAGCGGGTCCACCGCTCCCTGCAGGAGGCCCTGCGCAGCGACCGGGCCAAGAGCAACGTGCTCAAGATCTCGGAGCTCGGCCTCGTCGAGATGACCCGCAAGCGCACGCAGGAGTCCTTGCGGGCCAGGCTGACCGAGCCCTGCTTCTACTGCGAGGGTCGCGGCTACCTGCTCAGCCGCCAGACCGTCGCGGCCGACGCCCTGCGCGACATCGTCCGGGTCGGCGCCCGGGACAGCCGCGACTCGGTCATCGTCCACGCCCACCCCGAGGTGATCGACCTGCTCTTCGAGGAGCACCGCCCCCACATCGACCAGCTCGAGCAAGCGCTGGGCAAGCACATCGTGCTGATCCCCGTGCCCGGCTCCTACATCGAGGATTTCGACATCATCGGCGCCGACACCGGTGTCCCCCCCGGCGGCCGGAGGATCTGACAGCGAGATGACCACGGAGACCCCCGCGCTCCCCCTCCCCTACTCCTGGATCGCCGATCGCCCGAGCGCCCCCCACTGGGGGCGGATCGGCGGGCAGCGGCGCCTGGGCGTCGCCATCCCCCTGTTCTCGGCGCGGACCGGGGAGAGCTGCGGCATCGGCGAGTTCCCGGCCATCGAGCGGCTGGTGGACTGGTGCGGCGAGATCGGCGCCACGGTGCTGCAACTGCTGCCGCTCAACGACATCGGCGACGGCACCAGCCCCTACTCCGCCTGGAGCGCGTTCGCGCTCGACCCGACCTACATCTCCCTGCACCGGCTCGCCCCGCGGGTGGACGACGCCTCCTGGCTGCGACGGGTCGAGGAGACCGCCCGGGAGCTCGAGCGCTCCCCCCGGGTCGACTACCCCCGGGTGCGGGCCGCCAAGCTGCCCCTGCTCGAGGAGGCCTTCCGGCGCTGCCAGGACGACCTCGCCCGCGATCCGGACTACCTCGGCTTTCTGGCGCGCAGCCCCTGGCTCGACGGCTACGCCGCGTTCCGGGTGCTGAAGGAGGACCACGGCTACGCGTCCTGGGAGGTCTGGGGTGCGGGCTGGGTCCCCGGGGACCGGGTGGCCCTGACCCAGCTCCACCAGGCCGCGCGCCTCGACTTCATCCGCTTCCAGCAGTTCGTCGCCGCGGAGCAGCTCGCCGCGTCCCGCCGCTACGCGGAGGAGCGGGGCGTCCTGCTCCAGGGCGACATCCCGATCCTCGTGTCCCGGGACAGCGCCGACGTCTGGCTGCAGCCGCACCTGTTCCACCTCGACGCCGCCGCGGGCGCGCCGCCCGACATGTACGCGGCCGACGGCCAGAACTGGGGCTTCCCCACCTACCGCTGGGATAGGCTCGCCCGCCAGGACTACGCCTGGTGGCGGGCCCGGCTGCGCACCATGGAGGATTTCTGCCACCTGTACCGGGTCGACCACGTCGTCGGCTTCTTCCGCATCTGGACCATCCCCCAGGGCCTGCGGGACGGCCGGCAAGGCCGCTTCGTGCCGGAGGACGAGGGGACCTGGGAGGAGCACGGGCAGCGCCTCCTCGAGATGATGCTCGGCTCGTGCCGCCTGCTGCCCCTGGCCGAGGATCTGGGCACGGTGCCCGACGTCTGCCGGCACACCCTCGGCTACCTGGCGATCCCCGGGCTGAAGGTCGCCCGCTGGGAGAAGCGCTGGCACGGGGACCGTTCGTTCATCCCGCCCGCCGAGTTCTTGCCCATGAGCGTCGCCACCTCCGCGACCCACGACTCGGAGACCCTCGCCGGCTGGTGGAAGGCCTTCCCCGAGGAGCGCCAGCAACTGCAGCGGGAGCTCGGGCTCGGGGACGGCCCGGCCCCGGCGAGGCTGCCCCCGGCCCTGGCCGAGCGGATCCTCGGTGACCTCGCCCGGGCGGGGTCGATCTTCACCATCCTGCCCATCGCCGACCTGCTGGAGCTGGCGCGCGACCGTTATTTGGGGGCGGAGCCCGAGGAGGACCGCATCAACGTGCCCGGCGAGCTGCGCCCCGACAACTGGACCTGGCGGCTCCGCCGCCCCCTCGAGGAGCTGCTCGCGGACGCCTCGCTCAACGTCCGGCTGCTGAAGCTGCTCGAGCGCGGGTAGTACCTCGACACAGCGAAGATGACCGGTTGAGCTTCGGGTGGCGACCGGCCTCCGCGCCGGTCGCGCAGGTGCCGGCGCGGAGGCCGGCACCCACCAGAGCAACTGATCAGAATCCCTGTGACGGGGTACTAG
>JAVEVO010000311.1:0-3373 GCA_034005005.1 Myxococcota bacterium
CTCTGCGAACTCTGCGGCTCTGCGAGAGATTTTGCCGCTCGAGCCGGGTGCAGGAGGAGATTGGTAATGAATCCGCCCACTCGGACCGGCTGCACCCGATTCTGTGCCGGCGCGGAGGCCGGCACCCCCCGCGCCGCCCCGTTTGACCTCCCTTGACCTCGCCCTATCTCCCTTGAAAACAGCGGCTTTCGAGCCTGTCTATCCTTGACCTTCTGCCCGCCCTCTTGCCCTTTCCTGCCTTTTTTGCTAGGAATGAGCAGGCACGGACAAGGAGGACAGGGGATGCCCGCCCGTTATCAGCTAGTCGACGGCCGCCGGTGGCCAGGGGTCTACCGATACCAGCTAGAGCAGCGGGTCAAGGGTCGACCCGACCTCACCTTCATGATCTCCTACCGCGAGGCGGGCGGGCGGATGCGCTGGGAGAAGGTCGGCCGCCTCTCCGAAGGGATCTCCCCGGCGATCGCCTTCGAGATCCGTTCCACCCGACTGCGCCAGGCCCGGCACGGCGGCGCGGTGAAGACCTCCAAGGAGCTCGCCGCGGAGCGGGCCCGGCATGATCGGCCGCTCGCCGAGGTGAAGGAAGCCTTCTACGGCTCCGCGCACGGCTTGCAGCTCAAGGGCAGGGAGTCTGAGCTGCGGCGGTGGAATCGCTGGCTGCTCCCCGCCCTCGGCAAGCGTCGGATCTCCGAGCTGGCCCCGCAAGACGTCGAAGCGGTCAAGTCCGCCATGGCCGGTCTGGCTCCCGCCTCGGTCCGCAACGTCCTGGAGCTGTTGCGCCGGGTCGTGAGGTGGGGCGAGAAGCAGCAGCTGTGCCCCGCCCTCCCCTTCGATCTGGGGATGCCTCACGTCCACAACGAGACGACCGAGTTCTTGACCTCCGAGGAGCTGGGCCGGTTCCTGGCGGTCCTGGAGGACTGGCCCGATCGGTCAGTCGCCAGGATGATGCTCGTCGCGCTGGGGACTGGGCTACGCAAGAGCGAGCTGTTCCGGCTGGAGGACCGCGACATTGACCAGGCCCACGGTCTGCTCACGCTACGAGGAGCGAAGTCCGGCAGAGACGAGAGCGTTCCCCTGACGCCGCCGGTGGCCGCGCTGCTCGCCGAGCAGATCATCGAACGTAACGAGTTGTGGCCAGGGAGTTCCTTCGTCTTCCCGGGCCGCGGCGGTGGCCAGCGGGAGTACTGCAGCGCCGCCCGCCGAGTCAAGGCCGCGGCGCAACTGCCCGCGAGCTTCCGGCCTTTCCACGGGCTGCGCCACAACTACGCGGTCGCCGCTCTCAACTCGGGACAGCTCACCCTCGACATGGTGGGCGCGCTGCTGACGCACAAGAAGTCAGAGGTTACCCGGCGCTACGCTCGGTTCCTGCCCGCGACCATGCAGGCCGCCGGAGCCCTCGCGGCGTCGCTGGCCTTCGGGGGAGCGATCGCACCCGAGCCGAAGGCAAAGGGACCCGAGCAGGGAGAGCGGGTTGACCCCGCGACCGCCCCCCGCCGGAGTGCAAAGGGACCCGCCAGCCCGAGGAGCCGATCATGATCGGGACCGACGACGACGAGGCCCGCCGGAAGCAGTACGAAGCGACCGCCGCCCGCCTGGTAGAGCAACAGCGCCCAGGCGTCCGGGACTGGCTCGCCCAGCCCCAGCCCGCCCACGTCAAGCGCTTGCTCGCCCGGCTTCACGCTTGCCAAGATCCCGAGCTGCAGCCCGACGCAGCGCAGGTTGAGTTGACCTTCTGGAAGCGGCTGGCCGAGCAGCAGCCCGACAAGCAGCAGCCCGACAACCCGCTGTACTTCTGGCACGCCCGCCGGCTGGCCCGTGGGGCCGGCTTGCCGTTGCCCGAATGGGTTGAGCGGTACTTCGACCAGGCCGCGGCCGCCATCTTCGCCGAGATCGCTGCCCCCGACACCCGCGGGCGCGTCAAGGAATGGCTGCCCGACGCGCTGGGCTTCGTCGACCAGGTCGGAGCCCGAGGCCCCGTGAACGAGTACGCCCGAGCGCTGCGCGATCTGGAGATCTGGGAGATCGCCGGCCGTGTCGACGCGTCGATCTTCTTGGGGCGGTGCCCCTACTGCGACCCCCCGCACACCCCGCCGGGCGGAGGGACGGCTTGCGACGCGTGCCAGGGGACCAGGCTGTGGAACGCGCTGAGGGGATCCAGCGTCGACGCGATCACCGCCGAGTTATGGGCAGCGCGCGGAAAGCCCCTGGCGGAAGAGACGATCCGCAAGATTCGCACCCGCGTCAAGGCGCTCATGACCGCACCGCTCTAAGCCCAGCGCCCCGGCACCGAGTTGACCCAAGCCACTGCCTACAACCCACCGATCCCCCTCGCCAGACTGACCCCATAGGCGCCCTGAGCGCCAGGAGGTCAACATGGACAGCCCCCGCTTACTCAGCCTCACCGAAGCCGCCGATCGGCTCAACCTGACTTGGCAGCACGTCCGCCGCCTGGCCGCGAGCGGTCGGATCGCATCGATCAAGATCGGCCGGCTGGTGCGGATCCCACACGAGGAGATCGAGCGCATCGCCCGGGAGGGCCTGGTCAACGCCCCGCCCCGCAAGACTGGCGCCCCCGCGACCCGGGAGGCCTGACCATGGCACCCCGACGCCTTCGCCCCCGTGAGGCGGCTGCCTGGCTCGCCGAGCATGGATGCCCCGGGAGCCTTGCGACGCTGGAGAGCTGGCGGTGCCTTGGCCGTGGACCGGCCTTCTACCGGATCGGCCGGCGGATCGCGTACGACGTCGCCGACCTGGAGGCCTTCGCCGCTGGCCAGCGGTGCGAGACGGTGGACTCCATCGACGTCGGCGCCAACAAGGCCGGCGCGGCCGGGCGGCCGTGATGGACAGCGAGAAGGCCGAGCGGATCCGCTGGGCTCGCTACCGGGACAAGGTGGAACCTCTGCTGAGGGGCCGCTGGCGCGAGCTGTACGACCCGAACGAGAAGCTCCACCAGGCCGGCGGACGGTCCCGCGGGCCCTGCCCGGCCCATGGTGGGGACGGGGACAGCTTCACTGTCGACCCCGAGACGCTGCGATGGTCCTGTCACTCCGGCTGCGACCCTGCCCCCGGGCAGAGCTCCGCCGGGGGAGGCCCGGTGGAGTTCCTGACCCGACGCGACTCCCTGACCCGGGAGCAAGCCCGCGACCGCCTCGCCGAGCTCGTGGGCGTCGACCTGGACCGGGACACCCGCCCCGGCGCGCTCACCGTGGCCGACGCGGACCGGGCCCTGGACGACTGGGCCCAGAAGCGAGACCTCGACCCCGGGATGCTCCGGACCGTGTGGAGCTGCACCCCGACCGTCCGCCGCGGCAAGCAGGGGGAGACCAGGGTTGACCGGCCAGCGATGGACTTCCCCACGCCCGCCGGCCTGACCCCG
>JAVEVO010000312.1:0-3372 GCA_034005005.1 Myxococcota bacterium
GCCTGCGGCCCGGACGAGGGCGGCGGGGAGGGTGAAGGCGAGGGCGAGGGCGAGGGCGAGGGGGAAGGCGAGGGAGAGGGCGAGGGCGAGGGCGAAGGCGAGGGCGAGGGCGAGGGCGAGGGGGACGGCGAGGGTGAGGGCGAGGGCGAGGGAGAAGGGGAAGGCGAGGGCGAGGGCGAGGGCGAGGGCGAGGGCGAGGGCGAAGGCGAGGGCGAGGGCGAGGGCGAAGGCGAGGGCGAGGGCGAGGGCGAGGGCGAGGGCGAGGGCGAAGGCGAGGGCGAAGGCGAGGGCGAGGGCGAGCCGCTGCCCTGGCTCGTCGGCGAGGAAGTGGCCCGGGATGGCCTCGGCGTCCTCGGTCGCCAGGCGACCCCCTGGGGCGAGGTCTGGATCATCCGGGTGCAAGGGGACGCCACCGAGATGGGGCGCCAGTACGGGGCCCTGCTCGGCCAGCGCATCCCCCTGGTCTGGGACAGCTTCATGGAGTACTCGGCCGCGGAGCTCGGCCTCGGCAGCGGCGCGATGGGCGACGCGGTCTTCGGCGGTTTCCTCGACAGCGTCTGGGAGCACATGCGGGCGTACGTGCCCCCGGTCTTCCTCGAGGAGCTGACGGGCATCGCCCGGGGCGCGGGTGAGGTCGGCGCGGACTACAAGGGCGAGGGCGGGGCGGGCATCGCCAAGCTGGTGCGCCGGATGATCATGCTGGTGGAGATCGCCACGATCCGGGAGATGAACCTGGACGATATCGACGGGCTGATCGGCTTCCTCGAGACCGGGCGCTCCACGGAGCTGCGTCGGCTCTACGGAGAGCTGCCTCCGGCCCCGGAGGACCCCGCGGCCCCCGTCCCGCCGCCCGGGTTCGCCCCCGGCTCTTGGGCCATGGCCGGCCCGGAGCCCCGGCTCCCCTTCGCGACCTGCAGCTTCTTCGCCGCCTGGGGGGCCAACACCCGCGACGGCCACCTCTTCGCCAGCCGCAACCTCGACTGGACCTCCAACACCGGACTCAACGAGCAGGCCCTGATCACCGTCTACGTCCCGACCACGGGGCACCCCTACGCGACGGTGGGCTACGTCGGCATGGCGGGGGCCATCGCCGGCCTCAGCGATCAGGGCATCGCGGTCGCCCACGTCGGCTCGACCTCGGTGCTGGAGCGACTCCAGGCGGAGCCCGGGATGCTCAAGAGCCGGGAGCTGCTCTGGCTCGGCGAGAGCCTCGACGACAGCCTGGACTACATCGCCAACCAGGTCGCGGACGGACGCAACCGGCCCAACTCCATCGGCGCCAACGTGCTCGCGGCCTGGGGCGATCCCCTCGGACAGGGTGCGAGCGCGCAGGCTGCGGCCATCGAGAACACCGGCGGGGTGACCGCGGTGTTCCTCCAGCGCCCGGACTGCACCGAGGAGGCCCTGGTCTTCACCTTCGACGCCGCGGGCGCGCTCGACGAGTCCCTCGATGCGGTGAACCACCCGGATCGGGTCAACCTCGAGGGGGACACCTACGAGGTCGACGGCCAGCTCACGGTCCGGCGCTTCGTGCTGGGCGAGGACGGCCGGCCCCTGCGCGACGAGGACGGCTACCCCGTCGAGTCCCTCGAGGGCCAGCCCCTGAAGGTCGGCAAACCCCTCCCCTGCGCGCTCTTCCGCGGCGACGAGGCCATGGCCTACGAGGTGCGGCAGTGGCAGGAGGCGGCCCGCGGCCCCTGGTCGGGCAGCGGGCGCGGCCTGATGATCGACTCGGGATCCTACAACGGCCGCTACCTGGTCATGCACGACATGATCCAGGCGCAGCGCACGGGGACGGGCTACGTGCGGGACGGGCGGGAGGTGATCGTCGCCCCGGCAGACGGCAGCCCGCGCCCCCTCGGGCCGCCCGAGGCGGTGCAGATCGCCCAGGAGGCCGCCATGTCCAGCAACATCCTCTCGGTGGTCTACGACGCCACCGCGCTCGACCTGTACGTCGCCTTCGAGAAGGGCGCCGGCGAAGCCTGGGAGCCCGCATCCCGGCAAGAGTACGTCCGCTTCTCCCTGCCCGCGCTGCTCGGTCGCCGCGTGCCGTGACGACCCCGCCCCTCGCCCTCGCGGGACCGCCCGGCCGGCTGGCGCGGCTGTGGACCTGGCTGCTGCCCGCAGGGACCGCCGGCCTGACCGCTGCGCCGGCGGCCGCCGACCCTGCCGCGGGCCGCCGGCTGGCCTGGCAGGCCGCCGGCGCGCTGCTGCTCGCCGCGGTGTGCCTGGCCCTGCTGAAGTACCTCGGCTCGTCCGATCGCACCCCGGAGTTCTGGCAGGCCGCCCTGCTACGCGTGCAGGCCTGGCTCACGCAGACGACCGTGCTCTCCGGCCTCGGCGGCCGGCTCGCCGAGCTCGGCGACAAGCGGCTCATCGGCCTGAGCTGGTGGTCCTTTAGCTGCTTCGTCTTCTATCTCGTGATCCCTTCGGTCTATGTTCGCTGGGTGATCCGGGGGAAACTTCGGGACTATGGTCTCGAAACAGCCGGCTTCCTCCGGCACCTGCCCCTGTACGCCGTCCTCTTCCTGCTGGTGCTGCCCTTCGTGGTCGGCGCGTCCTTCGACGCCGCCTTCCAGGCCAAGTACCCGTTCTACGCCCGCGCCGGACGCTCCGCCCTGCACTTCTTCACCTGGGAGCTCTTGTACGCGCTGCAGTTCTTCTCCCTGGAGTTCTTCTTCCGGGGCTTCTTGCTCCAGACCCTGCGCCCGGCCATGGGGCTGCTGGCGATCCCGGTGATGGTCGTGCCCTACTGCATGATCCACTTCGGCAAGCCGCTGGCCGAGGCCCTGGCCGCGATCGTCGCGGGCTGCATCCTGGGCCTGCTCGCGCTCGCGACCCGCTCAATCTGGTGCGGCGCCCTGATCCACACCTCGGTCGCGGTCACCATGGACCTGCTCTCCCTCGGGCACCGGGGCAAGCTGGGCAACCTGTTCGGGGGCTGAGCCCGGGCGGATGAGCGGCCGCGGCTTGACATCGTCCCGTTGAAGTACCAGGTTTCTGCCAAACCTTGCTCGGAGGACATCATGGCATCGACCGCTCGCTTCCTGCTCTCGCTCTCGGCCCTGCTGCTGCTCGCGGCTGGCGACGCCGCGGCCCAGCCCGTGGCGCCCACCCCGACGCCCGAGGCCACGGCCGCGCCCACGGAGGCCACCGCCGCGCCCGCGGAGACCACGGCCGCGCCCGCGGAGACCACCGCCGCGCCGGCCGAGGCCACCGCCGCCCCCGCGCCCGCCCCGGCGCCCGCGCCCGCTCCGGCGCCCGCGCCCGCACCCGCGCCGGTCGACCCCACGGCCGCGGTCGCCGCGCCCGAGACCCTCGCGCCCGAGGCGAACCCCGAGGACGTGCAGGACGACCTCGCGGCCAAGGCCA
>JAVEVO010000161.1:0-15720 GCA_034005005.1 Myxococcota bacterium
CGGGAGTCCCCACGGTCGGCGCCTGCCCCGCCGGGATGGTCGGGGCCTTCACCGCGGGAACGCTCACTGCGGGCACGCCGGGCGAGGTCACGGACGGCGCGGTCACGGTCGGCGTGGTCACCGCGGGAACGCTCACCCCGGGGACGCTGGTCGCGGGAGTCACCACGGTCGGCGCCTGCACCGCCGGGATGGTCGGGGCCTTGACCGCGGGAACGCTCACTGCGGGCACGCCGGGCGTGGTCACGGTCGGGGTGCTCATGGTCGGCGCGGTCACCGCGGGGACGCTCACCCCGGGGACGCTGGTCGCGGGAGTCACCACGGTCGGCGCCTGCACCGCCGGGACGGTCGGGGCGGTGACGGTCGGCCCGACGACGCGCGGACCGACGACGGTCGGCGCCTGGACCGGGGACACCGTCACCGTGCCAGACTTGACCTCCGGCACCGTCACCGTCGCGGACTGCGCAGTGGGGATGGTCACCGTGCCGGACTTGACCTCCGGCACCGTCACCGTCGCGGACTTCACCTCCGGCACCGTCACCGTCGCGGACTTCGCCTCCGGCACCGTCACCGTCGCGGACTTCGCCTCCGGCACCGTCACCGTCGCGGACTTCACCTCCGGCACCGTCACCGTGCCGGACTTCACCTCCGGCACCGTCACCGTCGCGGACTTCGCCTCCGGCACCGTCACCGTCGCGGACTGCACGGTGGGGATGGTCACCGTCGCGGAGCGCACCTCGGGGATCATGTACGTCTGGGAGCGGACCACCGGGATCACCGCGGGCGGAGGAGGCTCGACCGGCGCCTTGGCCTCGGCGGTCGTTCCGCTGGCGGAGGGGGCGTTCTGCGCCGCCACGGGAGCGACGAAGAAGGCCGGGAGGATCGCGACGACGAGGGCCAGACGACGGGACATTCGACAACCTCCAGAGGACATGCCAGGCAGCAGGAGCCCCGGGCACCATAGCGACCGGCCGAGCGCGCCGTCAAGAGTTCGGAACTCCTCGGGACCCGGTCTTCGAGCGCCCCTCAGGGCATGAAGCCATCCAGCAGCCGCAGCATCGGCGGCGAGAGCCACGGCTGGTTCGCCACGAAACGGAGCCTCACCCGACCGTGCGCATCGAGCAGGTAGACCTCCGGCAGCTTCTCCGTCCCGAACCGGTGCGCGAGGCTCCCCCCGGGATCGAAGGCCACGGGCAACTGGAAACCCCGTGGCAACACGCGCACGGCCGCCGCTGGCTCCTCGTCCAGGCTCACGTGGAGCTGCTGCAGGCCGCGCGGACCATAGCGAGCCTGGAGCTGCTGGAAGAGGGGCAGCTCCGGCAGGCACGTGGGACACCAGCTCGCCCAGAAGTGAACCAGCAGGGGGCGCCCGGCGAAATCGCCCAGGCGGTGCCGGATCCCCTCGGTCCCGGCGAGATCGAAGGACGGCGCCGGATCGTCGGCGAGCTGCACGCGCAGCTCATCGATTCCGGCCAGGACCTCCGGCCCCAGGGGGCGGCGGTCCCCGTCCGTCACGAGCAGGAGGACCACCCCGAGGGCCAGCACGGCGAGGATCGAGCGAGCTGCCAGCCGCTGCCCTCGCGTCAGCCCCGATGCCGACAGCCTTGCGTCCATGGCCTCCTGCCGTCTCTGCGGCCCGCACGAGCCCGATGCTCGATCGGTACCGCTACATAGCAGCGCAGTGCCCCTGGATCAAGCAGAGCCTCCCCCGATGGCAGGGCTCGCCCCGCCCGGACCAGCGGGCCGACCGCTGCCATCTTGACTTTCCTCGTCCGACGGATACGGTCTGCTGCAGAGATCCAGCCGCTGCCGACGAGGTGATCATGGGTGTCCGCAGGCTGTCACCGCTCTTCGCCCTCCCGCTGCTCCTCCTCGTGGCGTGCGACGACGATGGGCGCACGACCCCGAAGGCCGAGTGCTCCGACGACGATCCCTGCCCCGGGGATGACGAACGCTGCGTGGACGGCCGCTGCGTGCCGGGGGAGACCGACGGAGGCGTCGCGGACACCGGCTCGACCCCAGATAACACAATACCATTGGATTCTTCCGTCGACGGCGGACAAGAGGACAGCGGTCGAGCCGACGGCGGCTCCCCCGACCAGGGCGAGCCGGACGCCGGCCCCCCCGACAGCGGCAGCCCCGGCTGCACCGACGACGAGGATTGCCGGGCCACGGAGGCCTGCAACCCCCGCACCCACGAGTGCGAGCCGATCTGCCGCCTCTGCAGCCCGGACAACGTCTGCGGCGCCGGGCAACACTGCGACGATCGTCTGGGCGACGAAGGCTGCTGCATCCCGGATTGCCAGGGAGACGAGTCCTGCCCGAACACCCAATACTGCAGCGAAGTGACCCGGGAGTGCGAGGACGGCTGCCGGGACGAGGGGTGCGCGCCGGGCAGCTACTGCGATCCCGAGGACCGGACCTGCAAGGAGGGCTGCCTCGAGCACGACGACTGCGCCACGGGGACCATCTGCCGGATCGAGGAGCGCCGCTGCGTCGCCGGCTGCATCGACGACGCCGGCTGCGAGGGGGAGGCCCGCTGCGACACCCAGGAGCAGCGCTGCACCCTCGGCTGCGTGGCGGATCGGGACTGCGCGGCCGGCCAGCGCTGCCACCGCGCCCAGCACCTCTGCCGGCGGCCCTGCCGTCACACCGGCGAGTGCCCGGAGGGGCTGACCTGTGACGGGCAAGCCGGCCTCTGCACCAGCCCGGCCGAGCGCTGCGACAATCCCCTCGCGGCCGCCTGCGCGGACGAGCCCGCCGGCCTCCTCTGCAACCCCTACACCGGCACCTGCCAGGTCCCCGGCGAGACCCTCTGCACGAGCGCCGCGACCTGCCTGGAGGACCAGAGCTGCGTGCCGCAGCCCGCCGCCGAGCAGGACGGCCCGGCGCCGGCCTGCCTCCCGGCCCTCGGCGAGGGGGGGCCCGCGGCTCCGTGCACCGCCGGGGACGACTGCGCGAGCGGCATCTGCCAGAACGACGGACACTGCTTCGCCTCCTGTCGGGAACGCGCCGATTGCCCCGAGGACCTGCGCTGCTGGCCCGTCCAGTTCTACCTCGGCGCGGGCGAAGATCCCCGGGATGCGAGCGACGATCTCCTCCAGGAAGTGCTCGGCTGCCGACGTCCGCCAGCCTCCTGCAGCCGCTCCGCCGACTGCGCCGACCCGGACCTCGTCTGCCGGCCGTGGCTCGACCCCGACGACGGGACGCTCGCCACGGGCTGTCAGCTCGGCCTGGCCGGGAACGGCGAGCCGGGGAGCTGGTGTGAGGCCCACGCGGACTGCCGCACGGGGATCTGCACCGCGGACGGCCTCTGCCTGGCGATCTGCGACGAGGAGGGAGGCTGCCGGGACGGACAGCGCTGTGGCTCCCGGGAGGTGACCGTGCACGGGGTGACCGGCACCCTGCCGGTCTGCGTGCCCGACCCCGGCTCCGGCGCCCTCTGCACCACCCACGGCGGCTGCCTCGCGGTCGGCGAGTCGTGTCGTCCCGAGATCGTGGAGGAGGAGCTGACCTTCGCCTGCCGGCCCCGGCCCGGCGACGGCCTCCCCTCGACCCGCTGCGCGCACGACTGGGACTGCGAGAGCGGCCACTGCACGCCGCGGGGCTACTGCTTCGGCCTCTGCGAGGAGACCGCCCAGTGCGCCGAGGGACAAGAGTGCACGGAGCTGTCCCTGGGGCTCGCCGACCTGCCCGACGGTGGCCTCGCCCGGTCTTGCCTCACCCTGGAGATCCCCTGCGGACACGACGCGGACTGCCCCCGGGAAGGCTACGCGTGCATCCCGGACGTCGACCCCCTCGACCCCCTGGCCGTCGAGCTGCTCTGCCGGCCAGTGGTGGGGCCCGATCAGCCCGGCTGGGCCTGCACCGTCGGCGACGAGTGCCGCACCGGGATCTGCCTGAAGGAGCCGGGCGCCCGGATCGGGGTCTGCTGGGGGGCGTGCGCGAGCGACGAGGACTGCGACGAGGGGCTGGTCTGCGACCCGGCGGGACACCTCTTCCCGCTGGCCGGGGGTGGCACTGCGCCCGTGCCGGCCTGCGGCGTGGGCCAGGGCTCCGGACAGGCCTGCGGTCGCAGCGCCGACTGCTCGGACGGCGAGGTGTGCACGGCTCGCCCCAACGCCGCGCAGGACGGCCTCGAGACGATCTGCCGGCTGCCGGTGGCCGAGGAAGACCCCTTGTTCGGCTGCGAGAGTGACGACGACTGCCGCACGGGGGTCTGCGTGCCGGGCACCGGCGACTGGCCGATCAGTAGCTGCCTGTCCCTGTGCGCCAGCGACGAGGATTGCGGGCTGGTGGGCTTCATGGCCTGCACCGAGGTGCCGCTCACCGTCGCGGGGGTCGAGGGCACGGTCAAGCAGTGCACCTTCGCCTTCTCCTTCTGAGTCCCGGGCGAGCCGGGTGCGGCACCTTGCGACGCTAGGCTCGCCCACCGTCAGGGAGGACCCGCCGTGACCCCGCTCCCCGACGCGACTGGCCCGGCCGCCCACTTCCGGGAGCGGCTCGTGGCCGACCACCTCGCCTGGGCGAAGGGGCTCGCCGCCGGGCTCCGTCGACGCCACTCGCTGCTGGCGGCGGAGGAGGACCTCACGGCCTATGCGCAGGCCGGTCTGGTCGAGGCCGCGGCGCGCTTCGACCCGGCGCGGGGCGTCTCCTTCACCACCTTCGCCCACTACCGGGTCGTGGGCGCGCTCTGGGACGGGGTGCGCCAGATGGGCTGGCAGCCCCGCCGCCGGAGCGAGGCCTGCTTCGAGCGCGGCGCGAACCACTACCTCGCGGAGCTGGCGAGCGACCAGCCGCGGGGACCACGGGCGGCCTCCCGGCTGCTCGAGGAGCGCACCGCCGCGCTGGCCGTGATCTTCCTCGCGGCGCTCGACGGTGCCGGCCCGGAGCCGGCCGACGAGGGGAAGCCGAGCGCCCTGCAGCAGCTCGAGCGGGCCCAGCTCACCATCGGGCTCCGCCACACCCTGGCCCAGCTCCCGCAGCGGGAGCGCCGACTCCTGGAAGGGATCTACTACGAGGGTCGGGAGCTGCAGGCCGTCGCCGCGGAGCTCGGCATCTCCCCGCCCTGGGCTTGCCGGCTGCACCAGCGGGCGGTGGAGCGGCTGCGCGAGCTGCTGCGCACCGGCGGGCTGGTGACCTGATGCCCCGGACGACGGGCCACCGGCTGCTGCTCGCAACCCTGCTCGGCGGCGGGCTGGGGGCCGGCTGCACGCTCCCGCCCGCGCCCACCGGCCCGCCTCCCCACGAGACGCATCCTTCCGACGACACTCTCCAATCCCGGCCGGAGGGCTGGTTGCGGTTGCCCGCGTTCGTCTCCGCGACGTCCGCGCGTCGGGAGCTCGAGGAGGCCCTGGCCGCCACCCTGCAGCGCTGGCCCGGCGTCCTCGAAGCCCGCGTCCACCTGGACTGCCCGCCGGCCGCGCTCGCACGCTGGGAGCCGGCGCCCTCCTGCGAGGCCGCGGTCGTCCTGGTCCTGGCCCCCGAGCGGGCCGCGGCGGCCTCCCCGGCGCCGCGTGTCGAAGAGGTGCAGCAGCTCGTGGTCCGCGCCTCGCCGGTAGGTGAGCCTTCCCGGGTGACCGTGCTGACGACCACCCGGGATCCGGCGCCCGCGGCCGCGGCCACCCCCCACGCCGCCGCGGCCGGCGCAGGCCCACGGCACACCGTGGGGCCCTTCGTCGTCGCCGCCGCGAGCGCGCAGCCGCTGCGCCTGTGCCTCGCCGCCGCAGGGCTGCTGGTCGGGCTCTTGGCCGGCTGGGTGCTCTGGCTCCGTCGGCAGGCCCGGCGGGGCCGGAGAGGGGAAGCAGGAAGGGCCTGCCCCCCCGGCGTCTCGAATTGACTTGTCCCCTTGATATCTTCTACTTTGGGTTGGCCTTGGGAGCGGCTTGCCGTCGCTCCGTCAGGAAGATGCCCGGGGAAGGAGAGTGCTGAAACCGGTTCCCTTCGGGAAGTATTACCTCCTCGAGCGCATCAACGTGGGGGGGATGGCCGAGGTCTTCAAGGCCAAGGCCTTCGGCGTGGAGGGCTTCGAGCGCCTCTTCGCCGTCAAGAAGATCCTGCCGCAGATCGCCGCCGACGAAGAGTTCATCAAGATGTTCGTCGACGAGGCGAAGATCGCGGTCCAGCTCAACCACGCGAACATCGCCCAGATCTTCGACCTGGGCAAGGTCGACGGCGCGCACTTCATCGCCCTGGAGTACGTCTGCGGCAAGGACCTGCGCACGATCTTCGAGGCGGCCCGCAAGCTGGCCCGCCCCTGGAGCATCCGCCAGGCCTGCTTCGTGATCATGCAGCTCTGCGAGGGCCTGGACTACGCGCACAACAAGCGCGACTCCCAGGGGATCGAGCTGCACCTCGTCCATCGGGACATCTCGCCGCAGAACATCCTGATCTCCTACGAAGGCGAGATCAAGCTCATCGACTTCGGCATCGCCAAGGCCGCGGGCCGCGCCTCCAAGACCCAGGCGGGCATCCTCAAGGGCAAGTTCGGCTACATGTCCCCCGAGCAGGTGCGGGGGATGGGACTCGACCGGCGCAGCGACATCTTCTCCCTGGGCATCATCCTCTACGAGCTGATGACCCACGACCGGCTCTTCCTCGCCGAGAGCGACTTCTCGATCCTCGAGAAGATCCGCAACGTCGAGATCCCGCCTCCCTCGCAGCGCAACCCCGAGATCCCCCGCGAGCTGGAAGGGATCCTGATGCGGGCCCTCGCCCGGGAGCCCGAGGACCGCTACCAGTCGGCCGCCGAGCTTCACGACGACCTGCAGAAGTTCATGTTCACCTCCGGGCTGTTCTACACCCGGAAGGATCTCGCCGGCTGGATGCACGAGATGTTCGCCGCGGACATCGAGGCGGAGCAAGGAAAGCTCGAGGAGTACCGGCTGCTGACGCCGCCGCCCGGCGCCATCTCCCGCCCCGACATCCGGATCGCCCCGGCCGAAGGCGGCGGCGCCGTCCCCCCAGCTCCGCCCGCCGGAGGCTGGCCGGCCACGCCCCCGCCCCTCCCCGCCCGCACCCCGAGCAAGCCGGACGGCCTCGCCGCGGCCTCCCAGAACACCGCCTCCGGAGTGCTGCCCTGGCTGGGCCAGAGCGGCGGCGCGCCCGGTCCCCTCCCACCAGGGCTCGAGGCCAGCGGCAGCTCGAGCGTGATCGGCTCCCGGCCCGACCTGGTGACGCGCTCCACGGGCTTCGAGGCGCCCCCCGGGCTGATCTCCGCTCCCTATCCGCCACCCCCCGCCCCGACGTCGCCGACCAACGGCGGGGGTGGCGCGCTCGTGCCCCTGGGCTGGGACGACGACGAGGCCGAGACCTCGGTCTACGACCGACCCGGGCGGACGCCCTCTCCCGTGGAGGTCGGCGACCTCTCCGAGGACGACATCGTCTACTCGCCACACCGGGACGATCATCCCGATCCACTGGCCAGTCTGGTTCAAACGTCACCCCGCACGACTCCCTCCTCGCGTGGTCGCCTGCTGTTCTTGGCGAGCTTCACCCTGATCGCCCTGCTCGGGGCGATGGTCGTCACCTACGTCTTCCTCTCCCTGCAGTCCCAGGAGACCAGCATCCACCTGACCACCATCCCGGCGGACGGGGTGGAGATCCTCCTGGACGGCCAGGTGATCCATCAGGGCACGACCCCGGTCCGGATCCGCATCCAGCGGCCCGAGCCGGGACCACATCAACTGCTCGTGCGACGCGCCGGCTATTCCGAGGTGACCCAGGCCGTGACCCTCGCTGCGGACCAGGAGAGCGTCCTCGAGCTCACCCTGCAGCCGCTGACGCAGCCTGGTACCTTGCGACTGGTCACGACGCCGGCAGGGGCGAGCGTCCAGGTGGATGGACAGCCTTGGGACGGGCGGACCCCGCTGACCATCGAGGGGCTGGCCCCCGGTCCCCACGACGTCGTCCTCACCCTCGCCGGCTACGAGCCCTGGAGCCAGCGCATCGAGATGCCCCCGGGCGGTGCGCTCCAGCGCACTCTGCTGCTGAAGGCCGCGACCGTCGACCTCAACCTGGTCAGCCAGCCCGCAGGTGCGCGTTACTCCTTGCAGGTGCTCCCCGAGGGCGAGGTGCGCACCGGCACGACCCCGGAGCAGGTCCTGGCCCTGCCGGCCGGCACGCAGGTCGAGATCTCCGTGGAACAACGAGGCTACCTGCGCTGGCAGCAGACCGTGGCCCTGCCCGAGGCGGGCGGCCGCACCGAGGTCACTGCGGAGCTGACCGCCGTGAAGCTGCCGGGGCCAGCCCCGCGGCCCGGCGGTCGCGCACATCCGCCCGGAGGCCGACCGCAGCCGGCCCCGGTCGCCGGCGGAGCGCTGCGGCCGACGCCACCGCCCCCCCGGCCGCCAGCCCCGCCGCCCCCCGCGGTCGCCGCCGCCCCGGGCTTCCTGCGCCTGCAGGCGGTCCCCTTCGCCCGCGTCTTCGTCGACGGGACGGATATCGGCGAGACGCCCATCGTCCGCCATTCCCTCGACCCGGGGAAGCACCGGATCACGCTGGTCAACAACAAGCTGGCTGGCAAGATCACCTTCGAGGTGGAGATCCGCGCCAACGAGGTCAATTTCGTCAAGAAAGTCGACTGGGTAGGCAACTGAGCATGGCGCACCCTCCCGACGCCGACCCGGCGGCCGAGACCGCTCCGCCTGCGCTCGCCGGGCCAGGGCCGGTCACCAGCGCCGAGCCGGTGCCCGGGGCCGAGCCGGCGACGCCCCTGGCGCCGGTCCGCGAGGTCCAGCCCGCCGCGGCGGTGACTCGCCCGGCCCCCGCTGCCGCAGTGCTCGGCGCCCGCCTGCTGGCTCGCGTCGAGGGGAGCGACCAGCCCGTGACCATGACGGAGGCGGTCGAGGCCGGGCTCACCGCCCTCGATCCGGCGGTGCCACCGGAGCTCCGGACCATCGCCAGCCGCGCGGTGAGCGAGCTCGCCGCCGCGGATCCGGAGCTCACACGCTTGCTCGGTGAGCTCCAGCAGGGGCAGCCGGACCTGCCCGCGACCGGAGGAGGAGCATGAACCGGCTCCCGTCGATCCTGCCGTCTGCCCGCTGGTGCGGCCTGCTCGTCCTGTTCACCACCCTGCAGGCCGCCCCGGCCTTGGCGCAAGACCTGGACTCCCCGCTCGTGGACACCACCACCCACCGGATCGCGGTGCTCGTCCGCACGCGCCACGACTCGCTGCGTCCCTTCGCGGCCCGCAGCCAGGCCCTGATGCGCCAGTGGCTGCTCACCAGCGGCCGCTACGTCAACCGCCCCCTCCACGCGCAGCTCGACTCGGGAGGTTCGAGCGAGGCCGCCCAGCAGGTCCGCGACGGCCGGGGGTTGCTGCAGAACGGCTTCAACGCCTTCCGCAAGGGACAGGTGCGTGACGCCGCCGATCTGCTCGGCGAGGCCATCCGTTCCTTCGAGCAGGGGCTGGCCGCCCTGGACGACCTGGCCCCCCTGGCGCAGGCCAACCAGCTCCTCGGCGCCCTGAAGCTCGAGGCCGGAGAGCACCGGGAGGCCGTCCGCCACTTCTCCCGGGCGATCTCCCTCGCCCCGACCAGCCCCCTCGATCCGGCCGTCTTCCCGGCGGAGACCGCCGAGGTCTACGAGCGCGCCCGGCAGGAGGGGTCCGGCGAGCGGAGCCGGCTCGAGGTCATCACCACCCCGGCCCGGGCGACCATCCTCCTCGACGGCCGCTTCGTCGGCATCACCCCGGCGCAGCTCGAGGTCGGCGCGGCCGGCCACCACTTGCTCCGGCTGCTCCACGACGACCACCTCCCCAGCGGCCAGGCCCTCGATCTCGTGGCCGGCAAGCAGGTCACCGTGCAGCGCACCCTGTCCCCGATCCGCCGGCAAGAAGTGTTCCTCGGGCTCGTGGAGCAGGCGATGCAGGATTGCGGCCAGGAGGAGCTGAGCGCGGACGACGCGATCAACCAGATCGGGGAGCTGCTCGACATCGAGGAGCTCGTGCTGGTGCGGATCGAGGCGACGCGCGACGGCCAGGCCTTGCTCCAGGGCTACCACTACGACCTGCTCGACGGCCAGCTCCGGAACGTCGGCGATCTGCTCGTCTCGCCACGCGGCCAGGACACGGACGGTGAGACGGCGCGCTTCATGGACGACCTGACCTCCGCGCGCCTCGACCTGGCCCTGGAGGGGACCGTCGCGCTGGCCGCCGTGCCCCCCACGGCGACCTACGGCGAGGGCGCCGTCCTCCCCGGGGCGGCGGCCGCCCCCGCACCGAGCACGGGGCGCGGCTCCCTGCTCACCTCGCCCTGGCTGTGGGCCGGCGTGGGTGGGGCCGCGGCCCTGGCCGGTGGGACCGCGGCCGCCCTGCTGCTCGGCGGCGAGGAAGAGGAGCCCAGCAAGCCCCGGGAGACGCGCCTGCTCTTCGGCTTCGAGTAGGCGGGATGACCGCCCTCGCGACCACCGCCTACCCCCTGGTCTACGTCGACGACGAGCAGGACAACCTGGACGCGTTCCGCTTCAGCTTCCGCAAGGACTTCGACGTCCGGATCGCCCGCGGCGGCGAGGCGGCCCTCGAGCTGCTGGGCGCGACCGACGCGGCCGTGATCGTCGCGGACCAGCGGATGCCGGGGATGACGGGGATCCAGCTCCTCGAGGCGGCCCACGCCCTCCGCCCCGAGGCCGTCGGGATCCTGCTGACCGCCTACACCGATCTGCAGACCGTGATCCAGGCGCTGAACTCCAACCTCGTCTATCGTTATCTCACAAAACCCTGGGATTCCGCAGAGTTACGAATCGTCCTCCGCCAGGCCATCGAGCGCCACGTCCTCTTCCGGGAGAACCGCCGGCTGGTGGCCCGGCTGGCAGAGCTCAACGCCTACCTCACCGGGGAGCTCCGCGAGCGCTTCGCGCCAGGGGGCATCGTCGGCTCCTCGCCGGCCCTGCAACGAGTCCTCGAGGCCGTCGCCGCGGTGGCGCCGACGACGAGCACGGTGCTGATCCGCGGCGAGAGCGGCACGGGCAAGGAGCTCGTCGCCCGGGCCCTCCACGACAACAGCCCGCGCGCCCAGGGGCCCTTCATCCGGGTCGCCTGCGCCGCGCTCTCGCCGGGCGTGCTGGAGAGCGAGCTGTTCGGCCACGAGAAGGGAGCCTTCACCGGCGCCCACGAACGCAAGCCGGGACGCTTCGAGCTTGCGGACGGTGGCACCCTCTTCCTCGACGAGGTCGGCGACCTGCCCGAAGCGACCCAGGTGAAGCTGCTCCGGGCCTTGCAGGAGCGGGAGATCGAGCGCGTCGGCGGGACCCGGACCCTGAAGCTGGACGTGCGGATCGTCGCTGCCACCCATCGCCACCTCGAGGCGCTGGTGAGCCAGGGGCTGTTCCGGGAGGATCTCTACTTCCGCCTCAACGTCTTCCCGATCCAGCTCCCGCCCCTGCGGGAGCGGCGGGAGGACATCCCCTTGCTGGTCGAGCACTTCCTCGCCCGCCAGGCGCGCCTCCTCGGCCGTCCCCGGCCGACGCTGCGGCCCGAGGCCCTCCAGCAGCTCCTCCTGTATCCCTGGCCCGGCAACGTCCGGGAGCTCGAGAACCTCATCGAGCGCGCCTCGATCCTCGCCCGGGGGACCGAGATCGGCCTGGAGCAGGTCCAGTTGCTGCCCCCCTGGTCCCCGGTCCTGGCCGCGGAGCTCGCCCCGGCGGCCCCGCCGGGCCCCCTCCCCGGCAAGCCGGCCGAAGCCGCGGCGCTCGCCCCCGCCGCCTCGCCCCTCGGCGAGCAGCTCGAGGAGCTGGAGCGCCGGGAGCTCGTGCGGGCGCTCCAGGAGGCCCGCGGGAGCAAGGCCGAGGCCGCGCGGCTGCTGGGGATCCAGCGGTCGACCCTGTACTACCGGCTCAAGAAGCACGGGCTGGATGCCGACTGACGGACCCGGGCGCACCCTCGGACCGGCGCCGCTGGTGGGCTTGCTGGTCTTCACCGTCGCGGCCTGGTCGACTCCCCAGGGCCTCCACTGGCTCGACACCGGCGAGTTCACCGCGGCCGGAGCCTGGCTGGGCGTCGCCCACCCGCCGGGCCAGCCGCTGCACGCCCTGCTCACCCGGCTCGGCCAGCTCGTCCCGGTCGGCTCCCTCGCGACACGCTCCTCCTGGACCAGCGCGGCGGCCCTGGCCCTCCTCTGGGCCGCCGCGGCCCGCCTGGTGCAGCGGTTGCTGCAGGCGGAGTTCGCGCTGCCGCCCCGGTGGCTGCTGCTCGTCGGCGCGCCGGTGCTGCTCGGGGCGGGTCTGGCCGCCTCCTCGCTGCTGCAGGGAGTGCGCGCCGAGGTCTACGCGCTCCACGGCCTGCTGATCTTCGGCATCCTCCACCTGCTCGCGCCCGCCCCCCCGACCCCGCGCCGGCGGCTGCTCGCCCTGCTCCTGCTCGGCCTCGCCCTGGCCAACCATCACTTCCTGGTGCTGCTGGCCCTACCGGGCCTGGGCGTGGTGGGCTGGGGGACCATGCTCCGGGCCGGCGGAGGGCCTCCGGACTCACCCGCCCGGCGGTGGCGCGAGCTCGTCCTCTCCCCCCTCGCCCTGGCGGCCGGGGGCCTCACCTACCTGTACCTCCCCCTGCGCGCCCTCTCGACGGCCCCCTTCGCCTGGGGTGACCCGTGGACCCTCGACCGCTGCTGGTGGGTCGTCTCGGCCCGGGTATTCCAGAAGGCCATTCGAGCTACCCCATCGGAATTACTGACAAATCTCGGAGACGTCCTGCTGCTCGGCATGGAGCCCCTGCACCCGGTGGGCTTCGCCGCCGCGCTCGTGGGTGGTGGCTTGCTGCTGCGCCGGCACCGCCGCCTCGGCCTCGGGCTCGGGCTGCTGCTGGCCGGCACCCTGCTCTCCCAGTCCTTGATGAGCATCGACCCGGCCAACCCCGACCTGCACGGCTACTTCCTCGTCGCCACCGCGACGATCGCCGTGCTCGCGGCCTACTGCGCCGCCTGGCTCGTCTCCGCGCTCCGGGCGACCGTCCCCGACGGTGCCGGACGCCGGGTGCCCTTCGTCTTGCTAGGGCTCTTGCTGCTGCTGCTGCCCGTGCGCTCCCTGGAGCACGCAGCGGAGCCGCGGGGGTTCGCCGCACTCGGGGGAGCCGACCTCGTCGCCCGGACCCTGCTCGAACGGCTGCCACCCCATGCGGTCACCTTGACCGGTGATTTCGCGACGATCTTCCTGCTCTGGGGGACCGAGGCCGTGGAGGCCCGACGCCCCGACGTGACCCTGATCCACCGCAACTTCCTGCCCTTCCCCGGCTGGGTCGAGCGCGAGACCCGGCTGCACCCCGAGCTGGGCCCCCTGCTCCGGGAGCTCCGCCAGCCTCGCCGCCCGGAGGACGGCCCCGCCCTGTCGTCCGCCCGGCCCTTGCGAATCGAGCCGTACCACAACCTGGAGCAGGGGATCGCCAGGCAGCTCCAGCCCGACGGGCTGCTGCATCGGCTCACGGGAGCGGCGCCGGCGGCGGCGGCGCCCGATGCCCAGGAGCGCTTCTGGGAGCGGCTCTACGCGGGGCTCGGCCCGGCGGACCGGGCAGACCCCCAGACCCGACGGTACCTCTTCTGGCAGCACGTGCTCCAGGGGCAACAGGCGCGGCTGCAGGGGGCCGGAGAGCGGGCCCGCGACGAGTTCCAGCGGGCCCTGGAGCTCGCGCCGGGAAACCCCGACGTCCTCGAGTTCGTCGATGCGCTGTACCGCGAACAGCCCGCGCTCGGTCCGCGTCCCGGGGGCTAGTACCTCGTCACTGCGAAGATGAGTGCTCGAACGGCCGGTGGCGAACGGTCAGAGCCGCGGCGCGGAAGAACGAGTGCCCGGTCCCCGGATCAGGGCTGCGGCCCGAGCTCGTCCGCGGTGTCGTAGCCGCGTCGCGCCCGGTACTCGGGGCCGTAGTCGATGTGGGTGTCGAAGTGCAGGACCGCGGTGCCCCCCTCCCCCTCCTCGAGCCAGAGGACGTAGGTCTCCATCCGGGGGCTGTACAAGGTGAACCACCACTTGTTCCCCTGGATCTGGTGCGCCCAGCCGATGAAGTAGTAGCCGCCCCCGAAGGTCGTGCCGTCGAGCTTCAGCTTGTACAGCCGCTGCGCCGAGGCCTCGAAGGGATCGCTGGTGGTGTAGCGCACCACCTGGTGCCGGCGCTTGATGTAGGTGCTCTTGCTGCGGACCGTGAAGCCGAGCAGCCCGGGGAGGTTCTCCGGCAGGTTGGTGACCATGGGCTCGGCCGCCCGCGCGGTGGAGGCCGCCTGGTCCTCGACGGGCGGCGGAGCCACCTGGGCCGAGGCCGACAGCCCCCCGAGCAGCACGGCCAGCAAGCTCCAGAGGGTAACGCTACGACGCATGCGGACCTCCTGCGGATGGCCCCGGGCCGGACCAGAGGCGACGAAGGCCCGGAACGGGATGCCGACGTGGATGACGCCGCCGGGATTTTGGACGCCCGGACGCCCCTCCTATTCAGGCGAGGAAGCGGGGAGATGTCAACCGGCGGCCCGGGCCGGGGCGTTTACAGGTCGCGGCCGCCCGGATACACTCGCCGGGCCGGCAACCCGAGGAGCTGGATACACGGGGGGCCTCGCCGGCAGAGGAGGAACGGATGAAGATCATTCTGCTGGGCGCGCCGGGCGCCGGGAAGGGCTCTCAGGCGAAGCTGATGGTGGACACCTACCAGATCCCGCAGATCTCCACCGGCGACCTGCTCCGGACGGCCAAGGCCGCGGGCACGCCCCTGGGGCTCGAGGCCCAGCGCTACATGGACGCGGGCCTGCTGGTGCCGGACGAGGTGGTCATCGGCCTGGTCCGTGAGCGGCTGGCCCAGCCCGACTGCCAGGGCGGCTTCATCCTCGACGGCTTCCCCCGGACCCTGCCCCAGGCGGAGGCCCTCGCCCGGATCACCGACATCGACCGGGTGCTGAGCATCGAGGTGGCGCCCGAGGTGATCATCGGCCGGCTGACCTCCCGGCGCTCGTGTCAGAAATGCGGCCAGGTCTACAACCTCGTGTCCTACCCGCCCCGCACCGCGGGAGTCTGCGACAGTTGCGGCGGCGAGCTGTACCTGCGCGACGACGACCGGGAGGAGACGATCCGCAAGCGCTTCGAGACCTACGAAGCCCAGACCCGGCCGTTGATCCAGCACTATCGGGACCAGGGGCTGCTGCTCACGGTCCAGGGCGGGGACACGGTCGAGGAGACCTTCTCCCGCGCCCGGCCCCTGCTGGACGCCTGCCGGTGACGAACCTCGGGGAAGACCACCGCCCCCCGGCTCCCGGGCGTCCAGCCCTCCCCGACGACCTGCGGGTCGTGGTGGGCTGGCGCCAGGGGCTGGGGCCTCTGCTGGCCGAACGCTGGCGACAGCAGGGACACAAGGTGATCCTGGTCCTCCCCCGGCTCCCCGGGCCCAAGCACCCCCTGCCCGAGGGGCTGCGGGTGGCGGTCGTCGAGCGCGCCGCCTTGGCCGCGGAGCTCCGTGAGCCTTCCCGGCTGATCGCCCGGGCCGAGCCCTGGCGCAAGCAGGCGGGCCGCAACCTGCACGTGCCGGCCGACACCGGTCTGCACCTGCTCGATCTCACCGTCACGGGGGCTGAGGATGTCCTCGCCACCCTGGCGGCCCTGGGCGCCCGCCCCGGCCGGCAGCTGTTCCTGTCCGATCCCCGGCTGCTCGGCCGCGGGGACGGTCGGCTGCGGCTGACCGAGGAGGCCCCCCTCCTCCCCGAGGGGCCGACCCTGGAGGCCCTGGCCGACGCCGAGGCGGTCGCCCGCCAGAGCGAG
>JAVEVO010000313.1:0-3343 GCA_034005005.1 Myxococcota bacterium
GCGCATGGTGCGTCAGCACCGGCCGATCCGTCCTCGACGTACCGCAAGTACGCCTGCGGCGTCTCGGCTCGGTGCTTCCTTCCCTGCGCCGCGCCTCGACCGCCTCGCGACGGACTTTTCCGCAACAGGCTCCTAGTACCGGAACCGCAGGCCGACCTGAGTCTGGAAGGGCTGCTGCCGGTTGACGCACTGACCGAAGGTACCGGAGTCCGTGACCCGGTTCTCGATCGCGGTGCAGGTGCTCGCGTTGAGCGCGTTGGTGATGTCCGCGAGCAGGTCGAGGTTCAGCCCCGTGGTCTTCTGGAAGTTGAAGGCGACGCGCAGATCAAGGCGGGTGTAGTCGGGCAGCCGGAGCTGGCGATCGTCCGCCGAGCTGGTGAGGTCGTCGTGGGGGTCGAGGCCCCGCGGGGCCTGCCGGTTGGTCCAGTCCCCGTCGTAGTCGTTGAGGAAGTACTTGCTGAACGGCCCCCCCGTCTCGTAGAGGTACGACACGCCCAGGGAGAGGCCGAAGTCGAAGCGGTACAGGGCCTGGGCCTTGATCGTCTGCCGGTGGTCGTCGGGCAGGTAGCCGTCGAGGTAGATGTTCTGGCGGGGGTTGTCGAAGGCGCGGGTCAGCATCTCCTCGGTGGTGCCGCGGTACCAGGACAGGGTGTAGTTGGCGTTGAGGCTCCAGTTGTCCGCGAGCTGCTTCACCCCGGCGAGCTCGATGGCGTCGTAGCGCCGGTACGCGTCGTCGAGGCTGGTCAGCCGGAAGGTCTGCTGGCCCGTGCCGTCGTAGGAGCCGATGACGTCGGTCCCGGCCTGGTTCCAGATGAGGTTGGTCTCGTCGTCCTCCCAGGCGTGGCGCGTGTACCGGTGGATGTACGTCAGGTCGACGCCGAAGGTCTTGGTGAGCGCGCGCTCGATGCCGATCTGGTACTCGTCGGTGCGCATGGGCTCGAGGGCGTCCTGGTCGATGGTCGTCCCGGCCTCGCCGCCCTGGAGCCGGACGTAGCCCGGATCTTCCACGTAGCGGCCGGTCTCGGGATCGTACCAGGCCAGCCGGGTGCCGATGCTCTTGCCGACGAACTTCGAGAGCTGCAGGTTCCCGGTCTCGTAGAGCTGGCCGTACCCGCCGTGCAGCCGGGTCCGCCCGTCCCCCGTGAGATCGAGGGAGAAGCCGAAGCGGGGCGAGAGCACGAAGAAATCGAGCACCGCCTCGCCCTTGTAGTTCTCGTAGACCGCCTTCTCGACCCGCAGCCCGGGCTGCAGCAGCAGGCGCTCCCAGAGCTTCCAGTTGTCGAGCAAGAAGCCAGCGAAGATCCGGCCGTCGTTGGCCGAGGAGAACTCGTTGTCGTCGGAGGAGGAGATCCACGCGGCGTAGGGATCCGCGACCCCGTCACCGTCCAGGTCCGCATCCAGGAAGTAGGACGCGCCGCCGGGGTAGCGGCTGGTCTCCTCGTCCCGCAGCCAGGCGAGGTCGGTACCGATCTTCAGCTCGTGATCGCCCAGGGGAGTGCCGTCGAGGAAGTAGGACGCGGTCGCGGTGAGCTGCCAGCGGGTCCGCTGGATGTAGTAGTCCGTGCCGCTGCCGACCCGGGAGGCGCCGGTGTCGAGGTCGTAATGGTAGCCCTGACCGAAGCTCGCCGCCGACTGGACGTCCTGGCTGCAAGTCGGGTCGAGGGTCTGGCCGGGCGCGAGCTGGTCCTGGCCGAGGCAGCCCGGCGCGACGCCGAAGTCGTTCTTGTCGGAGAGGTGGCCGAAGCCGAGCACCCCGGGGAAGGCGAAGAGGCTGCCGCTGTCGACCCGCTCCTGGGGGAAGATGTCGAGGAACTGGGTCTTGTACGCGCCCTGCACCTTGAAGGCCCAGGGATCGTACTGGCCGTCCCAGCGCAGGCTCGCCAGCAGCCCCCCCTGGTCCTGGTGCGTCTCGGCCGCGTTCTCCATGGTCGCGTCCTGGGAGGTGTTGTCGATGCGGGTCGGGTCGCCCTGGCCGAGGAGGGTGAAGCGGTTGTGCGCGTCCAGCGCGTAGGTCAGCTTGGCCAGCCAGTACAGGGACTGGAAGTGCCGCTTGGCGTGCGCCTGGCCGTCGAGGTCGGGGATGGGCGACTCCCGGGGGAGCTGGGAGGTGCTGTCGTCGTACTCCAGGGAGAGGAAGTACCAGAGCTTGTCGACGATGATGGGTCCACCCGCGTTGACGTTGAACAGGATCGTGGTGAAGTCGCGCGGCTGCTCGTCGATCCCTTCCATCATCAGCCGGTCCGAGGCGAAGTACAGGCTCGAGTCGAGGGTGAACTCGTTGGAGCCGCTCTTGGTGACGACGTTGACCACCCCACCGGTGACGTTGCCGTACTCTGGGCTGAAAGTACCAGTGATGACCTCGAGCTCTTCGATCGCGTCGAAGTTGAAGTTCAAGCTGAAGGTGTTGGTCGTCGGGTCGGTGGTGTTGACCCCATCGACGAGGTACTGGTTGGAATAGGACGAGCCGCCGTGGATGGTCGGGTTGCCCCCGCCGGTGACGCCCGGGAGGATCTGCACGGCCTCCTGGTAGGTGCGCCCGCTGGCGATCCCCTCCAGGAGATCGCCCGAGACGCTCTGCCCGACGGTCACCTTCTCGACGTCGACCACCGGCACCTTGCCGATGACCGTGATGACCTCCTCCGCGGTCCGGGGCTCCAGCCGCAAGATGCGGGTGACCGTCGTACCGAGTCCGAGCGCGATGCCCTCCTCGTGCTGGGAGCGGAGCCCCGCAGCCTCCGCGTGGAGGGTGTACCGGCCGGGCGGCAACTGGAGGAAGCGGAACTCACCATCCGCTCCGGTCGTGCGCTCCTGGACACCACCGATGAGGCTCTTGCCGAACACGGTGATCTTCACGCCGGAGACCGGTGCACCCTGGGTGTCCTCGGCGCGGCCCTTGATGGTCCCGGTCTGCTGCTGGGCCCAGGCGGCCGGCGAGTACCAGACGGCGAGCAGCAGGGCCGCGACCAGCCCCAGGGCCCGGCCGGGGTGCGCACCCGCGGCGTGACGGCGGATCCCGAAGAAGCACCTCATGGGCTCTCTCCCCTCGCGAAGACCTCGGCAGGCGCCCCGCGCACCCGCCTGGACTGCCAGTTCTGGCGGCCCGGACCCTCGCGCTCGGCTGGCCGACCGCGGGCCCGGGCCACGCTTGTGCTAGGCCCCTTCGCCCTCGCCCTCGCCTTCACCCTCGCCCTCCCCTTCGCCCTCCCCTTCGCCCTCACCCTCCCCTTCGCCCTCACCCTCGCCTTCACCCTCGCCCTCGCCTTCACCCTCGCCCTCGCCTTCACCCTCGCCCTCGGCCCCTTCACCCTCGCCCTCGCCTTCACCCTCGCCCTCGGCCCCTTCA
>JAVEVO010000020.1:0-67087 GCA_034005005.1 Myxococcota bacterium
CCGTCCCCGTCCGCCCGCCGGGAGCAGCTCGCCGCGTCCCCCGCCTACCCGGCCCCAGCCGGTTCTTGTCCCCTGGTCAGGCCTTCTGGTATGCTGGGCAAGAGCTGTGAAGGGCTACCCATCCCAGCACCGGTCCACGAGGTAGGGTTGCATGAAGCGCGCGATCTCCGTGATCTCCCTCCTGTCCGGCCTGCTCTTGCTCGGCGGCTGCACCGAGAAGGTCGCCCTGACCCTGCACGGTCAGGAAGGCGAAGGGGAGGGCGAGGGCGAAGGAGAAGGCGAGGGTGAAGGGGAGGGCGAGGGGGAGGGCGAGGGCGAGGGCGAGGGTGAAGGAGAGGGCGAGGGCGCCGGGACCTGCCCCGCGGCGGTGCCGACCCACTCCTACGAGAGCCTGGTAGCCGATCTGATGGCCACGGCCTGCGATAGCTGCCACAAGACGGGTGGGATGGCGGCCTTCTACAAGACCGACAGCTACGCGGACCTGCAGGCCGGTGGCACGGACGCGACGCCCAACCTCGTCGCCTGCGACGGCACCAGCCTCTTCCTCGACTACTGCTGCGGCACCTTGGCGACGGGGCTGCACGCGGGGATCGCCGCGGCCGACCGCGAGAAGCTGATCTCCTGGGTCACCGTCGACGGCATCGCGGAGACGGGCGGGGGGGGCGGGACCTGTCCGGCGCCGGTCCCGACCCACTCCTACGAGAGCCTGGTGGCCGGCCTCATGGCCACGGCCTGCGATAGCTGCCACAAGACGGGTGGGATGGCGGCCTTCTACAAGACCGACAGCTACGTCGATCTACAGGCTGGCGGCAAGGACGCGACGCCCAACCTCATCGCCTGCGACGGCTCCAGCCTCTTCCTCGACTACTGCTGCGGTGCCAAGGCGACGGGGCTGCACGCGGGGATCGCTGCGCCCGACCGCGAGAAGCTGATCTCCTGGGTCACCGTCGACGGCATCGCGGAGACGGGCGGGGGTGGCGGGGCTTGCCCGGCGCCGGTGCCGACCCTCTCCTACACCGGCTACGTGGCCGGGGTGATGGCCGCGTCCTGCGACGGCTGTCACGCGCCGGGGGCGATGGCGGCGTTCTACCAGACCAACACGTACGCGGCGCTGTTCGCTCCGGGCAGCGACGCCACCCCCAACCTCATCGCGTGCGACGGGGCGAGCCTCTTCCTGAACTACTGCTGCGGGGCCAAGGCCGTCGGGATGCACGCGGGCGTGGCCCCCGCGGACCGCGAGAAGCTGACCTCCTGGGTCACCGTGGACGGCGCGCCCGAGTCCGGCGGCTCCGAGGGCGAGGGGGAGGGCGGGAGCGAGGGTGAGGGCGAGGGCGGGGGCAACTGCCCCGCGCCGGTGCCGACCTTGACCTACCACAACTATGCCGCGGCGGTGATGGCCGAGAACTGCGACAGTTGCCACATGGTCGGCGGCTTCGCCCCGCAGTACCTCACGACGTCCTACGCGGCTCTGTTCGCGCCGGGCACGGACGCCGCCCCCAACCTGATCGCCTGCGACGGGCGCAGCCTCTTCCTCGACTACTGCTGCGGGGCCAAGGCCACCGGGATGCACGGCTCCGTGATGGCTGCGGACCAGCAGAAGCTGATCTCCTGGGTGACCGTCGATGGGGCCGCGGAGGGCGTCGGCGAGGGCGAGGGCGAGGGCGAGGGCGAGGGCGAGGGCGAAGGTGGGGGTGAGGACCTCGGGCCGCCGGACCTCGGGCCGCCGGACCTCGGCCCCGCGGACCTCGGCCCCGCGGACCTCGGCCCCGCGGACCTCGGCCCCGCGGACCTCGGCCCCGCGGACCTCGGCCCGGAGGATGCGGGGTCGATCACCTGTCCCCGGTCCCCGGCCGTCTACACCTACACCAGCCACGTCCAGGCGATCATGATCCCGAGCTGCGACGTGTGCCACGACTCGCACATCGCCGAAGGTCCGGCCGGTGCGTACAGCACCAACGACTACCTCTCGCTCTTCGAACAAGGCAGCGACACCGGCGGTGACGCCGAGGCCAACCTCGTCGCCTGCGAGGCCGACAACCTCTTTTTGGCCTACTGCTGCGGCGATCTCGCCCTGGACGTCCACGCCGTCCTCTCGGAGGCCGAAAAGCAGTTGCTGGTCGACTGGGTCACCCTCGACGGGGCCGCGGAGTAGTCGGGGATGGCCATCACCAAGCCGGCCACACCGCTCCTCCTGCTGCTGCTCGGGCTGGGCCTGGTCGCCTGCGGCGAGGTCAAGACCCTCGACAACGAGTTCAAGCCCTCGCTCTCCCTGTTCAGCGAGCGGGTCCAGCCGGTCCTCGACGCCCAGACCTGCGGGCGGGGTCCGGACGAGGAGCGGGGGACCGCCGGCTGTCACACTCCCGAGCAGGGTGGTCTGCGGCTCTTCCACCGGCCGACCCCGGAGCAGGTCGTCCTCAACTACCGCGAGGCGGTGGCCTTGATCCGGGTCGACGATCCCGCGGCGAGCCCCTTGCTCCTCGCCCCCCTGAACGGTCCCCTGCCCAAGGGGGCGGCCGCGCCCACGACCCCGGACGCCGGGAGCGGTCCGGAGGACCTCGGTGTCGCCGACCTCGGCGCCACCGACCTCGGCGCCGGCGATGCGGGAGCCGAGATCGTGGACGCCGCAGGGCCCGGGGACGCGGGGGTGGCGGACGGCGGGAGTGGGGCCGGGGACGCGGGCGGTGGCGGGGAGCCGCGGGGCGCGGGGGTGGTCGACCACCCCGAGTACGCGGGGCGCTTCACGTCCCCGGACGACTGCTGCTACTGTGCTATTTTACTCTGGATCTGCAGCGCTCGCCCCGAGAACGCGACCCTGGAGGCCTGCCAGCGGTGCCAGGCGCTCCAGGGGTGCGACACCTGCCAGCCGGTCGTGGAGTGCACGGCCGGCGGAGCCCCCGAGCAGAGCACCCAGAACGCGACCGTGTTCACCGAGGTCACGGACATCCTCGTCAGCCGCTGTGGGAGCTGCCATGGGTTGCCGCCCGCCTTGCAGAAGGCGGACGACGTGCGGGCGGTGGTCGCCGGGACCGCCAAGCCGTACCTCACTCCCTGCGCGGGCGGCGGGCTGTTTCTGCGCTACGTCGACGGCAACGCCAACGATGGGCTGCACTCGGGCGCGCTCGACGCGGAGCAGCGCGGCAAGCTTCACGTCTGGATCGAGGAGCTGGGCGCGCCGACCAACAGCCTCTGCGTCGCCGGGGGGACCGGGGCGGCGGAGGAGGCCACTCTCTTCCAGGAGGTCGTCACCCTGCTGACCACCCACTGCGGCGGCTGCCATGGGGTGGCGCCCCTGCTGGCCAAGGAAGAGGACATCCGGGCCCTGCTGCCCGCCGGTGATCCCGCCTACCTCACCCCCTGCGCGCCGGGCAGCCTGCTGATGAAGTACGTCGAGGGCAACGAAGGCGATCCGCTCCACGCCAACGCGCTCACGGACGAGGCGGGCCGGGCGACGATCCGGCGCTGGATCGAGCAGGCGGGCGCGCCGATGCCCTGAGCGGCGCCTCAGCCCGCCACCGCGACGAACTCGCCATCCGTCAGCCAGATCCCGTCGGTCAGCGAGCGCGTGACCGTGGACCCGGGCCAGACCACGCACCGCTGCAGCTCGATCCCCGCGGCCAGCGTCGTCCCCGCACCGATGACCGCGTCGGGACCGACCACGGCCGGGCCTCGGGACTGCACGCCGGGACCGAGCCAGCAGGGCTCGACCCGGGTCAGGCTGCCGGGCTCCGGGGCGGGGGCGGCCGTCGCGCCGGCCCCGCCCGCGTGGGGGAACCGGCCGGGCTGCCGGAGCAGTGTCTGGTGGGCCGCGAGGTAGCGGGCCGGGGTGCCCAGGTCGGCCCAGCTCGTCAGCGCCGGGTCGCCGCACAGCAGCAGCCCGCGGCGCAAGGCCGGGACGTAGGCGTCGCGGATGAGGCAGGCGGAGGCGTCGGGCGACAGGTCCGCCAGGAGCTCCGGCTCGAGGAAGTGCACGCCCCCGAAGAGGAGGGACGAGGCCGGGGCCGGCCCGAGCAGGCTGCCGAGCGCGGTGATCCGGCCGTGGGCGTCGAGGTCCACCGCGCCGTAGGCCGCGGCCTCGGAGTGCGCGTGCAGCAGCAAGGTGGCCTGGGCCGCGCGGCGCTGGTGGCGTGCCCACGCGCCGGCCAGGTCGCCCGCGACGATGGTGTCGCCGTTGAGCACGAGGAAGGTCCCGTGCTCACCGAGCCAGGCGAGCTGCCGGCGCACGCCCCCGCCGGTGCCGAGCAAGGTCGTCTCCTCCGAGTAGCGCAGCTCCAGGCCGAGCGCTCGACCGTCGCCGAGGCGGGTGCGGATCTGCGTGGCCGGGCCGAAGACGTTGATCACGACCTCCCGGACGCCCAGGGACGCGAGCAGGCGCAGGTTGTAGGCCAGTAGCGGCTGGTCGAACAGGGGGACCAGGGGCTTGGGCAGGCGATCGGTCAGCGGGCGCAGCCGGGTGCCGAGCCCGGCCGCGAGGACCATCGCCCGGGGGGGCCGGCCACCTTGCGTGCGCAGGACCGGCGAGCCGCCGGCCGCGGCCGGGGGCGCCAGCGGCAACTCAGCCGCCTCGCGGCAGGTAGAGGAAGGTGATCACCATGCCCGTCCAGGCGAGCACGCTCAGCAAGAACAGGGGGTCCTTGAGCATCGCCTCGGTCGGGCTGGTGGCGTCGGCCTGGCGGTCGACGAGCTGCAAGAACCGCATGATGCCGAGCATGATCGCCGGGATGGTGAACTGCAGGCGGGGGCCGTTGAAGGTGTGCAGCGTGCTGTCGGCGATGGTGTAGAAGATGTACGCGGCCATGGTCGCGGTGGCCACCAGCAGCAAGAGGATGTCCAGGGATTCTCGCCGATAGGAGGCGAGGACCTTGCGTTGCTTGCCGGGGTCCTGGATCGCGGAGAGCAGCTCGTGCTTGCGCTTGCCCAGCCCGAGGAAGGTGGCGAGCAGCAGGGTGCACAGGATCAGCCAGCCGCTGAGGTGGATGGTCACCACCATCCCGCCGCCGATGACGCGCAGGATGAAGCTGGTGGCGATGGAGAGCACGTCGAGGAAGACGATCCGCTTCAGCCGCAAGGTGTAGGCGACGTTGAGCAGCAGAAACCCCACGACCACCAGGCCGAACTTCCAGCAGAGGAGGAAGCCGAAGAGCAAGGATGCGGCCAGCAACCCCCAGAAGAGCACCCAGGCCGCGTGGGCCGGCAGCCGCCCCGAGGCGATGGGGCGGTGGCGCTTGGTGGGGTGCAGCCGGTCCTGCTCCAGGTCCTGCAGGTCGTTGAAGACGTAGATCGCCGAGGAGGCGAGGCAGAAGGTGACCAGCCCGCCGAGGGAGCGCAGGGCGACGTCGAGGACGAGCAGTTGCCGGGCGAAGAGCAGGGGCGCGAGGACGAAGAGGTTCTTGACCCACTGGTGCGGGCGCATGGCTTTCAGGGCGGCCCCAAGCATGGCGGGCATCCTAGCGAGCGGGCCCGGGAGCGTCAAGGCGCACCTGACCTGGAAGTCGGGAGGGTCGCGGCTACAATCGCGAAGCTGGGCCGTGTCCCGACCCCGTCGGCGGGCTGGGCCCTGGAGGCCAGTCACTCATGAGCTGTCCAGGCGCCGCGGCGCTCGGTGACGAACGAAGGGCCGGTCGCAGAACCGCGCGGCGCGCCGCGCCGCCGCGGCCTGAGGAGGGGGGCGCCCGGCGCCCCACTTGCCGATGAGCCGCCCCGCAGGCGTCCCCTCGGCTCCGGCGAGCGAGCTCCCCTTGCGGCTGACGGTCGAGCGACTGGTGCACGGCGGCCACGGCCTCGCCCGGCCGGGGGGCGAGGTGATCCTGCTCGTGGGCGAGGTCTTGCCCGGCGAAGAGGTCCTGGCCCGGCGCCTGCCCGCGCGTGCCGGGGTCGCCTGGGCCCGGGTCGAGGAGGTCCTCGTCTCGAGCGCGCAGCGGGTGCCGCCGAGCTGCCCGGACCAGGACCGCTGCGGCGGCTGTCAGCTCCGCCACGCGGCCCCCGCGGCCCAGCTCGAGCTGAAGCTCGCGGCCTGTCGCGAGGCGCTCGGCCGGCAAGGCGTGGTGCTGCCCGCCACCACCCCGGGCGCGGCCGTCGGGCCGGCCGACGGCTGGCGCTGTCGCGTCCGCTACCAGCTCGTCGCCCCCCCGGGGGAGCCTGGCGGGCCGCCCCGGTTCGGGCTCAGCGGGCGTCGGGGCCGACCGCTGGCGATCGCGGCCTGCCGGCAGGCCCACCCGCTGGCCGAGACAGCCCGCCACACGGTCGAGGAGCTCCTTGCGGCCGCCCCGCCGCGGGAGGGTCGGCGGTGGTCCGAGCTGCGGGTCGAGGTGCAGCCCGGCCCGCCGCCGGCCGTGGTGCTCACCCTGCGGGGCCGGGGCGGGGGGGCGGCCGGGCGTGAGCTGGCCGCGGACCTCGGCCGTGGCCCCTGGGTCCAGGGGGTCCGCCTGGTGGATGCGCGTGGGGCGGCCCTCGTCCGCGGGGAGGCCCGGCTGCACCTGCCCCTGAGGCTGCCCACGGGTGTCGTGACCGACCTCGTGGTGCCCTCGGGCAGCTTCTTCCAGGCCAACCAGCAGGGCAACCCGGCCCTCGTCGCCGCGGTGCTGGGGCTGGGGCGCCCGCAGCCCGATGAGCCGGTGCTGGAGCTGTACGCCGGCGCGGGCAATCTGACCCTGCCGCTGGCCGCGTGCGGGGCACCGGTCCTGGCCGTGGAGGGGGACCGGTCGGCCGTGCGGGGCTGCCTGGCCAACGCCCGCCGCGCGGGCCTGCCCGGCGTCACGGCGGTGGCCCAGGACCTGCGGCGCGGGCTGCCCCCGGAGGGGCGCGCCCGGCCCGGCGGCTTCCCCCTGGTCGTCCTCGATCCGCCCCGGGGCGGGGCCGCCGAGCTGCTCCCGGACCTGGTCCGCCTGCAGCCCACGCGGATCGTCTACGTCTCGTGCGACCCGCCGGCCTTGGCCCGGGATCTCGCGCGGCTACAGCACGCGGGCTTTCGGCTCACGGCGCTCGAGCTGCTGGACCTGTTTCCTGGGACCTTCCACCTGGAGGCGGTGGCGCTGCTGGAGCGTTAGTACCGATCGGGCTCAGTTGCCGAGGAACCGGGCGAGGATGACGGTGATGTTGTCGACGCCGCCGTTGGCGTTGGCCTCGGCGATGAGCTCGTTGCACGCCTGCTCGAGGTTGGTGATGTTGGCGGTGACGATGCGCAGCATGTCGTCGTCGCTGATCATGCCGGACAGTCCATCGGAGCACATCAGGAAGATATCGTCGACTTCAGGCTTGATGAAGTTGGTGTCGACCTTGACGGTCTCCTTCATGCCCAGCGCGCGCACGATGACGTTCTTGTGCGGGAACGATTCGATCTCCTCGGGGGTGAGCTGCTTCATCTTGAGGTAGTCATTGAGCAGGGAGTGGTCCTCGGTGACCTGGGCGATCTTGCCGCCGCCGAGCCGGTAGATCCGGGAGTCGCCGACGTGGGCGACGTAGGCGCCGCCGTTGGCGAAGAGGGTCGTCACGATGGTCGTGCCCATCCCCTTCTTCGCCGCCTCGGCCGTGGCCGTCTCCCAGATCCGCAGGTTGGCGAGCATGACCCCGTTGATCAGCCGGTTCTCCTCGTAGTGCCGGTCTTTGCTCAGCTTGTAGGGCCAGGTGACCTCGTCGTCCTCCGCGGTCTCCTTGAAGAACTCCGCGACGGTCTCGACGGCGAGCCGGCTGGCGACCTCGCCCGAGGCGTGCCCGCCCATCCCGTCGGCGACGATGAAGAGGTTCTGCTCGGGAAGGAGGAGGAGGGAATCCTCGTTGTGATTCCTCTTCATTCCCACGTGGGTGCTTCCCGCGAACTCAAGCCTCATCGACCCTGCCTCCCAACGCCGTTCCTGGTACCAAAGCCCCGCTTGGCGGCGGACCCTCCCCGGGCCCCTGCCCTCGCGCCCGGTCTCCCCGGGGAGCCCACGACGGCTCTCCGGCGGGAGCGTTCCCCCCGACCGAGCAGGGTGGCGACTCCGTCTCCCTCGCTACCACCAGCGGGGTGCGCGTGTCAATGCGAGCGGTCGCCCAGCAGGTCAGGGGAAGGTCTCCGAGCGCAGGATCACCTCGTCGTGGACGATGGTGACCATCTCGCCCTCCCGGATCCCGGGTGCGAGGAACGGCTGGACCCGGATGCGCCGGACCCGCAAGCGCAGCCCCTCCTCGGTCTCCAGCCCGGGGCCGAGCGGGACGGTGAAGCTCCCCGTATCCGGGACCAGGCAGTGCAGCCGGGCGGTGCTCGACCCCAGCTCGAGGTGGAGGAAATCCCCGTGCTCCTCGGAGCGGTCCCACCGCACCCGCAGGGAGCCCTGGGGACGGTGGCCGAGGAGCACGCACCCCTCGTCGGGGGGGATCTCGTCCACGGCCTGGATCGTCACCGGCCGGGGGAGCGGGAGCACGGCCGTGAAGGGGCCGACGTCGGGGCCGCCCTGGGTCTGGACGATGAGGTCGCCCTCCCCGCCCAGGGGGATGCACTCCTCGGCGGCTGCGCCGTACACGACGCCGGCGACGGAGGCGAGGAGGTCGGGGAACGGGGTCGGCTCGACGGTGATGGCGACCTCCGGGGAGCGGATCGCCAGGGGGCCGGCGTCGAGCAGGTCGATGGTGAAGGGGTTGCCGGCCTCGACCTGGCGGGCGCTCAGGGTGGGCGCGTGCTCCTCGGGGGGGAGCAGGCGGCACTGACCCGGGATCCCCTCGTTGGGCAGCCGCCCCAGCTCGGGGTCGATGGCGCGGATCACCTCCTCGGCCCGCAACTGGGTGAAGTGCACGAACTGGCCGGTCAGCTTCAGGCAGGGACCTTCACTGGCCCGGGCCAGGGGCTGGAGCAAGGTGATCAGGCCGAAGGAGCCGATGGCCTCGGGGGGGGCCGAGGGGTCCTCGGTCCGGACGGTGAGGAGGGGCTCCTCGGGGCCGCAGCCGGGCAGCACCAGCGCCAGGAGCAGCAAGAGGAGGGTCGAGGACACCCGCAGCGGCCGGCCGCGGCCCGGCGCGCCGCCCGGCGGCCGCGACGAGACGGCCTCGTGAGGTCGTGTGCCTCGCGCACCCTGGCCCCGTCCTGGTTCGCCCACCCGTAACACCCTGCTTCCTCGGGCTCGCCCACGGCGAGTCGGTCGGCGGTGCGGCGCGGCTCCGGGGTCTCCCGGAACATCCGCCGCACGGTCGCGGCTCGGTAGAGTAGCACTCCGGGAGACGTCCGGCAACTGCGGAGAGGTCAAGGGCCGGCGCTGCCTGCTCGCCGTCCAGAGGCTGGACAGGAGGCGCGGGATCCGGCAAGATCGGGTGGACGGGCGCCGGAGCGCCTGCGCACGCGGGCGCGGCCCGCAGGGGTGAGGTGATGTCGAAGTCTGCTGGCTGGATGACCTTCCTGCTCACCACCCTCTGGGCAGGTCTGGCCCTGGCCCAGAAGGCCCCGGGAAACGCCGTCGGGATCTCGACGCCGGAGCCCTCCCTGCTCCTGTACGCCGCGGCCGGGGCGTTGCCCCTGTGGTGGGTCTTCCGTCGCCGGTAGCCACCTCGCCGCCGCGCGGGCCGGCCCTCGTCCTGCTCGGCGCGGGCGCGGCCTTCCTCCCCTTCCTCTGGGGCCTCGTGGCCTTCTGGGCCAGCCGGTTGGCGGCCGGTGATCTCGAGGCCGTGCTGCCGGGCGTGTTGATCCCGCCCTTGCTCTTCGCCCTGCTCGTCCGTCAGGGGGCCCGGGACCGGGCCGGCGTGGCGCCGGGCGCGGCCTTGCCGGCCCGATCGCCGGGGGCGGCGCGCGGTCCCCTCCTGGTGGGGGGCGGCGCGGCCGTCGTCGCCCTGGTGACGGCCCTGAGCGGCCGCCCGGCCTGGGGGGCCCTGCTGCTGCCGCCGTACGCCGGCGCTGCCTGGTGGCTGTGGCGCGGCCGGGACGCGGCCGGGACGCGGCTCGCGGCGTTCGCCTTGCTGGCCTTCGTCGCGCCCCTCCCCGTCGAGCTCTTGCGGACGCTCCAGCCCCGGCTGTCCCTGCTGGGCGCCACGGTCGCGCAGCTCGTCGGCCACGTCGGCGGGATCGCCCCGGTGCGCACGGGCTGGCGGGTGTCCACCGCGACCTTCTACATCGAGGTCGTCGATTCCTGCTCCGGCCTGTACATGGTGCTGATGTTCGGCGTGATCGCGCTGGTGCTGGTCCAGGTAGGCGGCTGGCGGGGCCGGGCCGCGGCCGGGGTGCTGGCCCTCGCCCCTCCCCTCGGGCTGCTGCTCAACGCGACGCGCCTGTCCTTGCTGCTGCTGCTCGGCCACCGCGACCCCCGGCTCGCCGACTCGACCCTGCTCCACGATCTGCCCGGGGCCTTGCTCTTCGCCCTGGGCGTCCTGGTGCTCTACGGGGTCGGCCGCGGCCTGACGCCGCGGCGACGCCCGGCGGGCGTGAGCAGCGCCGCGGCCAGCCCGACGTAGAGCAGCCCCGCGAACCAGTCCCCGAGCCGGTGATAGGGCGAGACCGTCCGGCGCCGGCCCACCTCGCCGGCCACCAGGGTCGACTGGAACAGCTCCGTCGCGCGGAGCGCCCGGCCCCGGGGGTCGAGGAGGTAGGAAGGGCCCGCCTGGCTGAGGTGCAGCAGGTAGCGATCGCTCTCGATGGCCGTCAGGATCGAGCGCTGCCCATGGAAGCCGGCCATGGGCGAGAACAAGAAACCCGCATCGTTGGTGGTCACGACGAGGAGCTCGGCCCCGCGGCGCACCAGCTCCCGGGCGTCCTGGGGGTAGACCGACTCCAGGCAGATCAGCACGCCCACCGCGCCGTGAGGGGTCGCCAGGGGTGCCAGCTCCCGGCCCGGGGTGATGCGCCACTCCGCGAGCCCCGCGAGGCGGCGCTTGTCGTAGATCGGGCCGACGCCGGCGGGGGTGAAGAGGACCGCGCTGTTGTGCTCGAGGCCCTGGGGATCCTCCCGGAAGAAGCCGGCGAGGATCGCGCTCCCGTGGCGGCGGGCCAGCGCGGTGAGGCGCTCCTGCAGCGGGGGCAGCTCGAGGACGCGCTCGTGCAGGGCCGTCTCGGGCCAGACGATGAGGTCCGCCCCCGCGGCGCCGGCCTGCTCCGTGAGCTGGAAGAGGGACTCGTGGAGCAACTCCTTGTGGGGGGACGAGACCTGTTCGAGCTCGTACAGCCAGTTCTGGAACGCGGTCTGGACGCCCGTGAGGCGTACTTTGGAATCATCGATCACGGGTTCCCGGAGGCGAAGCTGTCCGATGGTCATGGTCAGGACGAGCACGACCACGCCGGCCGTGGCCTGTCGCCCGGGGAACCGGCCCCGCCACGCCCAGGTCGCGAGCACCCCCGCGGGCAGGGCGATGAGGAAGGAGACCCCGTGGCCGCCGGTCCAGTAGGCGAGCTGCAGCAGGGGGAGCAGCTCGACCTGGGTGGCCGAGAGGTTGATGGGGAAGGAGACGGTGCCGACCCGGCGCAGCACCTCGAACGCGGTCCAGGCCAGGGCCGGTAGCACCAGGTCGCTCCAGGGGCCGATCCGGCCGAAGCTGCGCGCCATCACCGCGCCGTACAGGGCCATGTGCACCCCGCAGTAGACCACCAGCATCCCGTAGGTCAGCAGCCCGTAGGTGGCCACGCCGTACAAGGCGCTGCCCGCCAGCAGCCCCGACAAGAAGCCGAGCGCGGCCCCGCCGGCCACGCGGCGGCCGGCGCAGGCGAGGGTCAGGGGGGCGAGGGCGACCCAGGCGAGGGGGTAGAGGTCCACCTGCGACGTGGCCAGCAGCACCCCCGTGAGCGTCGCGAGCAGCAGCGCGCGGCGGCCAGGCAGTCGCGGGGCGGCGGCCGGGGGCGGGTCGGATGGGGCGACGGGGACAGGGGCCGCGCTCATGGTCCCCCCGCTGGCGGTGACGCGCGGGGGAGGAGCTGCTGGGTGCCGGTAACCCCGCGAGCCTGCACCCGGTCGAGGGTCGTCACGCCCTCGCCGAGGGCCGGGTCGAAGATCCGCACCAGCCCGCCGCGGCGCTCGAGGATCAGCACGGCGCTCCCGTCGGCCAGCGCCACGAGGAGCGGCGCCCTGGCGAGGCCTTGGTCGCTGGGCGGCCCGACGCGGTAGCCGAGCGCCGCGGCCCGAGCCACGGCGTGCTGGCGCAGGTCCGGGCGCGCGACCCCGGATTCTTGGGGAGCCGGCTGCAGGACCCAGACGCCGTCCTGGCGCGGCGGTGGGACCACTCGTCCCGCCGCGGAGACGAAGGAGCGCTCCCGGGTCATCCCGTGCCAGCCGTCCAGCACCAGCGGCAGCGCCAGGCCCACCACCACGAGCAGCAGCAGGCCGTCGAGGCGGGCGTCGGCCGATCCTGGCCGACCTCCGGCGGTGCCGGGGGACGCGGGCGCGGCCGGGTCGGGCGCGGGGACGGGAGGAGGCTGGGCCGGAGAGTCGATCAGGGCGCCAGCAGCAGGTCGCCGAGGAGGGCATCCTCGCTCAGCGCCATGTGGTCGAGGTCGCGGCTGAGGGGCGCGATGGTCGCCAGGTAGTCCTTCATCTGGCTCCGGGGGATGGGGTTCCCCCGGGGAGTCTTCAGCTTCTGCGGGTCGAGGTAGGCGCCGCTCTTGGTGATGCCGTAGTGCAGGTGCGGGCCGGTGGAGACGCCGCTGTTGCCCAGGGCCGCGACGACCTGGCCCTTCTTGACCTTGGTCCCGGGCTTGATCCCCGGCAGGACCCGGTGGAGGTGGGCGTACAGGCTCTGGTAGCCCCCGGGGTGGTTGATCGTCAGCAGCAGGCCGTTGCCACCCTTCTCGCCGGCGAAGGCGACCGTCCCGTCGGCCGCGGCGAGCACCGCGTCGCCGATCCGTCCACCGTAGTCGACCCCGCGATGGGGGGCGTAGCGCTTGAAGACGGGGTGGAAGCGGCGCGGGCTGAAGGGGGAGGTCACACGGTGGCCCGGCATGGGCGAGCGGAGGAACTGCCCCTCGAGGGACTGGCCGTGCTCGTCGTAGATCCCCGAGCTGCCGTCGGGGGAGAGGTAGCTGAAGGCCCGCAGCCGACCCAGGCCTCCCCGGTACTCCGCGGCGAGGATCCGTCCGTAGCGGACGAAGCGCCCCTCGGCCATCTCCTTCTCGACGAGGATGCGGAGCTGGTCGCCCTTGCGGGTCTGGGAGTGGAAGTCGATCTCCGCGCCGAAGAAGTCGGCCACCAGGGCGGCGAGGCGGGGCTTCTCGCCCGCGGCGGCGATGGCTGCGCCGACCGTCGTCTCGATGTTGCCCAGGACCCGGGCGACCTCGATCCGGGTCTCGATCTGCAGCTCCCGGCTGACGTAGCTGCCGCCCTCGAGCACGACCTCCGCGGTGCGCACCGGGCTGGCGTGCAGGAGGAAGCGGTCGAGGTGGCCATCCAGGCTGCGCCAGAGCTCGTAGCGCTGCCCGGGTCGCAGCTTGCGGGGATCGAAGACCTTGCCCAGCGCGGCGAGGGCCCGATCGGTCTCGTCCTTGGGGATGCCCTGGGACAGGAGGATGTCCCGGAGCCGATCGTTGCGCGTCAGCTCGCCGGTGACGTGGGGGTGCAGCAGCCCTTCCTGGGGCTGGTCCACGACGGCCAGCACGCCGCCCGAGGGCAGGACGCGGGTCGGCAGCTCCGGTCCCTCGACCGGCTCTTCCGGCCCGGCCTCGGGAGGCCGCACCGCCTGGGAGATGGGGACGACCGGCAGCAGGGGCTCGGGAGCCTCCTCGCTGCTGGTGGCGAGGTGGTAGAGCCCACCGGCCGAGAGGACGAGGAGCACCGCGCCGACCGGCAGGAGCCGCAAGGTCCAGCGCCGGAGCAGTTCCCGGCGTGCCTCCTGGCGGTAGCTCTCGAAGAGGGGGCCATCCAGCATAGGGCGCAACCTACCAGCCGGATTCCCCGGTCGTCAACCCGAGACTGACATGGCTGTCATATCTTTTGGTGTGGGATGGCAGCCCACCTGCCGGCCAGGTGCTCCAAACCCTTCAGGAAGGAGCCCGTGGGCCCTGTCAGGACGGCAGTGGTTTTTTCCGGTCGCCCAGGTCAGCAGGCCCCTCGCGCGGGGATCGGGGCACGCGGATCCGGGGGGATTTGTGGTCGAATATCTGCCTTAGTGGTTAAATGTAGGATATGTGGTTTGGCGCGTATCGTTGCCCTACCGGGCGGCCGGATCGTCCGGTGCCCCGGGGTAGAGCTCCAGGAGGGGGAAGATGGGCTCGTCGGCCGGGAGCTGCGTGATCCGCACGCCGTGGAGCTCCCACCACTCGCGGGGAGTACGTGGCAGGGGGTCCGGCTCGTGGAGCAGCCGCGCGATCCGGCCGTCCCGGCCGGTGATCGTCCACCACCCCCAGGCGGTGTAGCGATCGTGGTGGTAGCCGTAGCGGACGCGCACCCGGAGGGTGTCCGGGCCCGCTTCCTGGACCTCGGCCGGCAGGGTGAAGAAGTCGCAGTCGCCCCGGGTGGCCGCGAACCAGGCCGCGATCTGCGCGGGCTCCTGCAAGGTCTGGGACTCCAGGCCCGGATCCTGGTGGTGGACGTCGATGCGGGCGTCGGGCGTGAAGGCGGCGGCCAGCTCCCGGGCGCCGCCGCGGGAGCGCAGGACGTCGAGCAGGGCGGCGATCAGCGAGTCGGGGTGCATGGGCTCTTCCTCCAGTCTGGCCTATGCACAGGGTAGGAGGACGTCCGCCGGGGGTCAACCGATTGACCCGCTGCTCGCGCCCCACTACTCTGCTGGTCATGGCCCGAGACCGCCGTGCTGAGGACGCGCCCGCCGGAGCAGAGCACCTGCTGGTCCTCCTGCTCTGCGGGGCCGGCCTCGGCGGCTGCCTCGCGCCGGCCGACCCGCCGGCTGACCTCGGCGCCCGGGGCGGGGATCTCGCGGACGCCGGCGGCGGTGAGCCCGACCTCACCCCGGAGCTCGGGATCCCCGACGACCTCGGCGGGCCGCCGGATGGGTCGGCGGACCTGGCGCGTCCCGACCTCCTCTGTGCGGACCCCCTGGAGCCCAACGACACGCCCGCGACCGCCTACCTGCTCCGCTCGGGGGAGTGGTCGGGGCTGACGATCTGCCCGGGCGACGTGGACTACTACCTCCTCGAGCTCCGGCCAGGCGAGCCGTTCCGCATCCAGGCCCTGTTCGACGGCAGCCAGGGCGACCTCGATCTGCTGCTCCAGGAGCCGGACGGGGGACGGAGCTGGCGCTTCGAGCAGACGGGCGACGACGAGCTGGCCGCGGGCGTCGCGGCGCGCCAGGGGCGCTACCTCTTGCAGGTCGCGGGGTTCCGCTCGGCCACCAACCGCTACACCTTGCGCGTCCGGCTGGGGGACGACTGCCCCGCGGACGGGCGGGAGCCCGACGACGAGCCGGCCCAGGCGGTCCCGTACCCGGCCGGCGAGCTCGCCGGCACCCGCTGCCCGGCCGACGACGACTGGGTCGCGGTGCCCCTGGCCCCGGGCGAGCAGCTCTTCGCCTTGCTGGACTTCGCGCCGGCCACCGAGGAGCTCGACCTCCGCCTGCACGTGCGCACCGCGACCGGCGCGCCGCAGCCGCTGGAGATCGCGCCCACCGTCGGGGAGGGCCGGCGCTCCCTCGGCTACGGGCCGGTCGCGCAGGCCGTCACCGTGCTCGTGCAGGTCTCCGGGCCACCCGCGGTCTGGGCCGAGTACCTCCTCCGGCTGCACCGCCTCCCCGCGACCAGCCTGCTGGAGGTCTCGGCCCGGGGGGCCGTCACCCGGGACGACTTCGTCCTCTCCCGGGCCGGGTTTGCGCCCGCGACCGTGGTCCCCGCGGTCGGGGTCGAGGTCGAGCTGGTGCGGGAGGTCGACGAGCAGGTGCTGGCCCGGGCGGTGACGGACGCGGCCGGCGAGTTCGATCTCGCCGCGACCGTCTGGCCGGGGTTCGCCCTGTACGTCCGGGCCCTGGCCCGGGGCCACGAGCAGGGGGCGTGGATCCAGGTCGTGGCCCCGGAGGCCCCGGGACGGCTCCACGCCTGGCGTGGCGCGGCCACCTCGCCCGAGGAGCTCGCGCCCACGCTGCGCCTGCACGTGCCCGCCGCGGAGCTGGCCGGGGCCTTCAACATCGTCGCCGCGGTCCAGGCGGCCTACCGGCGCCTCGCCGCCTTCGTGCCCCTGGAGGCCACCCCGGAGCTCACGGTCCGCTGGGAGCCGGGCGTCGGCTTCGCCTGCGGCTCCTGCTACGCGGCCCGGGAGATCTCCCTCGGCGGCACCCTCGAGGACCCGGACGAGTTCGACGACGCGGTCATCCACCACGAGGTCGGTCACTTCCTCGCGGCAGTCTGGTCGCGGGACGACAGCCTCGGCGGCGGGCACGAGGGCGAGTACGCGGACCCGCGCCTGGCCTGGAGCGAGGGCTGGGCCACGTTTCATGCGGCCTTGCAGCAAGACAGCGCGCTGTACCTGGACTATCGGCTCACCGGCCTCTTCGCGCGCGACCTGGAGACCCTCGATCTCCCGGCGAGCTACGGCACCGCGGACGGCACCGCGCCGGGGAAGGTCTCGGAGCTGCTCGTCGGCGCCGTGCTCTGGGACCTCTACGACGCTCCCGTGCCGGACGATGACCCGGTGCCCGGTTCCGACCGCCTCATCGAGCCCGTCTTCGGCTATCTCGCCTCCCGGGACCGGCAGGAGGCGGGTGTGTTCGGCGTGGACCTCCAGGACTACCTGGATGGCTATGTCTGCCATGAGGTCGGGTCTTTGGCTCTACTGGAAGAGTTGCTACAGGGACGAAACTACCCGTATCGGCCGGAGGCTGCACCCACGGGCTGCCGCTTCGTCCCGCCGACGTCGGCCACGCCCCTTCCCCGGGCCCCGCGGGGCAAGCCGCAGGCTCCCTTGCTGCTCCGGCTCGAGCGGCAGACGCTCGCCGCGGGGCACCTCGTGGTGACCGCGCAGGCGGCCGTGCCCGCGCTCGAGGTGCAGGTGCTCGGGCGGCGCGTCAGGCCGCTGCGCGGGCTCGCCGCGGGCGAGTCGACCCGGATCGCGCTCGTCGCCCCCCCGGGCTGGCCCCTCGTCGTCGGGGTGACCGCGACCTATCCCGACGGGACGCGGCTGCACGCGGTCCCGTCCCCCGCCGCCGACCTCGAGGCCGCGCTGCGCGCCCTGGTGCAGCAGCGCGCCTCCCTGCTCCGCGAGCGGCTGCCGGTGGCGCGGATCTCGCCGGCCCGGCCAGCCCGGGATGGACGCGGGCGGCCCATCGGCCTGAGGGGAGGGCCGTGACGCGGCTCCCCGGATTCCATCTCGGCTGGAAGATCGCGGCCTGGCTGATGGCCGTGCTCGCGGGGGTGGGTGGCCTGCTCACCCTCCTCCTGCTGGCCGCGGAGAGTCGGCTCCTCGAGGACGCCACCCGGCGGCACCTCGAGCTGGTGGTGGAGGTCGTGGGCGCGCACGTCCCGCCACCGCTCGCGGCGGGTGGCGGCCACCCGTGGCCGCTGGCCCTCGCCCCACCCGCGGCGCCCGGGGTGCCGGCCACCCTGCGCCTGCTCCGGGCGGACGGGGAGGTGCTCGCCAGCACCCGGCCGGGCGAGCCGGGCACCCGGCTCCCCACGTCGCACCAGGACCGCCTGGGCCTGGGCGAGCTGCTGCCGGCTCACACCCCGGGGCTGGCCGCGCCGCGTCCGCTGGTGGGCTCCGTGTACCGGCGGGCGCCCGGCCCGCCCGAGGCCGCGGCCGGGGCGCGGGGCGCGACCGTGCACTCCCTGGTGCGACCGCTGGACCCCCTGGCCCGGTGCGGCCGCTCCTGCCATGGCCCCACCCCGCCGCCGCCCGTCTTCCTGGCCGTCGAGGTCGCGGGCGAGGCCCTGCACCCGGGGCTCGGCACCTTCCGTCAGGTGGCCCTCGGGAGCTGGCTCGGGCTGCTGCTGCTCGTGCCGCTGCTCGTCGCCGGCCTGGTCTCCCTGCTGATCCGCAGCCCGCTGCAGCGGCTGACCCGGACCATGGAGAAGGCCGAGGCCGGGGACCTCCTGGTGCGTGCGCCGGAGGGCCGGGGCGACGAGCTGGGGCGGCTGGCGCGGGCCTTCAACAACCTGCTGCGCCGGACGACCGAGCTGCGGGCGACCGTCCGGGACACGAGCCACGAGCTCCAGAGCGAGCTCGAGCTCAAGGAGCAGCTCTGGCAGCGTAGCCAGGCGCTGGCGGAGACCAACCAGCTCCTCGAGGCCCGGCTCAACGAGATCTCCTTGCTGCTCGAGCTCACCCGGGTCGTCAGCTCGTCCCTCGACCTGGAGCGGATCCTCGACGCCTTCTCCGAGCGGCTCGCGGGGAGCCTGGACATCCCCCGGGTCGCGGTCGCCCTGCTCACGGCGGAGCCGGAGAGCCTGACCATCCGGTCGGCCCACGGCTTCCCCGAGCGGGAGCGGCTGCTCGGGCTGCAGCTACCGGCCGGGAGCATCCCCTGGGTCGCGCTGGCCGAGCAGCAGCCCCTGGTGGTGCCGGACACCCGGGACGAGCCGCGGGTCAGCTACTTCGCCGGGCGGGTCCGCGAGGAGGGCTCCCTCGCGGCGATCCCCTTCCGGGGCAAGGGCCGGATGCTCGGCGTGCTGATCCTCTCCCGGCCGGCGGGCACCGGCTTCACGCCCGCGGAGGTGCAGCTCCTCGGGGCCATCGGCGACCAGGCCGGCATCGCCGTGGCCAACTCCCGGCTGCACGAGGAGGCGCGCACCCAGGCCCTCACCGACCCCCTCACCGGGCTGTACAACCGGCGGGTGCTCATGGACCACCTGGAGCTGGAGTGGAGCCGCTGCCTGCGCTACGGGCAGCCCCTCTCCCTGCTCATGATCGATCTCGATTTCTTCAAGGAATACAACGACACCAACGGGCACCTCTTCGGCGATCGCGCGCTCGTCGGCGTCGCCAACCTGCTGCGCAGCGCCCTGCGGCAGGCCGACACCGTCGCCCGGTACGGCGGCGAGGAGTTCGTGGTGCTGCTCCCCTCCACCTCGGAGGAGGGGGCGCTGGGGGTGGCCGACAAGCTGCGCCGCCTGGTGGCTGGCACCTCCTTCCCGGGGGCCGAGCAGGTCAGCGGGGGGCACCTCACCATCTCCGTGGGCGTCACGACCCTGCGCCGGGGGCTACTGGGGGAGGGGGAGCACACCCTCGAGGAGCTCCTCACCGCGGCCGACCGGGGCCTGTACCGGGCCAAGGAGGAGGGGCGGGACCGCGTCTTCTTCGAGGCCCTCGGCTAGCGCACCAATCGGAAATCGGGATTTTTGTTCAGTGTTTCCAGTCCGGCATTCCGGCATTCCTTGGAAATTTCAGAAAGATCCCGGAGGAAGGCAGGAACGAAGGAAGGATTTTCGATGGGTGCAGCCGGTCCGAGTGGGCGGATTCCTTGCCAATCTCCTCCCGTACCCGGCTCGAGCTGCAAAATCTCTCGCAGAGCCGCAGAGTTCGCAGAGAAAAGTGCTCAGCTGGCTGAGCCCTCTGCGGCTCGGCAGCTCTGCGAGAAAATTCTTTTCGTGCGGGGAGTTGTGCCAAGGCCTCGCTTTTCGCTCACCGGGATGATCTGCACCCATTTTCGATGGGTTCCTAGATCTGCTCGACGCTGCCAGCGCTCCGTGGCGGCCGGCCGTCTTCGGGTCCCTCGTGCTCGTGCTCGCCCTCGTGCTCGTGCTCGTGCTCGATTCGGGGGAGGCGCGGCGCGACCCACACGGATGCTGATCGACACCCGGCCGTGGCCGGACGTCAGGGGCTGAGTGGCTGGTGGGGAGAGGAGCTCTCCCCGGCCGCGGGGCGATCGACGATCGGCCCGCGGCGGGGAAAAGCTGAGGGCGAGGTCGCCCGCTGACTACAGGTTGTCCTTGAAGGCGGGCGCGGGCTTGAAGGCCACGGTCTTGCTGGCGCTGATGTTGATGGCGGCGCCGGTGCGGGGGTTGCGGCCCGTGCGGGACTTGCGCTCGCGGGTGTTGAAGGTGCCGAAGCCGGGGTAGCTGAAGCGACCCTCGTCCTTGATGGACTTCTTCACGTTCTCGAACACCGCGTCGATGATCTCGCCCGTGGTCTTCTTGGAAGCGTCCGTGTGTGCCTGGATTGCCTCGATGAGCTCTGCCTTGGTCATGGTCTTCTCTCCTCTAGATGCAAGATATGGACCGTTCTGCAGGGTACCCCCTCCAGGAAGGTCGGATGCCCCTCTTCCTCATTGAAGGAAGGGAGGCGGAGTCCACTCGGGACAGGAAACGTTCCCCCGTTACATGGGCGGATTGTATGGATGGGCGATCCGGGGTGTCAAGCAAAAAAAAGTTGGCAAACCGGCTCGCGGCAAGGGAATGCGCACGACGGCACGATCCTCTTGCGCTAAAATACTTTTGATTCCGAATGGTTAGCCGATTGACGGGGAAGGCAAGAAAAATAGGGCCTCCGCTGGCGACGGCCTCGCGCAGCCGAGGCGGCGATCATCGCCAGACCCGCGTCCGGAGACGACGGGAGCTGTCACGGCGGAGTGGGGGGCGATCCGATCGGCGGTGGCCGGCTAGTCGAGCAGCGCCTCGAGCGTGTAGAGATTCGGCGTGGTTTCGAGGGAGTACACGCGCAGCAGGTAGCGGCCGACGGGCAGGCCCTCGCCGACGACGGTCTTGCTCCCCGCGCGGCCGGTGTCCTGGTCGAGGAGCCGATCGCCCTGGAGCAGCGCCAGGAGGAGGTTCCCCCCCCGCCCGGGATCGAACTCGAGCCCCACGGCCAGGTCGGTGGTGCGGGTGAGGTCCAGCGCGTACCAGTCCTCGTCGCCGCACCAGGAGAGGCCTGGCTGGGTGAACCCCCCCGCACCGAGCAGCACGAGGCTGGGGTTGCCCTGGTCGTCCGCGGGCTCGGAGAGATCCGGCAGGCACTGCCCCGCGAAGGGGACGAGCTCCAGCTCCAGCCCGTAGCCGGTCTCGGCGCCGCTGTAGCCGTAGATCTGGAGGATCACCGGCGCCTCGGCGAGCAGCCCCGGGAAGGAGATCTCCTCGTCGTCGTCCATGGACTCGGCGAGGCCGAGGAGGGTCCCGGCCTCGTCGGTGAGCAGCATGTCGAGGTCGCCCTGCTGCTGGGAGAAGCGAGCCGTGACTCGCAAGCCCGTGAAGGCCGGCAGGGTGATCCGGTAGCTGTCGACGTCGTCCTCCCCGCCGCGGTTGCAGATCGCCGCCTCGTGCGAGCCCGGGCTCAGGGGCGTCGCCTGACCCGGGGTCTCGTTCGGCTCGTCGTTGCTCCCCGCGCACCCCTCGCCGCCGCCCACTTCCAGCCGCAGCCGGTAGCTGCTGCGGGCTCCCCGGAAACCGTAGACCTCGAGGAACAGCTCGCCGGTCGTCGGGGCGACGGCCGTCACCTGCTCCTGGTCCGTGGAGGTGGCGCTGACGCGGAGGTCCTCGCCGGCCGCGGTGAAGAGGCGGGCGTCCAGGTCGCCCGCCGCGTGGACGAAGTCCACCGTGGCCGTCACCGTGTCGCCCGCATTGACCGCGAAGCGGTAGACGTCCCGGTCCTCCGCGCAGATCGTGTAGGGCCCCGAGTCGCCGAGGGGCAGGGGGCTGGCCTGGCCCGCATTCTCGTTGGGCTCGCCCGCGTCCGCGGGGCAGCTCCCGCTGGCGGGCAGCAGGTCGACCGTCAGGGAGTACCCGTTGCCGTCGGAGTCCGGGGGGAACTGGCCGGTGACGTACAGCAGGTAGACCCCGGTCGTGGGCAGGATTGCGGAGACCTGCTCCAGGTCGCTGCTGCTCGCCGAACGATCCAGCACCGTCCCCGCGGGATCGCGCAGCTCCAGGGCCAGGTCGCCGTCGGCCGCGGCGAACAGGATCGAGGCGACCAGCTCGTCCCCGGCCTGGGCCTCGATGGCGAACAGGTCGAGGTCGTCGGGACAGAGCCAGAGATCGGGGAGGGTCCCCGCGCCGCCGGGCGAGACCTGGTCGGGGCTGTCGTTGGGCTCCCGGGCGTCGTCCGCGCAGTCGCCGGCCTGCTGCTCCCGGGGGTGGGCGATGAAGGTGTAGACCGCCTCCTCGGGCACGCACCAGAAGTGATCGCAGGTGTCCCCGGCGGGGTCGTCGTCGTCCACCGCGCACAGGTAGTAGTAGTAGGTGACGTCCTGGCCGTCGGTGGTCGTCAGGTTGGGGATCGTCCCCGAGTAGCGGCCGAGCTGGTCCGGGATCGGGCTGAGCTCGACGCCCTGGAAGCTCCCGAGATCCTGGGGGTCCTTGGTGGTGAACGCGGCGAAGACGCGCACGATCTCGCCGTCGTCGGTGACCGTCGCGGTCAGGGCGTAGGGCGCCGCGCCGTACTGATCCCGCAAGGGCTGGTGCTCGACCGTCGGCACCGCGGTGGCGGGGCAGTCGCCCTGCAGGCCGCCCCCGTCCTTCAGGCGGATGACGACGCGGATCTGCTGGACGGTGGAGTTCCCCGCGTCGTCGGTCGCGGTGGCCGAGAACCCGTAGATTGCCCGGGCCGCGATCTGGCCCGGAGTAGGGCGCCAGGTGAACTCGCCGCGCTTCCCGTCCTCGCTGGTGGTCTTGAAGGTGAGGCCTTCGGGCTGGCCGCCGAGGACCAGGGTGACCCGGGTGCTGTCGTCGTCCTTCACGGCGATGGCCGCGGTCAGGGTGTCGGTCTGGACGAGCTGCAGCACGAAGGAGGAGGGGGTGGTGAAGCGCGGCGCGCCCCCCCCGACGTCTTCGCCCGGGCGAACCACGACGGAGATCCGCTCCTTGTCCTCGGCCTGACCGTCGCTGACCACGAAGGTGACCTCGTGGGTGCCCTGCTGGTTGGCCAGGGGGGCCCAGGTCAGCACGCCCTGATGGATGTCGGCGGAGAACCCCATCATGGGGGGCAGCGGGTCGCCGGGCTCGTCCCAGCGGAAGGAGGTCGCCTCCGCGGTGCCGGGCCAGAGGGTGCCGCGCAGGGTGTAGCGGAGCCGATCCCCGTCGGGGTCGGTGGCCGTGACGATGACCGGCGCGTGGGCCTCGCCGATGACGAACTCCTGCTGGTGGATGGTCAAGAACGCGGGCGGCCGGTTTCCCTCGCCGGCGCTCTCGGCGCAGCCCGCTGCGGCCCCGCCGAGGACCAGCAGCCAGAGCAGGGCCAGCCGTGCTGGCGGCGGGGTGATGGCGGGGTAGGGCTCGTTCATCCGAATCCTCTCGCGGCGGGGGTCCAGACCGACGCTCGCCGACTGCGCCCCTGGGTTCAGGGGATCATCGCGCATCTTAGCACGCGGCGTGGCTCCTCCCCAGGGCGGCGTGCAGGAGCGCCTCCGGGGCCTGGGGCGCCTCGTCTCTTCACCCGTGAGCCGGGTCGGGCCCGGGAGGTGTCCGGTCGGTCGCCAGAGGGGGGGCGGGGTGGGGGCGCGAGCTCACCCGGACTTGCGGGGTGGCTTCCGGCCCAGGCGGGTGAGCACCTCTTTGATGTCGCTCCAGGCCAGCCGTTTGTCCGCGGGGGAGCGGACGAGCTGCTCCGGGGAGAAGGTCGGCCGGACCGGGAGGTCCCCGTAGCGGTGCCAGCCCTGGCGCAGCAGGTCGAAGGGGCGGAGGTCGTCCAGGAGCAGGCTGGTGGCCTGTTCGCCGAGGGGGACCAGCACCGACGGCTGCAAGACCGTGATCTGGCGGTCGAGCAGCTCCAGGCAGGCTCGGGCCTCTGCTCGCCGCCGTGGGGCGGGCTGCGGGGAGGGACACTTGACGAGGGGCGTCGTGAACACCTGGTCCGGGGTCAAGCCCATGCCCTTCGCGAGGATCGCGTCGAACAGCTCGGCCGCCTCGCCCGTGAAGGGGCTGGCGCCGCCCGTCTCCCCGGGCGTGGCGACGCCGGTGAGGAAGAGCACCAGGGGGTGGGGCCCGCCCGTGCCGAAGCTCGGCTCGGTGTCCGGCTGGCGGCGAGGGCAGGCCTGGCAGCGCCGGGCCTCGAGGAGCAGCTCGGCGAGGAGGAGCTGGGCGCGGGCCGGGTCCAGGCGTGGTACTTTTTGACCAGTGCCTGCTGGTTCGATCGGTGGTCCCTTCGTACCAGAACGGCCCGCGGCCCGGCCCGCCGGGCGGGCGGTCGCGGGGAGCGAACCGGCGTGGGGCGACTCCCCCGGGGCCGGTCGTGGCTCGGCGGGCGCGCTGGCGTGCTGGATCGCGGTCTCGTGCTGCCAGACCAGCAGGCCGCGGACGGCCTCGGTGAGCAGCCAGAGCTCCTCGGCGGCGGAGGGGGCCGGCTCGCCGGCGTCGAGCCCGGGGGGGGCTGGGTCACTCATGGTCGGCTCCTGCCGGTGCCGCGGGGAGCTCCCGCCAGCGGCGTGCGAGCTGGTCGAGGATCCCGGCCGCGATCCGCTCCTTGCTGGCCAGGGGCAGGCGGGCGACCACGCCCTGCCGATCGAGGAGGATCACCTCGTTGTCGTCCACGCCGAAGCCCCGATCGGGCAGGTCCACCCGGTTGAGCGCGAGGAGCTGGCAGCCCTTGGCCGCGAGCTTGGCCAGCCCCGCCTCGAGGCCGGGCTCGGTCTCGGCCGCGAAGCCGATCCGCAGCGGGGGCACCCCGCGCTCCCCGAGCTCGGCGAGCAGGTCGGGGTTGGGGGCCAGGGGGAGGCTGTCGCCGAGCGCGGCCTTGCGCAGCTTGCCCGGGGCGGTGGTGGCCGGGCGGAGATCCGCGACCGCGGCGGCCATGATCAAGGCGTCCGCGGCCGGCGCGTGCTGGTCCAGGGCCGCCTGCAGCTCGCGGGCCGTGCGGACGTCGACCACGGTGACCCCCGGCGGCCGCGGCAGGAGCACCGGGCCGCTCACCAGCACGACCTGGGCGCCCCGGCGGTGGGCTACCCGGGCCAGCGCATAGCCCATCCGCCCCGAGCTGCGGTTGGACAGGTAGCGCACGGCGTCCACGGGCTCCTCGGTCGGGCCCGCGGTGACCAGTAGACGCAACCCATCGAGATCCTTGGGGGAAGTCGCCACGAGGACGGCCTCGGCGATCTCCTCCAGGGGGGCCAGGCGACCCGCACCGGTCTCGCCGCAGGCCAGCTCGCCGGCCGCGGGCGACACCAGGACCACGCCGGGACGTGCGGCCAGGCGGCGGAGGTTGTCCTGGGTCGCGGGGTGCTCGAGCATCGCGACGTTCATGGCGGGCGCGAGCACCAGGGGGGCCCGGCAGGCGAGCGCGACCGTGGAGGGGAGATCGTCCGCCAGCCCCCACGATAGCTTGGCCAGGAAGTTCGCGGTGGCCGGCGCGACGACCAGGCAGTCGGCCTCCCGGGCGAGCTGGATGTGGTTGATCCGGCTCTCCTCGCCAGGGGCGAACAGCTCGGTGGCCACGGGCTGCCCGCTCAGGGCCTCGAAGGTCAGGGGGGTGACGAAGCGGGTCGCGGCCGCGGTCAGCGCGACCCGGACCGTGGCGTTATGGCGCTGCAGGACGCGGACGAGCTCCGCGGCCTTGTACGCGGCGATCCCGCCGGTGACGACCAGGAGGATCCGCTTGCCGGTCAACACGTTGGGCACCCTCCTCCCCGGCCGACGGTCCGGGGCCTGGTAGGCACGGCGCGGCCCCGGGGGCGGACGGCGCGCGTGGAGGAGCTTAGCGGAGACGGGGGAGGGAGGGAAGCGAGGAGGAGGGAGGAGGGAGGAGGGAGGAGGGGGACTGCGATCGACTACTCCTCGCGCTCGATGATGCCCGCGATGTCGGCGGGGACCGCGGTGAACTTCAGCGCGATGGAGAGCGCGTCGTTGGTCCCGTCGCAGTCGGTGTCGATGTCGGGGGTGCCGAGCAGCGGGATCAGGGTGTCGGGGTTGATGCTCTCGGGCAGCAGCCCCTGATCCTTGGCCTCGTTCAGGGCGTCGATGATGTCCTGCTTCTTGGCCGCGCCGCCGATCAGGCCGTCGGTCAGGCTGAGGCCGTCCGCGGTGCTGGTGATCGCCGCCTGGATCTGGGCCATGTACAGGTTGAGCACCAGGCTGATCTCGCCCAGGGGCATCTCGACGGTGAAGATGGGGGAGGAGGCCGAAAAGACGCCCGCGTCGATATCGCCGGTGAAGCTGATCAGGGGGTCACCGTTCTCGTCGAAGGCCCGGGCGTCGACGTCGAACACGCCGTCGCCGCCGAGGTCGCGCTCCTTGCTCCACTCGCCGTCGTCTGCGACGTAGCCGAAGTAGGCGTTCATGATGACGTCGCTGTCGTTGGCCCAGTCGTAAGCCTCGGCGAACTCGGCGAGGAGGATGATCTCCCCACCGTCGATGGCCGGCTGGAGCTGGGTGTTGGCCATCCCGGGGATCACCAGGCCCGCGCCGACCACGTTGTCGATGACGGTCTCGTTGGGGCAGTCGGTGTCCGCGTCGAGATCGAAGCCGACCCCGCCCTGGAGGTTGATGGTGTTGAAGATCACGGCGGGGCCGAACTCACCCTCACCCTCGCCCTCGGCGCCCTCGCCCTCGCCCTCGGCGCCCTCGCCCTCACCCTCGGCGCCCTCGCCCTCGCCCTCGGCGCCCTCGCCTTCACCCTCGGCGCCCTCGCCCTCACCCTCGGCGCCCTCGCCCTCGCCCTCGGCGCCCTCGCCCTCGCCCTCGGCGCCCTCGCCCTCACCCTCGGCGCCCTCGCCCTCGCCCTCGGCGCCCTCGCCCTCGCCCTCGGCGCCCTCGCCCTCGGCGCCCTCGCCCTCGGCGCCCTCGCCCTCACCCTCGGCGCCCTCGCCCTCGCCCTCGCCCTCACCCTCACCGCTGCTGGAGCTGTCCTCGCAGGCCGCCAGCCCGAGGGTCATCGTCGCCACCAGAACCATCATGCCGTTGAGCCACGCGTTCCTCAGTTTCATCTCTTGCACTCCTTTTCCTCGCGGACGTCCTTGAGAAACAGTCGCAGGGTGTCCTCCCCACGATAGCGATCCTTGCGCCACGAGCCGGCGACCGCGACCAGGCTCCCCTCCGGGGGGACGCGGCCGTCGAGGCCGAAGCCGACTGCGGGTCGGGTGACTCCGTCGTCGCCGAACAGGCACTGCACGTGGCCGCCCCGCAAGGAGCGCCGTTGCAGCAGTCGCACACCCCGGGTCACCAGCACCGGCTCGGGGTTACCCATCCCGAACGGAGCCAGCCGGCCCAGCTCGCCGGCCAGGGCCTCGTCGAGCTCCTCGAGGGCCACCTCCGCATCGAACAGGAGCCGGGGGCTGGGCCGCTGGCCCGCGAGGGCCTGCTCCACGCGGTGGCCGAGGGCTTCGCGGAAGCCGTCCAGTTGGTGCTCCTCGAGGGTCACCCCCGCGGCCTGCGGATGCCCGCCGCCGCGCAGCAGATGCTCCCGGCAGCTCTGGATCGCTCGGCCGATGTCGATGCCGTCGACCGAGCGTGCCGAGCCGCGGCCGATCCCCTCCTGCAGGGCGATCACGACCGCGGGCACATAGTAGCGCTCGGCCAGACGCGAGGCAACGATTCCCACAACTCCTGGATGCCAGCCAGCTTTTGCCACCACGGCGACCGGCGCGCGCCCCCCGGGCTGGCCCTCCAGCAGCTCGATGGCCTCCTGCTCTACCTGCTCCTGGAGGCGTCGGCGCTGGACGTTGTGCTCCTCGAGCTGGCGCGCCAGCACGGCCGCTCGCCCGGAGTCCGTCGCCCCGAGCAGCTCCAGGCCGGTCAGCGGGCTGCCCAGGCGACCCGAGGCGTTCAGGCGGGGCGCGAGCTTGAAGCCGACGTCCGTGGCGGTCACCTGCTCGCCGACGCCCGCCACCGCGCACAAGGCCGCGAGCCCGGGCCGGCGGCGGCGGGTGAGCTCCGTCAGCCCGAAGGCGACGCAGGTGCGGTTGGGGCCGACCAGGGGCACCATGTCCGCGACCGTGCCGAGGGCCACGAGATCGAGGAAGCTGCGGAGGTTCGGCTCGGGGCGCCCGAGCTGGACGAACCAGCCGCGCTCCCGCAGGCTGCGGCGCAGGGCGATGGCCAGGTGGAACGCGACCCCGGTGGCCGAGAGCGTGCCCCCCGCGAAGCCGCAGCCGGGCCGGGCCGGATTCAGGACCGCGGCCGCATGGGTCGGCAAGGGGCCCGCGGGGAGGTGGTGGTCGACCACCAGGGGCACCAGCCCCAGCTCGTGCGCGAGGGTGATGGCCTCGTGGTCGGAGGTGCCGCAGTCGAGCGCGACCAGCACGGTGGCCTCGGCCTGCGCCGCGAGCCGGACCCCCCGGAGGGAGAGCCCGTAGCCGTCCTGGTCCCGCTCGGGGAGGTAGCTGACCACCTGCCCACCGGCCTGCCGCAAGAAGCCCGCGAGCAGGGCGGTCGCGGCCATCCCGTCGACGTCGTAGTCGCCGTGCAGGGCGATACGCTCGCCGCGCGCCAGCGCGCCCGTCAGCAGCTCCACTGCGCGCTCGACGTCCAGCAGCGGGGCCGGATCGAGCAACTGGCTGAAGCTGGGCTCGAGGAAGGACCGGGCCGCGGCGGGGTCGTGCAGGCCGCGCCGCAGCAGGATCTCGGCGGTGCGGGAGGACAGGCCCGTGGCGGCTTGCAGTGCGCTGCGAACGGAGGGGTCGGCGGCCGCCGGACGGAGCTCCCAGGTCGGCGGCGGCGCGTGGTCCACCCGGGGCCTAGTCGGCCTTGGAGGCCGCGGCCGCAGCGGCCTTGGTGCCGCGAGCGGCCTTCTTCTCGGGGCCGAAGAAGGCGACGAGCTTCGGCAGGATGCGGTCCATGTCGATCATGATCGCGGAGGCGACGCCGATGGTCGAGTAGACGCCGATGACCAGGCCGATGGCCAGGGCGATCATGAACTCCCGCAGCAGGCTGCCGCCGAGGATCAGCAGGGCGAGCACGGACAGCATGGTCGCGGTGCTGGTGAGGATGGTGCGCGAGAGGGTCTCGTTGAGCGCCTGGTTGGAGATCTTCACCAGGTCACCGTCCTTGTGGGCCCTCAGGACCTCGCGGATGCGGTCGAAGATGACGATCGTATCATTGATGGAGTACCCGAGGATCGTCAGCAAGGCGGCCACCGCGGACAGGGAGAAGTCCCACCAGAAGATCGCGAAGCAGCCCATGGTGATGAGCGGATCGTGGAACAGGGAGACCAGCGCGCCCACGGAGAAGCGGAAGTCGTAGCGGATCGCGACGTACAGCACGATGAGCAGCAGGGCGACGACCGCGGCCAGGATTCCGTCGTTGCGGAGCTGCTCGCCGGCCTTGGGGCCGACCACCTGGACCCGCGCGACCTCGACGAAGCGCTCCGCGAAGGTGGCCCCCATGTGGGTGGCGATCCGGTTCTGCAGCTCCTCGACGTTCACCTGGAAGGTGAAATCCTGGGGCCGGCCCGTCTGCTCGATCCCCTGGATCTCGAGGTTCAGCTCGGTGAAGACCGCCCGCAGGGCCGTCTGGTCCGGCTGCTTGTCGAAGCGCAGGTAGATCCGGTCCCCGGAGGTCGTCGGCTCGAACTTGACCAGGGTGCCGAGCTGCTCCTGCTTGGCCTTCAACCCGCTCTCGACCCGGGTGGCGAGGTCCTTGTTGACGACCGTGACCTGCTGGCGGATGCGCGCGAGGTAGTTGGTGTTCTCGCCGCCCGTCTCCACCGACTGCACCTCGGCGTCGAACCCGAGGCTGCTCATGGCCGCGCGGACCTCGTCGGCCCGGACCTCGCCCTTGAAGGCGAGCTGGATCTCGGTGCCGCCCGTGAAGTCGATGCCGTAGTTGAAGGGCGTGCCGTTGGTCACCGTGCGCACGCCCATGGCGCCCAGGGAGAGGGTGATCAGCACTGCGGAGATCACGTAGTACTGCTTGCGTTTCCCCAGGAAGTTGAACTTGGTTCCCGGCTTGATGATCTCGACCATGGCTTCCTCCCGTCGCCTTGCCGGCGTCCTAGATGCTCAGCCGCTCGAGGCGGCGACGGTTGACGAAGAACTCGAAGATGATGCGGGTCACGAAGATGGCCGTGAACAGGGAGGACACGATGCCCAGCATCAGGGTGACCGCGAAGCCCCGGATCGGGCCGGTGCCGTAGTTGTACAGGACCAGGGCGGCGATGATCGTCGTCAGGTTGGCGTCGAAGATCGCGGTCCAGGCCTTGCCGTAGCCGGCCTCCACCGCGGAGCGGGGGGTCTTGCCGGCCCGCAGCTCCTCCCGGATGCGCTCGTTGATGATGACGTTGGCGTCGACGGCCATGCCGAGGGTCAGCACGATGCCGGCCATGCCCGGCAGGGTGAGGGTCGCCTCGAGCAGGGCCAGCCCCGCGAACAGGAACAGGGCGTTGAGCACCAGGGCGACGTTGGCGATCAGCCCGGCGCGCTGGTAGTAGACCACCATGAACAGGGCCACGAGCAGGAACCCGACGATCAGGGAGAAGAAGCCCTTGTCGATGGAGTCCTTGCCGAGGGTCGGGCCGACGCGGGTCTCGAACTCCTTGTGGATCGGCGCGGGCAAGGCGCCGTTCTCGAGGACCAGGACGAGGTCCCGGGCCTCCTCGAACAGCTCCTGGTTGGAGCGCCAGCCGCCCATGGTGATCTGGGCCCGGCCGCCCGTGATCGGCTCGTTGATCACCGGCGCCGAGTTGACGACCTCGTCGAGCATGATGGCCATGCGCTTCTTGACGTTGGCGGTGGTCAGCTCGCCGAAGATCCGGGCGCCGGCGCTGTCGAAGGTCAGGGACACGAAGGGCTTCTGGTCCCGCTGGTCGACCGCCACCCGGGCGTCGGAGATGAACTCGCCGGTCAGGGGCGCGGCGTGGTGCAGGTAGACCGTGCGCCAGTAGCCCTCGGCGAGCTGCACCGAGCCGACCTGCTGCTTGGTCTGGATGTTCTCGAAGCCGACGTAGTGGTCGAGGTCGACCTTGTCCTTCAGGAACTCCTCGAGCGCGGCCTTGCTCTTGGACTTGAAGGCCATCAGGCCGCCGCCGGCGTTCTCGACCTCGATGGCCGCGCTGCCCTGGACGCCCTGGGGGATGGCGGTCTGGTGCTTGGTCACCCAGTCGTTGTTCCCCTCGTCGTCGCACATGCGGAACTCGAGCTGCGCGGTCTTGCCGATCAGCTCCTTGGCGCGGCCGAAATCCCGCTCGCTCAGGCCGGGGAGCTGCACGATGATCTCGGTGCCCTCCTGGCCCTTGCGGATGTCGGGCTCCGCGACGCCGAACGCGTCGATGCGGCTGCGGATGGTCTCGATGGACTTGTCCACCGCACCCTCACGCAGCCGGGTGATGGCCTCGTCGGGCATGCGCAGCAGGATCGTGCCCGGGCCCCGGTCGATCTTCTCCATGGTCGGAAAGTCCCAGAGGAACTTCTCGTCGACCAGCCCCGCGTCGGCCGCGTCGGCGAACGCGATGAGGATGCCGCTGAGGCCCTCACGGGTCAGCGTCACCGCGACCCCGGCCTTCTTGGCCTCGAGGCGGCTCTTCACCTCGGGGACCGTGCGGTCGACCTTGTCGGAGACCGCCTTCTCCACGTCGACGCTGTACTGCAGGAGCAGCCCTCCCTGCAGGTCGAGGCCCAGGGTGAACTTGTTGTTGGGGAACCAGTCCGGGAGGGAGCCTTCCGGCACGAAGTTGGGGACGACGTAGACGAGGCCGAAGAGCACCGTTGCGAGGACGATGCCGACCCGCCACTTGTAGCCGCGATCCATGGGTTTCCGGACTCCTGACTGCGCCTGCAGGGCGGCGGCGCTCCGCAGGGATGGGGTGTGGGACTCGCGCGGGACCTCCGCTTACTTGCCGGTCTTGGGTGCGGGGCGGGAGGCCTCCTCCTTGCCCTCGCTCTTGAGCATCGCCTCGGGGCCCATGATCTGGGAGCGCAGGATGCGCAACCGGGTGTCGTGGGCCACCTCGAGGGTGACGACCTTGTCGGTCAGCCCGACGATCTTGCCGAAGATCCCGGACTGGGTGATGACCGTGTCACCACGCTGCAGCTTGCTCAGCCAGAGATCCTGCTCCTTGCGCTTCTTCGACTGGGGCCGGATCAGCATGAAGTAGATCACCACGAACATCAGCACCATCAGGGTGATGGGGCTGCCGAGCAGCTTCATGAGCGGGCCCGGCTCCGGGGGCGCGGTCGGCTCGGCGGCGATGGGCGCGGCGATCGGCAAAGCCCCACCCATGCCCGGCGCGGCCGTGATCGGCGCCGGGGGCGGCGCCACGGGGGCGGGCGCGAGGGCCGGTGCGGCCACGGGAGCGGGTGCGGCCACGGGAGCGGGTGCGGCCACGGGAGCGGGCGCGGCCACGGGGGCCGGGAGCGCGGCGGGCACGGCCTCGGCCGGTGCGGCCGGCGGGGCCGCGGGCACCTGGGCGTGGGCGGTGAGCGCCACGCTCGCCAGCAGCCATCCTGTCAGAAAAAGTCTTTTCATTTCACCCTACTAAGCTATTTGCTCGTGATTCTGGCTACAAGCCGGGTATTTGTAGCAGAGGCCCCCGCGCCGGTCAAGGCTTTTTCCGGACGCCCAGTTGGGCTCTATCTCCATGAAATGAAACGAGGAATTGCTTGATCGTCCCCCCGGCGATCGCCTCCCGCAGCTCGGCCATCAGGGTCGCGTAGTAGTGCAGGTTGTGCAGCGTGTGCAGCCGGACTGCGAGGGGGTCCTGGTTGACGAAGAGGTGCCGCAGATAGGCCCGGGAGAAGCTCCGGCAGGTCGGGCAGCGACAGGTCGGGTCCAGGGGCGCGGGGTCCTCGGCGTAGCGCGCGTTCTTAATGATCAGGTCCCCGTAGCGGGTCGCCAGGCGTCCCGTCCGCGCGGTCCGGGTCGGCAGCACGCAGTCGAACAGGTCGACGCCGGCGAGGGAGCAGGCCACCAGGTCCTCGGGGGTGCCGACGCCCATCAGGTAGCGCGGCTTCGTCACGGGGAGGTGGCGCGTGGTGTGGGCGGTCACGAAGTACATCTCCTCGTTCTTCTCGCCGACGCTCAGCCCGCCGATGGCGTAGCCGGGGAGGTCCAGCTCGGCCAGCTCGGCCGCGTGGCGGGCCCGCAGGTCGAGCTCCGTGCCGCCCTGGACGATGCCGAACAGGGCGTGGTGCGTCGGGTCCTGCCAGGCCTGCCGGCTGCGCACCAGCCAGCGGGTGGTTCGCTCCAGGGCCTCGGCGAGCTCCTGGCGTCCGGCGGGCAGCCCGAGGCAGACGTCCAGGGGCATCAGGATGTCGGAGCCGTACTGCTCCTGGATCTGCACCGCCCGCTCCGGCGTCAGCGCGTGGGCGGAGCCGTCGAGGTGGGAGCGGAACGTGACGCCCTCCTCGCTGAGGCGTGACAGCCCGGTCAGGGAGAAGGCCTGGAAGCCGCCCGAGTCCGTGAGCAGGGCGCCGGGCCAGCTCATGAAGCGGTGCACGCCGCCCAGCCGGGCGATCCGCTCGGGGCCCGGTCGGACCAGGAGGTGGTAGGTGTTGGCGAGGATCAGCCGGTAGCCGAGCTCGAGGAGGGCGTCCGGCTCCACTCCCTTCACCGCGGCCCGGGTGCCCACGGGCATGAAGGCCGGGGTGAGCACCTCCTGGCCGCGGACCCGCAGCAAACCACAGCGGGCCGCCTCGGTGCCGCCCAGCACCTGGAAGGACAGGGGCTCGGCCGGCGGCGGCGACGGGTCGGTCGGTCGGGGGCTCCCGGGCGGCGCGGTCAGCGGATCCACATCGAGTCTCCGTACGAGAAGAGGCGGTAGCCGAGCGCGACCGCCTCGTGATAGGCCGCCAGGATCCGCTCCCGGCCCGCGAGGGTGGCCACCAGGACCAGCAGGGTGGAGCGGGGCCAGTGGAAGTTGGTGATCAGGGAGGAGACGACCCGGAACCGGTGCCCGGGGCGGATGAACAGGCTGGTGCTGCCCGGGCCGGCCGCGAGCAGCTCCTCGGTGGGGCCCGCGGCCAGGGCCGCGGCCTCGAGGGTGCGGACGACCGTGGTGCCGACCGCCACCACCGGCCGGCCCTCCCGGTGGGCCTGGCGGATCAGCTCGGCGCTGGCTTGCGGCACGACGTAGCTCTCCTGGTGCATCGGGTGGTCGGCCAGGCGCTCGCTGACGATGGGCCGGAAGGTCCCTGGGCCGACGTGCAGGGTCAACGACGCGAAGCGGACCCCCCGCTCCTCGAGGCGGGCCCGCAAGGCCGGGGTGAAGTGCAGCCCCGCGGTCGGCGCGGCCACCGCCCCCGGCTGCCGGGCGAAGATCGTCTGGTAGCGCTGCGCGTCCTCCGGGGTCGCGGCCCGGTCGATGTAGGGCGGCAGGGGCAAGGAGCCGGCCTGCTGGAGGAATCCCAGCACGTCGAGCGCGGGCGGGAAGCGCACGGTCACCAGGCCGTCGGTCGGGGGCTCCTCCACCACGACCTCCTGCTCCCCGAAGAGCAGCCGCTGCCCGGCGCGCAGGGGCTTGGCCGCGTGGCCCAGGGCTCGCCAGCAGCCGGCCGCCGTGGTCGCGGGCTCCACCAGCAGCAGCTCGACCCGGCCGCCCGTCGGCCGCCGGCCGTGCAGCCGGGCCGGGATCACCGCGGTGTCGTTGACCACGAACAGCTCGTCGCCGCCTACCAACTCGGGCAGATCCGCGAAGTGGAGGTGGCGGTGCTGGCCGCTGGTGCGCTCGAGGACCAGCAGCCGGGACTGGTCGCGCGCCGCCAGGGGGTGCTGCGCGATCTGGCCGGGATCGAACGTGAAGCTGTAGTCGTCCGCTTCCATCGCCGGGCCAGGTAGCCAATGGCGGCCGGCGGGTCAAGAGGGCTGGCCTTCCCGGAGGCTCCTCCGGTACAGTCCGGGACGCGGACCTGGACCACGGAGGCACGGATGGATCGTGAAGGCAGCCGGCTGAGCCTGCCGGCCAATGCGCATCGAGAGCTGGCGCCGGGGGAGGTCTACCGGCCCGTGATCCCGCCGGACACCCCCTGCCCGGAGGTGACCCGCCGCTCGGTGGTGGCCGGGATCGCGATGACGATCTTCTTCTCGGCAGCCGTCGCCTACTTGACCCTCAAGATCGGGCAAGGGCTGGAGGCCGCGATCCCCATCTCGATCCTGGCCATCGGGCTGGCGACCTTGTTCAAACGCCGTTCGACCTTGCTGGAAAATGTCAATATCGTTGCGATCGGGGCCACCTCCGGGATCGTCGTCGGCGGCTCCCTGTTCGTCATGCCCGCGATCAGCATCCTCGGGCTGGATCGGCTGTCGAGCTTCTTCCAGATCTTCTTCGTGCCGTTGCTCGGCGCCGTGCTCGGCGTGCTGCTGCTGATCCCCTTCCGGCGCTACTTCGTCGCCAAGATGCACGGCAAGCTGCCCTTCCCCGAGGCGACGGCCTGCACCGAGGTGCTCGTCACCGGCGAGCAGGGCGGCAGCCAGGCGAAGGTGCTGCTCAAGGCCATGGGGCTGGGCGCCCTGTACGACGGCAGCGTGCTCGTGCTGGGGCTGTGGCGCGAGAACTTCACCACCGCGGCCATCGGCGCCTGCGACCTCTTCACCCACAAGCTCAAGGCGGTCTTCAGCCTCAACACCACCGCGGCCATCGCCGGCCTCGGCTACCTCATCGGGGTGCGCTATGCGGCCATCATCCTGGCCGGCAGCTTCTTCTCCTGCTTCGTCATCGTGCCGCTGCTCGCCTGGATCGGCGGCTACCTCGTCTTCCCGGTCGGCCTCGGCCTGCCGCACCTCGCGGACATGCCCGCGGAGGACATCTTTTACAATTACGCCCGCTACATCGGCATCGGGGGGATCTTCGCGGCCGGGCTGATCAGCATCCTCAAGATGCTGCCGGTGATGCTCCAGGCCTTCGCGGCCGGCTTCCGAGAGATCGCCCTGCTGCTCCGCCGGCGTGGCCAGGGGCCCGCGGCCGGCGCGACCGCACCGCCGCGCACGGACCAGGACATCCCCATGGCCGGGGTCCTGGGGGGGCTGCTGCTCTTGCTCGCGGTGATCTTCCTGTACTTCCGCTACGGGGTCATGAACGAGCTGGCGAGCCCCTGGCTGCTCGCCGCGGTCGCGGTGGGCGTGGCCTTCCTGATCACCCTGCTGTTCTCCGCGGTCTCCGCGTGGGCGGTGGCGATGATCAGCGTCACGCCGATCTCCGGGATGACGCTGATGACCCTCCTCATCACCGCCATGATCCTCTCCCAGCTCGGCCTGACCGGCGACGCCGGGATGCTGGCGGTGCTGCTCGTCGGCGGCGTGGTCTGCACCGGCCTCTCCATGAGCGGGACCCTGATCACCGAGTTCAAGATGTCCTACTGGCTGGGCGCGACCCCCCGCCGGGTGCAGTGGAGCAACATCCTCGGGTCGGTGGTGGCGGCCCTGATCGTCACCGCGGTGATGCTGCTGCTCGCCGAGACGCACGGCTTCGTGAAGAGCGACCTCCACCCCCACCCCCTGCCTGCACCCCAGGCCAACGCGATGGCCGACGTGCTGCGGACCATCCTGTCCGCGTACGATCCGACCAAGCTGTACCTCTACGGGCTGGGCGCGGCGGTCGCGGTGATCATCGAGCTGCTCGGCGTCTCCTCCCTGGCCTTCGCCCTGGGGATGTACATCCCCATGGAGTACAACTCGCCGATCATCGTCGGCGCCCTGGTCGCCCACTTCGTGCGCCGCTCGGGCGGCAAGGACAAGCCCCTCGGCGAGGCCCGCTACAACCGGGGGATCCTGATCTCCTCCGGCCTCATCGCGGGCGGCGCCCTGATCGGCGTGCTCTCGGCCATCCCCAAGCTGTTCGAGCAGCAGGAGGGAGAGCTGGTGCCGGTCTTCGGGTTCGCCGAGACGAGCGCGGGCAACCTGCTCGGGCTGCTCGCCTTCTTGGCCCTGTGTGGCTACATCGGGTGGGACGCGCGCCGGGCCACGGCCCGGGATGCCGGGCCCTCCCTGGGCTGAGGGCCGCGGCTCAGGGGAGGCGGCGGACTCCTTGCAGCAGGCCCGGCTGGCCCGGGTCGCCCGGCCCCGCGCCGCCGGGGGCCGGGGTCGCGGGCAGGCGCACGGTGGGCTCCCCGGTCAGGGTCGTCGCCTCGTCCAGGAGGATGCCGAGGCTGGGGCCACCGCCGCCGCCACCGCCCGCGCCGCCCCGTCCGCCCGCGCCGCCCCGTCCGCCCGCGCCGCCGGGGGCCGAGTCGTCCTCGCCCGCGCCGCCGGCGCCCCCGTCACCGCCGGGGCCGCCCGGGCCGCCGGTCCCCCCGTCGCCGCCCCGCCCGCCCGGGCCGGGCACGAGCAGCACGTCGTCGAGCTGGACGGTGCTGCCCTGGAGCAGCAGGGCCACGGAGGCCCCCCCGCCGCCGCCGCCCGTGCCGCCGCGCCCCCCGCAGCCGCCCGCGCCGCCACCGCCACCGGCCCCGCCCCACGAGGCGCAGCCGTCAGCCCCCCCGTCGCCGCCCGCGCCGCCCGCGCCCGCGCCGCCGCCGCCGCCGGCCGCGCCGGGGAGGCCGGGGAGGCCGGCCCCGGCCTGCCAGCCCAGGGTGGCGTCGAGGAGGCCCAGGCCATCGCCGCCCGCGCCCGGGGTGCCCGGGGCGCCCGCGGCCCCGGCGGTGCCCGGCTCCCCCGCGCCTTCCCCGTCGGTGCAGGTGGCGGAGAACGCGCCACCGGGGGCGCGGTCCGCCCCGCTGGCCGCCAGCCCGGCGCGTCCCGCCTGCCCGCCCGCGCCGCAGTCGTGGGCTGCGTCGCCGCTGCCTGGTGCCCCGCCGTCGCCGCCGGCGTAGCCGCAGCCCGGGCCCCCCAGCCCGCCCACGGGCGCGGTGCTGGAGGTGCAGCCGGCCGCGTCGTCGCCGACCCGTCCGGCTTCTCCCGGATCGCCGGGCTCGCCAGGCTCGCCGGCCTCGCCCGCGCGGCCGGGGGTGCCGGCCCCGCCCCCGCCGGTGCCGATCTGCAGGTTGCGCAGCAGCAGCGGGCCGGTGCTGCCGCGGACCCAGAGCCCGAGGCTGGCGCCGCCCGCGGCCGGGTTGGCGTCGGCCACCAGGCGCAGCTCCCCGAGGCTGGTGGGGCGGTCCAGGGTCACGCCGGTGACGACCGGGCCGGGGCCCCGGCCGATCTCCACCGGGTTGCCGGCCAGCCGGGCCCAGCGGAGCCTCTCGTCCTGGCGGACCACGGCGTAGTCGCCGTAGACGTCGACGCCCGCGCGCAAGGTGAGGGTCTCGGCGTAGCTGCCCGTGGCGACGTGGACCGGCGCGGGCGGGGTCGCGGCCGCGGCCACGTCGATCCCTCGCTGCACGGTCTTGCAGGGCGCGTCCGCCGTGCCGCAGCCGTCCCGGTCCACGCCCACGGAGGCCGCGACCCACACGGCGCGCGCCACCTCGCCATCGATCCCGTCGCAGTTGTCGTCACGGTACGCCGCGTCCGGGGGATCGTGCTCTCCGGTCTGGTCGCACTCGTACTCGCAGCCGTTGTCGTCCCGGCCATCGAGGTCGTGCCAGCCGTCCTGGCAGCCGACGCGCTCGCAGCGTCCCGCCCGGCACTCGCTGATCCCGTGAGGGTGCTGGCAGTCGGGCGGCTCCTCGTCGGTGGTGCCGTCGCAGTCCTCGTCCCGGCCATCGCAGCGATCGCTCGCCGCGGGCTCGATCCCCGAGCAGGGGCCCCAGGTCCCCTGGTCGTCGCAGCGGACCTCCCCGGCCCGGCACTCCCCCTCGTCGCGGGAGCAGGGCCGGGTCTCGCCGGGGATGCAGGAGCAGCTCGGCAGGTCCTCGTCGAGCTCGCCGTCGCAGTCGTCGTCCAGGCCGTTGCAGACCTCCGGTTGCGGACCCCGGTAGGCCTCGCCACCGCAGGCGGACCACACCGTGGCGGCTCCCTCGCCCTCGCAGCGCTGGACGCCGGGGAGGCACTCCCCCAGGCTCACGCCGCAGCTCCGCAGGGCCCCGGGCCGGCAGCAGCCGGTCAGCCCCTCGTCGACCTCGCCGTCGCAGTCGTTGTCGAGCTGATCGCAGGTCGTCTCGACCGCCTCGCGGGTCTCGGGATCGAGGCAGGCCCAGCCGCGTGCGGTGCACAGGGGGAGGCCCCCGCCACACACGCCCAGGCTGCTCCGGCAGACCGCGGCCCCGCCGACCACGGGCATGCACTCGGGGGAGACCGTGCAGCAGCTCCGGTCCTGCGCGCCGGGGACGAGCTCGGGGTTGCAGGTCGCGGTCGCCTGATCGTAGGTGCCGCAGCGCGGCCGGCAGTCCACGGGGAGGGTGCGCGCCAGGTCGGCGACGTCGAGGGGGCAGCCGCCCCCCTCCGGGGCGAGCCAGTCGCCGTTGCGCACCAGGGTCGGGAAGGCCAGGACGCAGCCGGGGATCTCGGCGCAGCGGCTCTCGAGGCCGACCTCCTCCCCGCACTGCCCCGGTGCGTCTCCGAGGAGGAGGACCAGCCGGACCCGGAGGTCGATGTCCGGGTTGCTGCCCAGGGAGAACTGCAGGGTGCCGCGGTCGGGGCCGGTCACCTGCCCCGAGACCGTGTCGAAGAGGATCGGCCAGCGCCGCGCGGCGGTATCTCCGGCCTGGACCACCAGGCAGCCCGGCAGGGTCGCGGCGAGGAAGCGGCCGCGCAGGGCCGCGGGGCAGATGGGCGGCGAGCGGCGGTCGGCCTCCTCGTCGTCGACCGCCGCGGCCGCCTCGCTCAGCCCGAGCTGCAGGGGGCTCCCCTCGACCGCGGAGCGCGGCGCGAAGCAGGCCGTCAGGTCGATCTGCAGGGGCACCTGCTCGGTGCTGTCCGAGCCGCAGCCCGCGAGCAGCAGGAGGCAGCAGGCGGCCGTGACGGGCCCCGGCCGGCGTCCCGGTCCCCGGGAGAGCATGACTTTCGTGCCAGCTTGCTGTCGCTTCATGGCTACTCATCCCTCTTTCGTGGTTCTTTCGTCTTGGAACCACCGCGGGCGCGCCCGCCTCTCTCTCAATGATAGCCGATCAGGCTGATCTCGGCCTGGTAGCTGATCCGTTCTTCGGCGGTCGTCCACAGCACCAGCCCGATGGTGCCGGCGACGAGCGCGCCGGTCACCACCGCGCCGCCAGCCCAGACCCACCAGGGGGTGGGCGCGCGGGGCGGGTCGCGCGCGAAGGGGAGCGCGACCGCCCGGGGCGGGAGCACGACGGCCGGGTCCGCGGGCCGGGGCACCGTGAAGGCGACCCCGTTGGCCAGGTAGTCCCCGAAGGGGAGGAGGAGGACCGTCCCGGTCGGGACCGGCTTCTCCAGGAGTCGCTCCCGCAGGACCTCGAAGGTCTGCTTCTTGTCGAGGGTGATCAGGGGCTGGAGCAGCTCCAGGAGGACGTAACCCCTGTCGAGCCGGCTGCCCGGCGCCTGGGTGAAGCGCACCGCGCCGTAGCGCTCGCCGAGCCCGCGTCGCACCGCGGCCGCGTCCTGCCGGGTGGCCGGGGTCGTGGCCAGCCGGACCGCGTCCTCGGCCCGGGTGAAGGCCTCCTCGAGCTGGAGGAGCTCGTGGTGGGTCCGCGCGAGCAGCAGGTGCACCTCGGGGCTCGTCTCGCCACCGGGGAGCTGGCGAGCCTGGGTGAGGGTCTGCGCGGCCGCGGCGAAGCGCCCCTTGCGGAAGTAGTGCTCGCCCTGTTGCAGGGCGGCCTCGAGGGTGCCGGTCGCGGCGGCGGGGGCGGCGGGGGCGGCCGCGGCCAGGAGGGCCGGGAGCCCGACGCCGAGCAGGACCAGCAGGCCGAGCGGCCCTCGACACCCTGGCCAGCCTCTCCGTCCCCGACTCACGATCCCGACGACCTCCCGGCTGCAGCCTAGTACAGCGGGGCGGAACTGTCGATCCACGCCGACAGCGGGCGGGCCTCACCTGCTCAGCATCGGCTGGTTCAATCGGCAGGTTCTCTCGCAGAGCCGCAGAGGCGCAGAGGAGCTCCCGGCTTCGGTCTCCGCGGCTCTGCGGCTCTGCGAGAGCAAATGGGGCGCTCGATCTGGCGACCGCGCCTGTTCGTGGCAGGGCCTGGAGCTGCTAGTAGGGGGTCGAAACCGTGACCGAGGCGTCGGAGGCGACCGACGGATGAACCTCGAAGACGCGCGGACTCAACTGGAACGGCTGGCCAGGAGCACGAGCACGAGCACGACGCACGGCCAGCGAGATCCGCCCAGCCGATCCGGATCACGGCTGCCGTCGAGCCCAGCCTGGCGACCGCGGCTCGGCCGTTGATTTCCTCTCCCGGGAGGGTAGTCTCTGCGCGGATGACGACCGACACCCTGCCTCTCCCGACACTCGCCGCGACTGGCCGCGTCGCGCTCGTGGTCCATGGCGGTGCCTGGGACATCCCGGACGAGGAGTGGGACGCGCACCGGGCGGGGGTCCGCGTGGCCCTGGCCGCGGGCTGGGAGGTCCTGGCCGCCGGGGGGCCCGCGCGCGAGGCCGTCTGCCGGGCGGTGCAGCTCCTCGAGGACGATCCGACCTTCGACGCGGGGCGCGGGAGCACGCTCAACCGCCAGGGCGAGATCGAGCTGGACGCCGCGCTCGCCATCGGCGAGGGGGCGCAGATCGGGGCGGTGGCCGCGATCCGCACCGTCGCCCACCCGATCCTCGCGGCCCGGGCCGTGCTCGAAGGCAGCGAGCACGTCTTGCTGGTGGGCGCCGGCGCCGAGCGCTTCGCCCGGGAGGCCGGGCTGCCCGAGGTCGACCCGGCCAGCCTGCTCGTCGAGCGGGAGCGCCGCCGCTGGGCCGCGCTCCGCCAGCGTCCCGAGTACTCGACCCGCCAGCCCTTCGAGCCGGGGGGCCTGGATCGCCCCCGGGGGACCGTCGGCGCGGTGGCCCGGGATCGGGCCGGGCGGCTCGCGGCCGCGACATCCACGGGGGGCACGCCGGGCAAGCTGCCGGGCCGGGTCGGCGACAGCGCGATCCCCGGCGCCGGCACGGCCGCGGAGGAGGGCTGCGGCGCGGTCTCCTGCACGGGCTGGGGCGAGGGGATCCTGCGTGTCTCCCTGGCCCGCCGGGTGCTGGAGGGGCTCGAGGCCGGGCTGCTGCCGCCGGCCGCGGCCGGCCGCGCGCTCGCCCGCCTCGGGGAGCTGACCGGGGGGCGCGCCGGGCTGATCTGCCTCGATGCGGCCGGGCGGATCGGGCTCGCCCACACCACCCCCCGCATGGCCTGGGCCTCCCGCACCGAGGACGGCCTCCCGGAGGTGGTGCCGCCATGAGCGCTCGCCCGTCGTCGCCGGTCGCGGCCCCCTCCTCGCCCCTCGCGGCCCCCTCCTCGCCCCTCGCACCCGTGGTCCCGGGCACCTCCTCCCCGTCCGCGGCTGGGCCGTCATCGCCGGCGCGACCCGGGCCGGCCCGCCATTTCCGCCGCAACCGGGCCGAGCTGGCCTGGTTCTCCTGCGTCCTGCTGCTCGGCGTGGCCTTCTCCGGCACCATGGCCGCGGTGCTGGTCGAGCGGCTGCGCGGGAGCTGGGGGCGCGGCCAGGTCGATCCCCTCGTCGATGGGCTGTGGATCGCCGCCTGCCTGGCGATCTTCGTCGCGGTCGGGTTGATCGGCCGGGAGCTGTGGCGCTTCCTCCGCCAGCGGGTGGTCATCGACGCCCAGGGCCTGCAGGTGGGACGGGGCTACCTGCCCTGGGAGCAGATCGTCCTCGCCCGGGAGGGCCGGGAGTTCCGCTCGGGAGGCTGGTTCTACCACCTGGAGGTGCAGGGGCGTGGCGGCCAGCGGCTGTGGGTGACCTCCGGCCTGATCGCCGACTATCGGGAGTTTCGTGAAGAGTTCCAGAGACATCGGCAAGGGGCCCCCCTGGTCCTGCTGCCCGACTGAGGGCGCGCCGCCGCCGGCCGGCTGGCGGGGGGGCGTGCCAGGTGAGCCCATGGAGCGACAGACCTTCTTCGTGCCCAACGGGGCGGGGTGGGAGCTCTGCTGCAAGCGCAGCCTGCGGCGGGACTCGCTCCGCCCGGGGTGGCCGCCGGTGGTCATCGTGCCCGGCTACGGGATGAACGCCTACCTCTTCGGCTATCACCCCCGGGGCCCGTCGATGATCGACTGCTGGGTCGAGCGGGGGCACGAGGTCTGGACCGTGGAGCTGCGGGGTCAGGGGAGCAGCGTGCGCCGGGGAGGCCGCCGGGACTACGGTCTGGCGGACCTCGCCCGGGTCGATCTGCCGGCGGCCCTGAGCTTCGTGCGCCAGCACACCCTCACCGGGTCGAGCGGGTTGCACGCGGTGGGCTGCAGCCTCGGGGGGACCCTGCTGTACGCGCACGTCGCCTGCCGGGCCGCGCCCGCGCTCACCAGCCTCGTCGCGCTCGGCGCGCCCCTGCGCTGGGAGCAGGCCAACCCCCTGTTCCGGCTCGGCAGCGAGGTGCCGGGCCTCGCCCGCCTCGTCGGCCACCTCTCCACCCGGGAGGCCGCGCGGCGGGTCCTGCCCTTGCTGGTGCGCGCGCCGCGGCTGCTCGCCGCGTACCTCCACCCCGCGCTGGTCGATCTCTCCGACCCGGACCGCCTGTTCCTCGCGGTCGACGGCCTCCACCCCCGGATCAACGCGGAGTTCGGCCGCTGGCTCCGAACCCGGGACCTCGTGCTGGACGGCTGCGACGTCGGCGCGGGCTGGTCCACCTCCACGGTCCCCCTGCTGTGCGTCATCGGGGCGGGCGACGGGATCGTGCCCGAGGCCGCCGCGCTCTCGGCCCTCGCCCGGGCCGGGGCGCCCGGCGAGGTGCTGCGCGTCGGCGACCGTCGGCGGCCGTATGCCCACGCGGACCTGTTCGTCGCCAACGACGCGCCCGCGGACCTCTTTTTGCCCGTGGCGCGCTGGCTCGAGGTCCTGTCCGGCCAGGTCGCGACGACCGCATGATCCGGTTGCCGCTGATCGCCGGCTTCTACGGGGTGCTGGCCGCGGTCGCCGGGATCTGGAGCCACCTGGGGGCCCACCCGGGGCTGCTGGTGCAAGGTCCAGGTACTTTGGGACCAGAAGCCGCCGCGGCCCTCGGCCTCGGCGGGGGGCTGGCGTTCGTCGGGCTCAGCGTCCTCCTGGTCGGCCGGGTCCGCTGGCTGCGGCGGCTCACCGTGCGGATGGGGGAGCTGCTGGGCCCCCTCGACGGGGGGACCATCTTCCTGCTCGCCGGCTTCTCCGCCCTCGGCGAGGAGCTCTTCTTCCGGGGGGCGATGCAGTCGGCCTGGGGCCTGCTGCCGACCGCGCTGGTCTTCGGCCTGGCTCACCTCGGCCCCGAGCGCCTCTTTCTGCCCTGGACGCTGGTCGCCGGCGTCCTGGGCCTCGGGCTGGGGTTGCTGACCGAGGTCAGCGGCAATCTGCTGGGGGCCGTCCTCGCGCACTTCACGATCAACTACTTCAACCTGCATCTGATCGATGCCTGGCGGCGGCGGGTGTCCGCGGCCGGTCCGGCCGCGGGGGCGAGACCGGGCGGGGAAGCAGGTTGACGAAATCCTCGGCCGCTGCTACGCGAACGCCCTCGGCGCGCCTGCGCCTGCCGTCGGTGGGTGACCGACGGCGAGTCGACTGACCAGGAGACCACCGTGAACATCCCCAAGCTCCGCCTTCGTCCAGCGGAACCCGCCCGCCGGGGCGCTGGTCCCAACATCTCCACCGACGACTTCGCCGCCCTGCTCGGCGGGCTGGAAGGCGGCATCCGTCGCTTCCATACCGGGGAGGAGGTCACCGGCTACGTCGTCCGGGTCGAGCCGGAGATCGCCTACCTGGATCTGGGCGGCAAGAGCGAGGGGATGCTCGCCTTGACCCCGGAGGGGGCCCGGGGAGCGGCCGGCGAGGGGAAGGCCGGGGAGGAGGGGCCGAAGCGGCCCGCGGTGGGCGATCGGGTCACCGCGTACGTCGTCGCGATCCACGGGGAGCAGGTCCGCCTCGCCTACAAGATCGGCCGCAGCAAGGACAACATCGATCAGCTCGTCCAGGCGCACGAGGGCGACATCCCGGTCACCGGCCGGGTGGTCGCGGTGAACAAGGGCGGCTACGAGATCGACCTCGGCGGGGCGCGGGGCTTCTGCCCCCACAGCCAGATGGACCTCCACTTCGTCGAGAAGCCCGAGATCTGGCTGGAGCGGGAGCTGGAGTTCCGCATCAGCGAGATCCGCGAGGGCGGTCGGAACATCGTCCTCAGCCGCCGCGCCCTGCTCGAGGAGGAGGAGGCCAAGAAGCGGGAGCAGACCCTCGTCCACCTGCGGGAGGGGGCGATCCTGCCCGGCAAGATCACCAACCTCCGGCCCTTCGGCGCGTTCGTCGATCTCGGCGGGATCGAGGGCCTGGTCCACGTGTCCGAGCTCAGCCACGAGCGGGTCGAGGACCCGGCGCAGCTCGTCCAGCTCGGTCAGGAGGTCCAGGTCCAGGTCCTGGCCATCGAGGACGGTGGACGCCGCATCTCCCTGTCCATGAAGTCCTTGCTGGCCGATCCCTGGACCGACGTCGAGGAGCGCTTCCCCGTCGGGACTCGCCTGCCGGGCAAGGTGGTGCGGCTGCAGCCCTTCGGCGCCTTCGTCCAGCTCGCACCAGGCGTCGACGGCCTGATCCACGTGTCGGCCCTGTCGCCCGGACGGCGGATCAGCCACCCCAAGGACGTCGTGAAGGAGGGGCAGACCCTCGAGGTGGTGATCACCGCGGTCGACGAGGCCCGGCAGCGCATCAGCCTGGAGCTCGCGGACAGCTCGCCCCTGACCGCGGCCGGCGGCGGCCCGACCCTGGAGGTCGGCGCGCAGCTCACGGGGATCGTCGATCGGGTCGAGAAGTTCGGCGTCTTCGTGAAGCTCGCGCCGGGCGTCACCGGCCTGATCCCCCGCTCCGAGCTCGACGTGCCCGCGGACCGCGAGCCCCGCAACCTCTTCCCCAAGGGCAGCGAGGTCCAGGTCAAGCTCATCGAGGTCGACGAGGCCCGCAACCGCTACACCCTGTCCCGCCGGTCGCTGCGCGAGGACGAGGAGCGCTCGTCGATGCAGGGCTTCCTCGCCTCGTCGGGCAGCGGCGGGGGCGAGGGCGCGGGGATGGGGACCCTCGGCGATCTGCTGCGCGCCAAGCTGCAGCAGCGCAAGGGCTGAGCCCCCTTTGAGCCGTCCGTGCGCGGCCGGCCGGCGGTCCCCCCCGGGCCGGCCTCGCCCGAGCTGAGCCGTGGCTGCACCTGCCGCGCGCTACCTCACTCCCGCCGTCGTCCAGCACCTGCGCGCGGCCGTGGCCGAGGCCGGTGGCAACGAGGTCTTCTTCCTCGGCCAGCCGGGCCCCGACGGCCGGGTCGAGGCCGTGCGGGTCCTCGCCCGGGGCGACCGCCACGCGGTCCTCGCGCAGGCCAGCCAGGCCCGCTACGGCGACGTCGTCCTGCACAACCATCCCTCGGGAGTCCTGCTCCCCTCCGCCGCCGATACGGCGATCGCCGCGTCCCTGGCCGACGAGGGCGTCGGGTTCTTCATCACCGACAACGAGGCCGCCGAGGTCTACGCGGTGGTGGAGCCCTTCCCCCTGGAGCAGCAGGAGCAGCCCCTGGACCCGGCCGCGGTGAGCCACCTGTTCGCCGCGGACGGTCCGCTGGCCGCCGTGCTGCCCGGCTACGAGCCGCGCCCCGAGCAGGGGCGGCTGGCCGCGGCGGTGGCCGAGGCCTTCAACGGGCGGCGGGTCGCCTTGCTCGAGGCGGGGACCGGCACCGGCAAGTCCCTCGCCTATCTGCTGCCCGCCGCGCTCTGGGCCCGGCAGAACCAGGCCCGGGTGCTGATCGCCACCGGCACGATCAACCTCCAGGAGCAGCTCCTCGGCAAGGACATCCCGACCCTGCTGGAGCTGCTCGCGGCCCTCCGGCTCGAGCCCCCGTTGCGGGTGGCCCTGATCAAGGGGCGCAACAACTACCTCTGCCGGCGACGGCTGGAGCTCGCCCTGCGGGAGGGGGCGTCCCTGTTCCCGGCCGAGGGGCGGGAGCACCTCGCCACACTCGCGGCCTGGGCCGAGACGAGCGAGGCGGGGAGCCGCCAGGACCTGCCCTTCCTCCTCGCGGACGACGTCTGGGACGAGGTCGCCGCGGAGGCCGACAGTTGCGGGGGCCTGGCCTGCCCCCACCACGGGAGCTGCTTCCTGATGGCCGCCCGCCGGCAGGCGGCCCGGGCCAGCCTGCTGGTGGCCAACCACCACCTCTTCTTCGCGGACATGGGGCTGCGGGCCAGCCGCAACGATCCCCGGGGGTACGCGGTCCTCCCCGAGTACCGCCAGGTGATCCTCGACGAGGCGCACCGGCTCGAGGAGGCCGCGTCGGGCTTTTTTGGTGCGCAAGTCTCACGATCTGGTCTGAAGGTCACGCTCGGTCGCCTCTACCGTCGCCGCGGCGAGGCCGCGACGGGCTTCGGGCTGCTCCTGTCGGCCCGCACGGAGCTGGCCCGGCTCTTCCCGGAGCGGTCGCGCGCGGCCGGCGCGGGGCTCCTCGAGCAGGTGGTCCGCACCAGCCGCCTCGTCGAGGAGGCCTTCGACTTCGTCCTCGAGTGGGCGCGCCACGTCTCCGGGCCGGGCGAGGGGCGCAGCGAGGGCGACGAGGCCGGCTCCTTGCGGGTCCGCCTGACCAGCGGCACCCGGCAGGGGCTGGGCTGGGAGGAGCTGGTCTTCCAGGGAGGCGAGCTCGCGGGGCAGCTCCGGCTGCTCGCCGCGGGCGTGGGCGACCTGGTCGCGCACCTGCAGGCCGCGACGCAGGAGCGGGAGGCGCCGACCCTCGACGGGCTGCGGCTGGAGCTCAAGGCGCTGGGGCGGCGGCTGGGCGGGGCGGCCACGGAGCTCGAGCGCTTTCTGGCCGCGGAGGCCGACCCGACCACCGGCGATGGCCTGGTCCGGTGGGTGGAGGCCCGGGCCCGGCGCTTCCCGGTGGTCCAGCTCCGGGTCGCGCCCCTGCAGATCGACGAGGTGCTGCACCGGGCGGTGTTCTCGCCCTTGCGCACCGTCGTGCTCACCTCGGCGACCCTCTCCACCCGGGAGGGCGAGGGCGGCTTCGACTACCTCGTGGCGCGGCTCGGCCTGGGCCAGCTCCCCCCCGGCCGGCTCCGTACGGAGCTGTTCCGCTCGCCCTTCCAGTACGCGCAGCAGGCCCTGGTGGGGGTGGTGACCGATCTGCCCGAGCCCGGCGGGGCGGGCTTCGCGGCGAGCTGCGCCGTGGCGGTGCTCCAGGCGGCGACCCTGTCGCAAGGGCGCTGCTTCGTGCTGTTCACCTCCTTCTCCTTGCTGCGGCAGGTCCACGGCCAGCTCGAGCCGGAGCTGCGCCGCCGGGGACTGACCCCCCTGCGTCAGGGGGAGATGGGGCGCACCCAGTTGCTCGAGGAGTTCCGGCGCGACGGCGCGGCGGTGCTGTTCGGCACCGACTCCTTCTGGGAGGGGGTGGACGTGCGGGGCGAGGCCTTGCAGAACGTCGTCATCGTCCGCCTCCCCTTCCGCGTGCCCTCGGAGCCCCTGCTCGAAGCGCGGGTGGAGGCCATCGCCGCCCGGCGAGGCGATCCCTTCCGGGAGCTCACCCTCCCCCAGGCCGTGATCCGCTTCCGGCAGGGCTTCGGCCGCCTGATCCGCAGCCAGACCGACTCCGGCGTCGTGCTGATCCTCGACCGGCGGGTGGACACCAAGTCCTATGGCCGCAGGTTTTTGGACGCCCTGCCCGCGGGGACGCCGCGGCTGGTCGGACCCCTGGCCGAGGTCCTCCAGGGAGCGGCCGACTTCTTCGCCGGTCGTCGCGGCTGAGGCCGCGGTCGGCCCTCCCGTCGTTGGCCGTCGGGAGGCGGCGAGGAGCCCGGAGGGCTCGCGGCGCCGTTTCCTGGGGCCGATCCCCAACCGTTCGCTTGCGTCCGCCAGTCGGCCTTGCTACCATCCCAATGGTTCCGGAGGAATCTCCAGGCGCTGCTCCTGATTCCCCGCTGCGGGAGCGGAGAGCCTGGGCTCGAGGTGGCAGGCCGATGTCCGACAACATCCTCAAGCTCCTTGGTCTCCATGCGCAGTCCACGTCCACGCGGACGCGGTTCTACGGGGTCTATCCCGGCGTGGTCACCAACATCACCCACGACCAGCCCAAGGCCGCGATCGAGGAGGCCAAGGGGTACCGGTTGAAGGTGAAGTTCCCCTGGCTCAACGAGAAGGACGAGTCCTACTGGGCTCGGCAGTCGACGATGATGGGCGGGGCGGGCCGGGGGGCCTTCTTCATGCCGGAGGTCAACGACGAGGTGCTCGTCGCCTTCGAGCATGGGGATCTGCGGTTCCCGGTCGTGATCGGGATGCTGTGGAATGGCAAGGACAAGTTCCCGCAGAAGCTCACGATCACGCCCAAGAACAAGGTCATCAAGATCCCCATCAAGGATCAGGATGGCAAGAACGACTACCGTTTCTTCCACTCCCGGGAAGGGCACGTGCTGCTGTTCTGCGACGAGAAGGGTAAGCTGAAGATCTCCCTGCGGACCCAGAAGTCCAACGAGATCGTCCTGGACGACACCGACGGCGAAGAGAAGATCCAGGTCTACGACAGCAAGAACGAGAACTACATCGAGCTGCACACCGTCAAGAAGACGATCACGATGGAGTCGAAGACCGGTCAGATCATGATCAAGGCCTTCGCCACCATCACCCTGGACTGCAAGGACCTGGTGACCCTCTCCTCGAAGACCACGTTCCAGAAGGCCGGGACGACCTTCACGCAGAAGTCGGGCACGAGCATGCTGATCCAGGCCGGCGCCGCCATGGACATCAAGGCCGGCGGCACGATGACCGAGAAGGCGCCGTTGATCAAGCTCAACTGAGCCCCGCTGCCGGTCCCTGCCCGGCCGGCAGCCTGCTGAGCACCGCTCCCTCGCCCGTCGATCCCCCACCCCCCGCCCGCTGTCCGCGCCGCCGGGGGTGATCCCGGGCCTGGCGAGCGCGACGCTCCCGGAGGTCCGCTGCCGGTGAGCGCAAAGTGACGGGCCTGGTGTCGAGGGGATCACAGTTGGTTTGACCGCCGTCCCGAGGCTGCGTACCTTACGCACAGGAGAGGTCGTTCACGGGCAGGGTGCCCGTGGCGCGATGACGAGGTGATGATGGGGAGAGAGCGGAAGCGCGGCAACGGCACTGAGCCCCGCAAGGTGCACGGGATCGAGCCGTTCGAGCTGTTTTGTGCCTACCACCTGGGGCTGGCTCCGGATGGCAAGTATCGGTTCATGAACGTCCACGAGGTGGCCCGCCTCTTCCGGGTCTCTCCGGGAGAGATCAAGGAAGCCCTCGTCGCGTACGACATGGACCCCGACGTCCTGGTCAACTCCGATTTCGACGTCTCCCTGGCCCAGACCGATATCCAGTTGGCGCCCCCCGAGATCTCCAAGATGGAAGAAGCCAAGCGGCTGTACGCCGAGTTCCGGGAGGCTCACGTCGGCGTGCGGGACTGGCGGCAGGAGCTGGCCGAGGCCGAGCGGGAGAACCAGGAGCTCTTCGGCGAGCAGCAGCCCGGGAGCCGCCAGGGCGGCTGAGCCCGCCTCCGGCGGCGGCGGGCGGAGCCGGTCCCCACGTCAGGGGGCCACGGGAGAGTCCGATGAAGCTGCGGCGCTTCTGGAAGAAGGCCCTGCTCGGCCTGCTGTCGGCCGGCTCGGGGGCGGTCATCGCGGCCTGCTACGGACCCATCGACGACGGCGCGGGCACGATGGTCGGCTGGGAGCTGATCTCCGGCCGGGTGAGCAGCCAGGGGACCGGGGTGCCGGGCCTGGAGGTCTGCGCCCGCTTCCGGGAGCTCGCCTCGGCGTGCGCCGTCTCCAGCGTCGACGGGAACTACCTGATCGAGGCCGACTCGGCCACGTTCGAGGCCGCCCGCCGGGACGGCTTCCTCGTCTCGGTGCGGGACACCGACGGTGAGGCCAACGGCGGCCGGTTCGCGGACTACGACCGGGAGCTGGAGGCCGACCTCGTCCTGCCCGTGAGCATGGACATCACGGTCGTGCCCGCTCCCTGAAGCCGGCCCCGGCGGACCCGAACAGCGATGCGCCTCAGCTCGAGCCGATTCCCGCTCCTCCGCCGGCTCGGCCACCGGCTGGCCGAGCGCCGGCTGCAGCTCGTGCACCGGCTCGAGACCGAGCTCCACGAGCTGCGCTACCTCTTCTGGGAGGCGACCCGGCGCTGCAACCTGGCCTGCCGCCACTGCGGCTCCGACTGCACTGTCGACCACCAGCAGGCCGGGCTCCCCGTGGACGCGGTCCGGGGGCTGCTCCGGCGCTTCGCCACGGCCTACGACGCCCGGCGGATCCTCCTGGCCGCGACGGGCGGCGAGCCCCTGCTGCGTCCCGACCTCGAGGCGATGCTGCAAGAGGCGGCCGGGCTCGGCTACCGGCTGGGGCTGGTCAGCAACGGCTACCTCCTCGACCCGGCGCGGGCCCGGCGGCTCGCGGGGCTCGGCTTGCAGAGCGCCGTGATCTCCCTCGATGGCCCCGCGGACTGTCACAACTGGCTGCGCCGGCGACCCGACGCCTTCGACCGGGCCTGCCGCGCGCTGGTCCTCTTGCGGGAGTCCGGGGTGCGGATCGTCGAGGCCATCACCGTCGTCACCCCCCGCACCCTGGACCGGCTCGACGAGACGTACGCGCTCGTCGCGGGGCTCGGGGCCACCCACTGGCGCTTGCTCAACGTCTTCCCCACGGGGCGGGCGAGCACCCAGCCGGAGCTGCTGCTCGACGGGCCGGGGCTGGTCCGGCTGCTCCGGGAGATCGCCCGGCTGCGGCGGGCCGGGCGACCGGGGGGGCCGGTCGTCAGCTTCGGGGAGGAAGGCTACCTCGGCTGGGATATCGACCGGCAGGTGCGCGACACCCCCTACTTCTGCCGGGCGGGGATCAACATCTGCGGGCTGCTGGCCGACGGCGGCCTCGCCGCCTGTCCCAACCTGCCCGCCTGGATGGTCCAGGGCAACGTCCACCGGGACGACCCGGTGGAGGTCTGGGAGCGGCGCTACGGGTTGTTCCGGGACCGCTCCTGGACGCGCCGGGGAGCGTGCGGCCAGTGCGATCGCTGGGCGTTCTGCCAGGGCAACTCGCTGCACCTGTGGGACCCGGCGGCCGAGGCCCCTTGCTGGTGCCAGCACGCCTTGCTCGCGCAGTACGGGGACGGGGACTGAGGTCTTGCGACGGACGCCGCCGGGGAGCAGACCCCGGGAGGCGGGCGGGAGGTCAGGATGCGCGTGCTCGTCACCGGCGGAGCCGGCTACGTCGGCTCTCACACGGTCTGGGCCTTGCGGGAGCAGGGGGCGACGGTCGTCGTCTTCGACGACCTGAGCACCGGGCTGCCGGAGCTGATCGGGGACACGCCGCTGGTGGTCGGCAGTCTGGGGGATCGTCCGCTGCTGGAGGAGACCCTGCGCCACCAGGGGATCGAGGCGGTCGTCCACTTCGCGGCCCGGGCCGTGGTGCCCGAGTCCTTGCGCGACCCCCTCGGCTACTGGCAGAACAACGTCGCGGGCACCCTGTCCCTGGTGCAGGCCGCGGTCGCGGTCGGGGTCCGGCGGCTCGTGTTCTCCTCGACCGCCGGCGTGTACGGCCCCGCGCCCGCCGGGCCCCTCGTCGAGGAGCGGCCGGTGGAGCCCCATCATCCTTACGGCCGCACGAAGCGGGCGGTGGAGGTCCTCCTCGACGACTGCGTCCGGGCCGGCCTGCTCCGGGCCGTCGCCCTGCGCTACTTCAACGCCGCGGGGGCCGATGCCGGCGGGCGGACGGGGGAGCTGCACGACCCCGAGACCCACCTGATCCCCTTGCTGCTGGGCGCGGCGAGCGGGGAGCGGGACCCCATCACCGTCTTCGGCGACGACTATCCGACCCGGGATGGGACCGCGGAGCGGGACTACGTCCACGTCGCGGACCTGGCCCGGGCCCACCTCGCGGCCCTCGCCTTCCTCGGCGGGGGGGAACCGCTGTCCGAGCTGCAGATCGTCAACCTCGGCTCGGGGCGCGGGCACACCGTGCGGGAGGTGCTGGCCGCGGCCGAGGAGGCGATCGGCCGGGCGATCCCCTGGACCGTGGGCCCCCGGCGGGCCGGGGATCCGCCGCGGCTGGTGGCCGAGATCGGGCGGGCGCGGCAGGTGCTGGGCTGGGCGCCGCAGGTTTCGGACCTGCCCAGCCTGCTGGCCTCCGCGTGGCGGTGGCACGGCTCGGCCACGCGGGCCGCCTGGCGTCAGCGCCAGGGCCGGTAGCCCGGCCGCGGTCCGGTCGGATGCAGGCCTCGCCGCCAGCCCCGGGGGGCACCTTCCCCCTCACCCAGCTCCGGCCGGCGGTCCCGGAGGACGAGGATCTGCTCGTACGCTGGCTCGGCGAGCTGGACGCGACGGCCGCGACCGCACGGGCCGCGGGCCACGACGAGCTGACCCTCGGCGTGGGCCTGCTGCTGGCCACGGCCCCGGAGCGGCTGCTCGTCGGGTGGTGCGGCGGGGAGCCGGTGGGGCTGGTGACCCTTTCGCCGGAGCCGGACCGGCCCGGCTGTCTCACCGTCGGGCTCATCGTCGACCGGGCCTGGCGCGGGCGGGGGCTGGCCGTCCTCCTGCTGCGGGCCGCGGCCGTGACGGCCCGGGCCGGGGGGGTGACGGCCTTGCGGGCCGTGGTCCGGTGCGACAACGAGCCCAGCCGGCGCGCGTTCCGGCGGGCCGGGTTTTGCTTCTCCCCCGCCGCCGGCCCCTTTTCTGAGGAAGCCTGGCTTGACTTGAAGGGTGCGGTGCTTACCTAAACCCTCGGACCGAGGATGTCAGACTCCGGTCGGCGGGCGGCAGCGGCCCGCGGCGGGAGCTCTCCGGCAGCGAGAGGGAGTTTCGTCATGGGGAAGATCATCGGAATCGACCTGGGCACCACCAACTCCGTGGTCGCGGTGATGATGGGCAAGGAGCCCGAGGTCATCACCAACGAGGAAGGCTCGCGTCTCACCGCGTCCGTCGTCGGGTTCGACGACAAGGGCGAGACGATGGTCGGGCAGATCGCCAAGCGGCAGGCCGTGACCAATCCCGAGAACACGGTCTACTCGATCAAGCGTTTCATGGGGCGCAAGTGGGGCGAGGTGGACGAAGAGTCCCGCATGGTCCCCTACAAGCTCGTGCGCGCCAGCAACGACGACGTCACCGTCGACATCCGCGGCAAACACTACAGCCCCCCCGAGATCAGCGCCAAGATCCTGCAGAAGCTGCGGCTCGCCGCGGAGGAGTTCCTCGGCGAGAAGATCGAAGAGGCGGTCATCACCGTGCCGGCCTACTTCAACGACAGCCAGCGGCAGGCCACCAAGGACGCCGGGCGGATCGCCGGGCTCAACGTCCGGCGGATCATCAACGAGCCGACCGCGGCGGCCCTCGCCTACGGGCTCGACAAGAAGGGCGAGCAGACCATCGCGGTGTTCGATTTCGGTGGTGGTACCTTCGATATCTCGATCCTCGAGATCTCCCGCCAGGACTCGGGGGAGAGCTTCATCGAGGTGATCTCGACCAACGGCGACACGCACCTCGGTGGCGACGACATCGATCAGCGGATCATCGAGTACCTGATCGACGAGTTCCGGCGTGATCAGGGGCTCGACGTCTCCAAGGACAAGATGGTCCTGCAGCGGCTCAAGGAGGCCGCGGAGAAGGCGAAGATCGAGCTGTCGTCCATGCCCGAGACGACCATCAACCTGCCGTTTTTGACCGCGGACGCCTCGGGCCCGCGGCACATGAACATCAAGCTGTCCCGGGCCAAGATGGAGGCGCTCTGCAGCGACCTCTTCGAGCGGAGCCTGGAGCCTTGCAAGAAGGCCCTGCGGGACGCCAAGCGCGAGCCGGGCGATATCGACGAGGTCGTGCTCGTCGGCGGTTCGACGCGCATCCCGAAGGTCCAGGAGATCGTCGAGCGGTTCTTCGGCCGCAAGCCCCACAAGGGCGTCAACCCCGACGAGGTGGTGGCGCTCGGCGCGGCCGTGCAGGCCGGCGTGCTCGGTGGTCAGGTGCGCGACATCCTGCTCGTCGACGTCACGCCCCTGTCCCTGGGGATCGAGACCCTCGGCAACGTCATGACCACCCTGATCCCTCGCAACACCGCGATCCCGCATCGCAAGAGCGAGGTGTTCTCCACCGCCAGCGACAGCCAGGAGTCGGTGGAGGTCCACGTGCTGCAGGGCGAGCGGGCGATGGCGTTCGACAACCGCACCCTCGGCCGCTTCCACCTCGACGGCATCCCGCTGGCCCCGCGGGGCGTGCCCCAGATCGAGGTGACCTTCGACATCGACGCCAACGGCATCGTCCACGTCTCCGCGAAGGACAAGGGCACGGGCAAGGAGCAGAAGATCACCATCACCGCCTCCTCGGGGCTGAGCAAGGAGGAGGTGAGCCGGCTCCAGGAAGAGGCGGCCAAGAACGAGGCCGAGGACGCCAAGAAGAAGGAGAAGGCCGAGGTCCGCAACCGGGCCGACAGCCTCGTCTATCAGACCGAGAAGCTCCTCAAGGACAACGCCGACAAGCTCCCCGCGGCCGAGAAGGACGCGGTCGGTGCGGCCATCGCCGAGACCAAGCAGGCCATCGAGGCCGACGACACCGAGCGGATCAAGGCCACCACCGAGAAGCTCATCCAGGCCTCGCATCGGATGGCCGAGGTGATGTATCGTGGCGCGGCCGGCCCTGGTGGCCCCGGCGGGCCGGTCCCCGGCGGCGATGGCCAGGGCGGCTTCGCGGGGGAAGACGGTCGAGGCCCTGCGAAGGGCGGCGATGGCGGTGTGGTCGATGCGGAGTTCGAAGAGAGCAACTAGGCTCGCTCTCCCCCTGTCCTGGTCCCTCCTTCCGCTCCTCGTCCTCCTGGCGGCCGGCTGTACACCGGACCGCCAGGGGCGACGGGTCACCGAGGTCGACGACGATCAGGGAGGGCAGGACGCGGGTCCGCGTCAGGACCTCGCGGATGATCAAGACCAAGGTCCCGATTCCGGGGATGTCGGTGGGTCTTTCGACACGGGATCTCCCCCGGCCGACAGCGGCACCCCGGCCGACAGCGGCACCCCGGTCGACAGCGGTACCCCGGTCGACAGCGGCACATCGGGGGACCTCCGCTTCACCCTCGCGACCTACAACGTCGAGAACCTCTTCGACGAGGTGGACGACCCGGCCACCGAGGACAACGTCTACGGCGACTACCAGGTGGAGGCGAAGCTCGACCGGCTGGCCACGGCCATCCGGACCCTCGGGGCCGACGTCATCGCCCTGCAGGAGGTGGAGCACGAGGGGATGCTCGACCGCCTCTTCGAGCACGACTGGCTCCAGGCCCACGGCTACGCTCACCGGCGGCTGATCGAGGCCGACCACATCCGGGGCATCGACGTCGCGATCGTCTCCAAGCTCCCCCTGGAGCTGGTGATCTCCCATGCGGCGGATCGCTGGCGAGTGGATGGTCGCAGCTTCTACTTCAACCCCGACTGCCTCGAGGTGCGCTTGCGGGTCGGCGGCCGGCTGGTGGTCGTGTACGTCAATCACTTCCCGTCGCAGCTCGGGGGGGCCGAGGCCGAGCTGATCCGGCAAGCCCTCGCGGCGCGGGTCAACGTCCTCGTCGGGACCACCCTCACCCACTTCCCGGAGGCGCTGGTTGCGGTCGCGGGGGACCTCAACGACACTCCGGATTCGCCGACGCTGGCCCGGCTCCTCGGCGCGGGCGACGACGCGCTGGTCGATCTGACCCAGCTCGTGCCGGTCGGGGAGCGCTACTCCTACACCTACCACGGCACGCGGCAGGTGCTCGACTACATCGTCGCCGCGCCCGGGCTCGCGAGGCTCGCGGTCACCGGCGGAGCTCGCTTCGTGCACAACGACGCGGCGGCCGTCGCGTCGGATCACAGCCCGCTGGTCGTCGAGTTCCGCCTGCCCTGAGAGGGAGCGGCCGTCGTCGGCGCGAGCTCGCCCGCGCGGGCGGCGTCCGGGGGCCGGGCCGCAGGCCGCGAGTCGTCTTCCCACCAGCTTCGCCAGGCCGCCGGCGTGTCGCCGTGATCGGCGCCCGCGAGTCCCCGCAAGAGGATGAGGCTCGCCCCGTGTCGGCCATCCTCGGGTGTGGCCGTCGCGAGCGCGTCGAGTGCGGCCACGATCAGCGAGGTGCGGCCGTCGGGCCAGGCGATGGCCAGGTCGAGCAAGGCCTCGCCCAGGGGACCGGCCGCCACCACGGGCTGGGGCTCGGCGAGCCCCGCGAGGAGCCGGAGGCCGCCCGCCTCGCCGAGCGCGGCCAGGCCCTGCCAGGAAGCCTCCCGCAGGGGAAGGGGGCGGTCCATGCTCGTGCGAGCTGCGAGCCAGCTCGCGGTCGCGGCCGGCGCCGCGCCTCGCCGCGCCCACAGACCGAGCAGCCGCGCCAGGTGGACCTCGGTCGCCGGGGGCGCCGGGTCGGCGGGGAGGTCGACCGGCGGGACGAGCCGCCCGGCGTCGGCGAGCAGCAGCCCGGCGGCCGCGTGCCGGGTGGCCGGCCCCGGAGCGCGGCGCGCCAGGGCCTCGAGCCGGCGGCCCAGCTCCTCGTCCAGGCTGCCGGCGGGCAGCTCCGTTGCGATCCAGCGCTCGAGCTCCGTCGCGGCCGCCGCGCTGCCCCGCAAGATCGCGGTCAGCAGCAGGTCCGCACGGGCGGCCAGGGGCAGCGTGCGTGAGCGGGCCAGCAGCGCGGCCTCGGTGGGCTCGGCGAGGGTGATGCGGGGAGCCGCGGGGGTGGCCGCCGGGGAAGGCGGTGGGGGCAGCGGCGGGAGGGGAGTGGCCGCCGGCGAGCTCGGCCTCGCGGCCGGTGTGGGGGAGAGGAGCGCGGCGAAGCGGTCCGCGAGGACGCCGCCGACGCGGTCGTCCTGGAGGGCCAGCACCAGGAGGAGGAGCCCGAGCAGGACCAGCAGCCGGGTGATCGCCTTGGCGTTTCTCATCCCGACAGGATACCTCATCCGCCTCGTGACTGCTCCGGGGGGCGCGTCGCCGATGCCCGGGCTCCGTGGCGCCCCCGGGGCGATCTCCGCGGCCGTGCGGGCTCGGAGAGCGGCTCCCCTCGTTGACCCCGAGCCGGACCCCGTGCTAGAAGGGCGCTTCCGGGAGAGCAGGAGCCGGGCACCGGCCCTCTGCCTGGGAGGCGCGGCATGGAGGTCCGATTCTGGGCTCAGACTGACGTCGGGCGCCAGCGCGATCACAACGAGGACAACTTCCTCATCGACCGGAAGCTGAACCTCTTCATCGTCGCCGACGGGATGGGAGGGCACGCGGCCGGCGAGGTCGCCTCCGCCGCCGCGGTCCACGAGGTCCGGCGTTTCCTGGTCGAGCGTCAGGGCCAGATCGCGGCCTTCGCCGCCGCTCCCCGCAGCGAGAGCCCCTTGAAGATCAATACCTTGCTGGAGGGAGCCGTGCGCCATGCGTGCGCCCGGGTCCACCAGCTCGCCCAGGAGAACCCCGCCCGGCGAGGGATGGGCACGACCATCGACGTGCTCCTCGTCGCCGGGGGCCGGGGGTTCATCGCCCACGTCGGCGACAGCCGGGTCTACATGCTCCGCCAGGGGACGATCCACCAGATGACCGTGGACCACAGCCTGGTCAACGAGCTGATCCGGCGGGGTCGCCTCCAGCCGGGGCAGGCGTTCGAGTCCCCCTTCAAGAACGCCGTCACCCGGGCGGTCGGGGTCTACCCCTCGGTCGACGTCGACACGATGGACTTCGACATCCTGGCCAACGATCGCTTCCTGCTCTGCTCCGACGGGCTCGCGGGCTACCTCGACGCCAAGCCCGACCGCCTGCCGGAGCTGCTCGCCGTCGCGGAGCTCGAGGAGGCCGCCCGGGGGCTGGTCGAGTTCGCCAACCGGGCCGGCGGCAAGGACAACATCACCGCGGTGATCGTCGAGGCGCTCCCGGAGAACGAGGAGGTGGCCGCCTTCTTGGCCACCGAGCTGCAGATGAAGCTGGAAGCTCTCAAGGGCATCCCCCTCATCCGCTACCTCAACTTCCGCGAGCTGGTGAAGCTCCTCGGGATCACCGAGACCTCGGAGCACGCGCCCGGCAGCGCCTTGATCCAGGAGGGCGCCCCCGGCGACAGCTTCTTCGTGCTCACCGAGGGCAAGGTGCGGGTCTTCAAGGAAGGCGTGCCCATCGCCGATCTCGAGGCGGGAGCTCACTTCGGCGAGATGGCCCTGGTCGACAGCGCGCCGCGCAGCGCCACGGTCAGGGCCCTCGAGCCGTGCAAGATCCTCGAGATCCCCCAGCAGAAGTTCTACGATCTGCTGCGGGCGGACCCGCAGCTCGCGGTGAAGCTCCTCTGGGCCTTCGTCCAGGTGCTGACCGTCCGGCTGCGGCTGTCTTCCAGCGAGCTGGTGGAGCGCAAGCCGGAGCAGGAGCTGGTGCAGGGCATGGCCTCGCTCTTCGCGGAGGATGAGCCGACCGCGCAGCAGGCCGCGGTCCTGCTCGCGGAGTCGTCCGCCGCGCCCGACGACGTCTCCCTGGCGGGGGCCCTCGCCCCCGAGGAGGTCCTGCAGGTCCGCTCCTCGGGTGAGGTGCTCGCCCCCGAGAGCACCTACCGGTTGCTGGAGCAGCCCGCGGCAGCCTCTCCGCCGGCCCCGGTGCTGCCGGTGCCCTCCCTGCCCCCCCTGGCCCCCCCGCCGCCTCCTCCGGCGGCCGCACCGGGCTCCGGGGCCAGCCCCGCACCACCGGTCGCCGCGCCCGTGGCCCGGCCGGCGGCGGTCCCGACGGACGACGAGGACGAGGTCGACACCTCGCCGGGGCAACCGGGCACCGCGCCCACCACGGGCGGCCCCACCACCGGCCAGGGCCGATGAGCGCGCCGCTCACCAACGCGATGGCGATCCTGCTCGAGGCTGCCCGGGGGCTGGCCGCGGAGGACAGTCTCCCCCTCGACTCCGGCCACCTGCTCCTCGCCCTGGCGCGCTCGACGAACCACGCCGCGGCCCTCCTCTGCCGGGAGGGGATCGACGACGAGGCGATCGAGGATCTCCTCGACCAGCTCGACCTCGAGCCCGAGCCCCACGGCAGCGTGGACCGCCTCTGGCAGCGCTGCCAGCAGATGGCCCTGGTGGCCGGCTCGCGCAACACCGGCGAGCTGCACCTGCTGGCGGCGATGGTGGCCATCGATCGCCTGCGGGCGTTCCGGGTGCTCGCGGCCACCGGCGTCGGCGTGCAGCAGATCCGCGGCGCAGTGCTGGAGTGGATCGAGCTGGAGAAGCGCGGGCAGCTCCACCAGCTCACGTCGCGCCCCGCCGCACCGGGCGGGGCCGGGATCCGGCCCGTGCCGCCGCGCACCGCCTCGGCGCCGGCGTCCGGTCGGGGGGGGAGCGCTCCGGGAGCCGCCGCGGGGCCGTCGGCCCCGTCCGTGCCCCCCCCTGTGGTGCGCGACCAGCCCTCCCCGCCGGCCCCGGCCAGACTCCCCGGGCCCGCGGTGGGTGGGGCCCCGAGCCGGCCGCCCGCCCCGGCGCCCCTCGGCCCCGCGCCGCCGGCCGCCGCTCCCCCCCGCGAACCACCGGCCGGGGCGCGCTGGCGGCTGGATGCGGCGGAGTACCCCACCCTGACCAGCCTCGGCCGCAACCTCACCTTGCTCGCGGCGCAAGGCCGGATCGATCCCCTGGTGGGGCGGGAGAAGGAGCTCGACCAGGTCATCGACATCCTCCTCAAGCGGCGCGCCAACAACCCCTGCCTGGTCGGCGAGCCCGGGGTCGGCAAGACCGCGATCGCCGAGGGGCTGGCCCTCGGCATCGCCCAGGGGCGAGTCCCCGCGGCGATGGCCGAGCGGGTGATCATCGGGCTCGACGTCGGTGGGCTGGTCGGCGGGACCCAGCTCCGGGGCGCGTTCAACGAGCGGATGGCGCTGTTGAAGGGTGAGGTGGCCAAGGCCGCGGGGCGGGTGATCGTCTTCATCGACGAGATCCACACCCTGTTGGGCGCGGGGGCGACCGGCGAGGGAGCCCTCGATGCGGCCGCGGAGCTGAAGCAGGCCCTGGCCGCCGGCAGCTTCCCGTGCCTGGGCGCGACCACGACCGACGAGTACCGGCGGTACATCGAGGAGGACTCCGCCCTGGAGCGGCGTTTCCAGCCCGTGGTGGTGGAGGAGCCCGACGAGGAGCTGGCGGTCGCCATCCTCCAGGGCCTCGCGCCGCGGTACGCGGCCCACCACCAGGTCCACTTCACCGCGGAGGCGCTGCGGGCCGCGGTGCGGCTCGCGGCGCGCTACGTCACCGAGCGCTTCCTACCGGACAAGGCCGTCAACCTCCTCGATCTGGCCGGGGCGCGGGCGCGACGGCAAGGGGAGTCCGAGGTCGGCCAGCGGCAGATCGCCGAGGTCGTGGCCCGCCTGTGCGCGATCCCGCTGGAGCGGCTGCTGCTCTCCGAGGGCGAGCGCTTCTTGCGGATGGAAGAGGAGCTGGGGCGGGCGATCATCGGGCATCGGCCGCAGTTGCAGCGGATCTGCGCGACGATCCGCCGCAACCAGGCCGGCTTCTCCACCGACCGCCCCATCGGCTCCTTCCTCTTCCTCGGGCCCACCGGAGTCGGCAAGACCGAGACGGTGAAGGCCCTCGCCGACTTCCTCTTCCAGAGCCGCGAGGCGATGATCCGCCTGGACATGTCGGAGTACATGGAGTCCCACGCGGTGGCTCGGATGATCGGCTCGCCGCCCGGCTACGTCGGCCACGAGGAGGGCGGGCAGCTCACCGAGGCGGTCCGGCGGCGGCCTTACCAGATCGTGCTGCTCGACGAGGTGGAGAAGGCCCATCGCGACGTGCTCAACGTCCTGCTGCAGGTGCTCGACGAGGGCCGGCTCACGGACGGGCGGGGGCGCACCGTCGACCTCAAGAACACCGTCGTCGTCATGACCTCCAACCTCGGCAGCCAGCACTACGGCGAAACCCGGCGGGCCATCGGCTTCGGCGCGACCGAGCGGGGCTCACCCACGGAGGATGCGGAGCTCACCCAGCGTGTGCTGGAGACGGCCAAGGCCGCCTTCCCCATCGAGCTCTGGAACCGGATCGAGGAGCGCCTCGTGTTCGCCCCCCTCGCGGCGACGGAGGTGTTCCAGGTCGCGCGGCTGCAGATCCGGCACTCCTCGCAGCGGCTCGAGGCGGAGCGACGGATCTCCTTCGTCGCGGACGACTCGGCCATCGAGTACCTGATCCGCCACGGCGGCTATCAGCGCGAGCTGGGCGCCCGACCGATGCGCACCACCATCCAGCGGCTCATCGAGGGGCCGATCGCCGAGCTGATCCTGGCCGGACGCGTGAGCGAGGGGGACCGGCTGCGCATCCACGGAGGGACGGAGGGGCGGGAGCTGATCTTCGACCGGCTCGTGCCGTCGGTCGCCGATTCGCGCCCGAGCCCGGCCACGACCTCCGGGGCCGGGGATGAGGGGCCCTCGCCGCCGACCGGTCAGCCTGCCGCGGGGGTTTCGACCGGCTGAGCCGGCTCCACCAGCAACTGCGTGATCCGGTCCAGGGCCTCGGCGGGCGCGCCGGCCTGGCGCGCCAGGGCGAGGGTCCGCAGCCCCAGCTCCCGGTAGACGCGCAGGGCCGGGTCGTCCCGGAGCGCCTGCAGGTGGAGCCGCACCGTCGGCTCGTCCCCGCGCCGGATCGGTCCGGTCAGGGCTGCCGCCGGCCCCTGGCGCTCGACCTCGGCCAGCGCGAGGCTCGCCAGCCGCACCAGGGCGGCGAGCGCGGCGTCCGGGTCACCGATGGCCGGGCTCACCAGCCGCTGTGCGTCGTGCAGCAGGGTGACCAGGCCGTTGGCCGCGAGCGCCGCGCCCGCGTGGTAGGCGGCCTTGTCCCCGGCCCCGAGGATCAGCGGCCGCCCCGCGAGCGCGGACGTCAGCTCCCGGGCGAGCTGCGCGGCGGCAGCGGTGGAGGCCTCGACGCCGAAGCCGGCCCCGGCCAGGGCGGGCGTGGCGTGCGGCGCGGCGGAGCCGCAACCCCTGGCGACCAGGGGATCCGTGAGGGGGGCGAGGGGGTGCAGGGAGCCGACCGCCATCCCCTGCGCGGCCAGCGGGTGCAGCGCCCGGCTGCTCAGCACGCCGGAGGTGTGCAGGGCGACGCCGGCGGCGGGCACGAGTCCCGCGGCCGCGAGCTCGGCCGCGAGCCCGGCGATCGCGGCGTCGGGCACGGCGATGAGCCAGCAGGGGACCTCCCGCAAGGCTGGTGGCGGCGGCCCGGTGAGCACGGGGGCTCCCCAGAGCGAGGCCACCGCCGCCGCCCGGGTCGCGTCCCGGTCCCAGAGCAGGGTCGGCGGCCAGCCCGCGGCGCGCAGGGCGAGGGCCAGGGTGAGGCCGGCGCGCCCGACGCCGAGGAGCGCGAGCCCCGGACGGACTGCCGCGGGAGACGGGTCCAGCCGCGGGGGCGGCGCGGCGGGCGTGCGGGCCGAGTAGAGTCCAAGTTTCTGAATTTCTTGAATTATCGGAAATGGGACGAGCCCGTCGAGGGGCTCGCCGGTGGTCAGGCGTCGGCGCACCTCGGTCGAGGAGATGCCGGGCAGGGTGATCTCCGGGGTGAAGCCGGGGGGCACGGGGTAACCCTCCCGGCCGATCAGGATCGGCGGGGCGAGGCGGCAGACCTCGTCCCAGCTCTTCCAGGCGTGCCGCTCGCCGAGGATGTCGGAGCCGATCACCAGGCGGAAGGCCTGGCCGGGGTGGCGTCGCTGGAGCTCGCGCAGCGTGTCGATGGTGCGCCCGCTCCCGCCCAGCTCCTCCTCGATGGGGGTGACGCGCGCCCGCGGGCCGAGCAGCTCGGCGAGCCGCTGGCAGAGCCGCAGGCGCTGGGTGAAGGGGACGAGGCGCTTGCCGAAGGGGTGGTGGGCCGAGGGCATCAGCCACAGCTCCCCGGGCCGGCTCCCGAGGATGTAGGCGCCGACCAGCAGGTGCGCGATCTGGGGCGGGTCGAAGCTGCCGCCGAACAGGGCCACCTCGCTCACGACCCGGGGCCCGTCCGGCGTGGCGGAGGCCGCCGGGAGGTGCCCGGACACGCTCAACGCCCCTCCAGGGCCCCGAGGAGGAGCTGCTGCAGCTCCCGGGCGCGGGCCGGCTCCTTGGCGAAGATGTCTTGCTGCTCCTGGGGGTCGGCCAGCAGGTCGTACAGCGCCCACGTGTTGTTGGTGCGGTGGAAGAGCACCTTGTGGGGGCCCAGGATCAGGGAGTGGACCTCCTCCTTGCAGTAGGGGTACGGCAAGAGCTGGCCGAAGACGGGGATCTCCGGGAGCTGCTCCCCGCGGACGGCCGGGACGAGCGAGCGTCCCTGGAAGCTCTCCGGGATGGGGAAGCCCGCGAGGTCGAGGAGGGTCGGGCCGACGTCGAGCAGCGCGACGGGGGTCGCGATCCGCCGGGGAGCGGCGCCGGGCACCCGGAGGATCAGCGGGACGTGCATCCCTTCATTATAGATGTGCTGGCCGTGCCACTTGAACCCGTGCTCGCCGTTGCCCTCGCCGTGATCGGAGAGCAGCACGACCGCGGTCGAGTCGGCGAGCCCGACCTCCGCGAGCCGGTCGAGGATCATCCCGACGTGGCGATCCACGAAGTGGATCTCGCCGTCGTAGAGGTCCATCCAGCCCCGGCCGAAGTCGTCGGGAGCCGGGTGGCGCATGTAGGTCGAGTGGGGCTCGAAGAGGTGGACGAAGAGCAGGAAGCGCTCCCCGCGGTGGGTCCGCTCCTGGAGCTGGGCGAGCCGGCCATGGAGCCGCTTGACGATGCGCGGCGAGGCGATGTCCTTGTTCGAGTCCGGCAAGGAGGTGGCCCCCGTGTTGTCGATCTCGGTGAAGCCCTGGGTCGCCCCGTACTTCGGCTCGAAGAAGAAGTGGGAGGCGGCCAGCCCCGTGGCCATCCCCTGGGCGGCGAGGGCCTCGGCGAAGGTCAGGTTCTCGGGCACGAGGAGCGGGTAGGAGATGCGCGGCTTGTGCCAGCGGATCTGTGAAGGCAGGCGCGAGGTGAAGATCGAGGGGATCGAGCGTGGGGTGTGGGGAGACTGGGCGTAGCAGCGCTCGAAGAGGATCCCCTCGGCCGCGAGGGCATCGATCCGCGGCGTCGTCGGTCGCGCGTAGCCGTAGGCGCCGACATGATCGGCGCGCACCGTGTCGACGAGGATCACCAGCAGGTTGGTGGCCAGCGGCGCGCCGGTGGGTGGGCGGGCCGGGTCGGCAGTGGCCGGCGGCGGGGTCTCGGCGGGAGGAGCCGGAGGGGCCGGGAGGGCGGTCCCGGCGTGCTCACCCGCGTCGGGGGCGGTCGGCGCGGGGACGGTGGACGCCGGGAGGGCCGCGGGGACGGTCGACGCCGGGGGGGCCGGCGCGGCCGTCGGGCGGGCCGCCTCCTCGGGGGAGGGGACGCGCGGTGGCGCGTCGCCATCCAGGCAGTTGTTGTCGATCCCGTCGCCAGGGATCTCCGCGGCCGCCGGGTTCACCTCCGGGTCCCGATCGTTGCAGTCGCCGCCTCCGAGCAGGCTGGCGTATCCGTCCTCGTCACGGTCGAGCATCGTCCGGCCGGTCTGGATCAGCAGCCCCGTCAGGCTGTGCGGCGTCAGCAGGCTCTTGGCGACCGCCGGCTGGTCGCCGAGCTGCCAGAGCGGCAAGGGCAACAGCAGCAGCGGGAGCAGGACGCTGCCGAGCGCGGCCGGGAGCGTCCCCCGGGGGAGTCGCGTGAGGCGCGCGAGGCCGCCGCCGATGGCCACGGTGAGCAGCAGCAACAGCAGACCGAGCAGCGCGAGCCGCAGCAGGGGCAGTGCGGCGAGGTCGACACGGCGCAGCAGCAGCAGCAGGCCGACGCCGAGCAGCAGCAGCAACGCGACCCCGGCGAGGAGGGTGCGCAGACCGTGGCGCCCGCCGAGGCGCGCGGGGACGAGCCCGAGCACGAGGCGCCAGCCGAGGAAGAGAGGGGCGGCGACCGCCAGCGAGGGGAGCAGCCAGAGCACCGCGAGCAACCCGGTGGCGAGGGCCGCGAGCAGCGGATTGGCCATGGCGGAGGTCCAGGTGGCCTGAGTCAAGGCGTTGCCCGCGAGCTGCACGCCGCCGGCGAGGGGCAGCGTCAGGAGCGTCGCGGCGACCGTCCGGTCGATCTCGGGGTCGTCGCGCAGGGCGTCCAGCAGGAGGCGTCCGCGGCGACGTGGTTGCCCGAGGAGCGCGACGCTGCCCTGGAGTAGACCGCCGGCCAGCCCGGCGACGAGCGCCACCGTCCAGACCAGTGGCAAAGCGAGCGCCAGGCCGAGCGCGAGCTGGGACCCCGCGGTCAGGGGCGCTCGATCGAAGCCGAGCATCATGTCCAGGGTCAAGATCACCAGGGTGGCGGGCAGCGAGGCGAGCGCACCGAAGAGCGGGCCCCGGAGCAAGGGGGAGGAGAGCTTCATGGGGGAGGGTTCTAGCACGGAGCGATCCGCGGGTGAAGCGCGGACGTGGTGTCCTGTCCAGTCCGCGACCTTCGTGGGTGTCCGTCGTGAGCGAGACGGTTCGGGCACGACGCGAGCGGGGGCGCGTGACCGGTGCGCGTCCGTGGGGCGCGGGGCGCGGACGCACGGCTCCCGATCGCCAGGACCAGGGACGGCGATCGGCTCCCGATCGCCCGGATCGGCCGTGGCGATCGGCGACCGATCGGCGGCCCGGCCGTGTGGCGTCTCGCCGAGATTCTCGGCCAATAAATCGAATCTATTCAAGCGGTTCCGTCGATGGTCCAGTGCCCGGGGTGGACGCGTGCGGGCCGTCGCGCGGAGGCGCGCGTCGGTCCGTCGCGGTCGCGCCCGGCGCGCGCGTGTCGCGCAGCTCGATCGAGCGCGCGCGCGACCCGCGGCGTGTGATCCCCCTCGTCGGACCGTGGCCGATGGCTGGATCGAGTCTGGAAGTGCTTTTGAATTCAATTGGTTTCGCTGTTGGTCCTGGCTGCTCCCGGCCTCGCGGCGAGGTGTCGCGCCGGTCGCGCGGGAGGATGGTGATCCGGCCCGCAAGGGGGTGAGAAAGCAGCGCGCGAGCCTCGTCCGGACGCACGCAGTATGGTCGGAGGAGGGAAATAATCCTTTATGATCATGTAGATAGCAGTGGTCACGCGCCGGTTGGGGGCCGTCTTCGCCGGCAAAATGATCTTGAAATCGGATAACATGTTGAAATCATATGCCATTTTGGACCAGGCTGATCGCTCGCGCGAGCCGACACTCCACTTTTCTTCCCGGGCCTCACGGCATGTGTTGGATATTGGCAAATGATTTCAATGAGTTATAAAGAAGTGCCCGTGCAAGAAAAGCGACACAACATCGTTGACCAGGAAAAAACGCATCGCTAGACTCGAAATCGCTTTCGGCAAAGCGCCACCGAGTCGCGAACCGACTCCTTTGTTGACCATAGGGATTTCGAGACACCCGGGAGGACGTCATGGCTAAGCAGGCTGCGAAGAAGGCTGAGAAGAAGGCAGGGGCTCCGAAGCAGGCCGAGAAGAAGGCGGAGAAGAAGGCCGAGAAGAAGGCCGAGAAGCCCGCCGAGAAGAAGGCGGAGAAGAAGGCCGAGAAGAAGGCCGAGAAGCCCGCCGAGAAGAAGGCGGAGAAGAAGGCGGAGAAGAAGGCCGAGAAGCCCGCCGAGAAGAAGGCCGAGAAGAAGGC
>JAVEVO010000314.1:0-3327 GCA_034005005.1 Myxococcota bacterium
AACGGGTCATCGGGGCCGGCTCCACCAGGCCGGCGCGAAGGCCCCTCGCTGAGCGCCGCGGCCCGCCCCGGGTGGGCCCGCAGCCACCGTCGCCAGGATTGGCGCACCTTGGCCTGCGCCTTGCCAGCTGGCTGCACGACCACGCTGCCGGTCGCTGGGCGCCCACCGATCGCCTTGCCTCTCCTGGCCCATTGGCCTAAGGTACTTCCAGACTCACTGCAGGAGAACAACGCCCTTGTCCGACGCCCAGGAGCCTACCCGCATCGAGCTGCGTCCCAACATGGTGCTGGGAGGCAAGTTCCGCGTGACCCGGCGGCTCGGGCAAGGGGGCATGGGCGCGGTGTTCATCGGCGAGCGCGAGGACATCGGCGGCGAGGTCGCGATCAAGATCCTCCTGCCCGGCACTCGCGGTCCCGAGTTCTCGCAGCGCTTCCGGCAGGAAGCCGCAGTGATGAGCCGGCTCAACCACCCGAACATCGTGCGGCTCATCGACTACGGCGAGCAGGATGGCCTCGAGTACCTCGTCATGGAGCTCGTCTCCGGGCGTGGGCTCGACCGCGAGGTGGCTGCGGGGGCGCTGCCCTTCAACCGGGTCGTGGTGATCCTGCGCCAGATCGCCCTGGCGCTCGCCGCGGCGCACCGCATCGGGCTCGTGCACCGGGACCTCAAGCCGGGCAACGTCATGCTGGTGGACCTGCCGGGGGCCGAGGACCACGTGGAGGTCCTGGACTTCGGCATCTCCAAGATCGTCCAGGAGACGGGCAAGCTGCCCTTCGCCCAGGGCCTGACCCAGCACGGCTACCTGCTGGGGACCCCGATCTACGCCTCGCCGGAGCAGGTGCAATGCTTGCCGCTGGACGGCCGCTCCGACCTGTATTCCCTGGGCGTGCTGGGCTTCGAACTGCTCACCGGGCGGCCGCCCTTCCTGGAGGAGTCGCCCTACGCCCTGATCAACGCCCACGTTCAGGCGCCGGTGCCGCCGCTGGTGGTGCCGCCGGAGCTGCCCCGGCCTCCCGCGGACCTGGAGGTGCTGATCCGCTCCCTGCTGGCGAAGCAGCCTGCGGACCGGCCGGCCACCGCGGAGGAGGTCGTCGCGGCGCTGGACGCGTTCTCCCTGCGCCACGGTCTGAGCCGCAGCGGGCACCTCGTCGCCACCTCCGCGACGCTCCTCGCGGCCCCTCCGGGCGAGCTGCTCGCCGCGCCTGGGGCCCGCCGCCGCTGGCCGTTGCTGGTGGGCCTGGCCTGCCTCGGGGCGGGGCTGCTGGTGCTGCTCGCCCTGCTGCTCTGGCGCTCGGGCCTGGAGCCGGCGCGGCCGACCGACTCCGCCGAGGTGGTGGCTCCCGGCGGGCCAGTGCCGGCGGCTGCTCCCGACGAGGTCCCGATCCAGGGGCCTGCGGGACTCTCGACCTCGGTCACCTCGTCGGCCGCGCACGCCGTCCCGCCAGCGGCTCTCGCCTCGCCCGGAGCGCCGGCCCCTGCGAGCCCGGGCTCGCCGCAGGAGGTCCCGGCGACCGGCCCCACGGCGGGAGCGTCCCCCGCTGCCGCGTCCCCCGCCACGGCGCCCGCGGCCACCGCGTCGTCCCACTCGCAGCGTCGGTCCTCCCCGGCGAGGAAGGCAACCGGCGACAAGAAGACGAAAGGACCAGATTCCCCCGACGGGCAGCCCTCCACGGAGAGCGGCGGGCTGAAGGTCCGGGTCGATCTGTGAGGAGGGGGGCCGCCGTGGCTGACACGCTCCGATGTCTGCGTGCGTCGCTCGTCGGGTTCCTGCTGCTGCTGGTCTCCGCCGCGCCCTCGTGGGCCCAGGAGGAGGGCGGCGCGCTCGACGACCCCGAGACGCGCCTGGCGCGGCAACGGCAGGCGGAGGGGACCGCGCAGCAGTACGTGCAGATCGGCGAGCGGCTCTTCGACGCAGGGGACCACGGGGAGGCCGTGCAGAACTTCCTGCGCGCGGAGCGGGCCCTGGAGAAGGTCGAGGCCGACGTGCCCGCGATCCTCTACCGCTCCATCGCCCGCTGCTACGATCAGCTCGGCCAGATCCCTGCAGCACTTTCGTACTACAAGAAGTTCCTGGCGCTCGCCGACCCGGCCAGCAAGGAGCTCGCCCGGGTGCTGCGGGAGGCCCGGGACGCCGAGACCCGGCTGCAGCGCCTGCTCGACCGCACCGCGCTCCAGTTCGAGCTGAAGCCGGCCGGGACCGAGGTCCGGGTGGACGACCGGCTGGTGGGTACTTCGCCTTTGCAGCCTTTCACCGTGGAGCCGGGACCGCACCAGATCGCCCTCAGCGCCCCTGGCCACGAGGCCCAGAGCTTGACCCTGCAGGTCGACGCCGGCGCCACCGTGCCGGTGGTGGTCACGCTCGTGCCGGCCAGCGGGGCCGGCGCCGCGGCCCCTCCGGACGGCAGGTCGCTGGATCCTCGAGGGACCTCGGCCGGGACCGCCGGAGCCTCTGAGGCTGCGGCGGGCGGTGAGTGGAGCAAGACCCGCCTCCTCGTCGCGGGCGCCCTCGCGGTGGTCGCCCTGGGCGGCGGCGTGGGCGCGGGGTTGCTCTTTGCGAGTGGTCAAGACCTCGACGCGGAGGGGGACCGGATCGCGGGCGGCACGTACTCGAACGCGGCCCAGGCCGAGGCGGCCCGCCAGGACGCGCAGGACCGCTACGACCAGGCCGCCGGCCGCCGGACCCTGGGCTGGGTGGCCGCGGGCGCGGGCGTCGCCGCGCTGGGCGGGCTGCTCTACGTCGCACTCGCCAAGCCCTCGGCAGGCGGCTCGCCAGCCGCCGCGGGCGCTGCGCAGGCGGCCCTCACTCCCGCGGTGCCCCGGCTGGCGCTCGTCCCCGAGCCGGGCCGCGGGCTCAGCGTGGTGCTGGGCGGGACGTTCTGACAGGACCTCCGGTCGTGCCGGCGGTGCGTGGCGCTCGCAAGGTCCGGGGCGCCGGGCTCACCCGACACGGTCTCTCTGTCCGGGAGCGACGATGACCTCGAACGTGATCCCTCGTTATCCTTCCCTGCTCCTGCTGGTGCTCGTCCTCTTCGGCTGTACGGCCAAGGAGGCCCCGACCCCCGAGGTCGAGCCGTGCGAGGTCAACGCCACGCGCCCCTGCGCCTGCCCCGGAGCCGTCCAGGGCGCACAGACCTGCCTCCCCGACGGCTCGGGCTGGGACACCTGCGTCTGCCCGGGGGAGGGCGAAGGGGAAGGGGAGGGAACCGAGGGCGAGGGGGAAGGCTCTGAGGGCGAAGGGGAGGGCGAAGGGGAAGGGGAGGGAACCGAGGGCGAGGGGGAAGGCTCTGAGGGCGAAGGGGAGGGCGAAGGGGAAGGGGAGGGCGAGGG
>JAVEVO010000162.1:0-15311 GCA_034005005.1 Myxococcota bacterium
CCCGCAAGGACGGCATCCTCAGCGCGATCCAGGTCAAAAAAGGTGGTGTGGACGTTCACCGCGTCGCCGACGCCACACCCGACGACGCCCCCCGGGTCTCCTCCCTGAAGCTGGTCGATCCCGAGGGCGAGGCGCTGCCGACCTCCCCCGCTCCCCCGACGTGGTTCCCGGCCCCCAGCCGCCATCCGGCGAGCCACGGGGCGGACGGCGCCGCCGGGGTGACCCTCCAGCACCGGCTCGGCCCCGACAACGCGCTCGGCCTGCAGCCGGGCCCCGGCCTGCTCCAGAACCGCACCTGGCAGGCCGTCTGGGAGGGAGAGATCCCCGGCGCAGCGAGCACCTGGGGGCGCTTCGATCCCGAGCTCCCCGGCGTGCTCCACGATCAGAAGCGAGACTTCTGCCTCGCCGGCGTCGTGCCCGGGGATCGGCTGATCCTCCTGTCCCGGGTCGAGAAGAGCGCGACCCTCGGCCGGGACTGCGCGCTGCTCTTCGACGAGCAGGCGCTCCAGGGGCGGGAGGGGTTCGAGTACTGCATCCGGGAGGTCTCGCCCCACACCCTCTGGCTGCAGGCGGTCCCGGCCGATGGCACGCCCGCGCTGCCGGGCCAGCCTTGCCCCGAGGTCGACCTCCGCCGGCGCCCCGTACGGCTGGCCGAGCTGCGAGGGGATCCCGCCCTGGCTGCTGCCGACGAGCAGCCCGAGCTGGTCCTGCTCGCGCCGAAGCGGCCGCTGGATCCCCTGCCCTGGGGCCCCGCGGTCCCCGCGGAGGGGCTCGGGGGAGGCGGCGTCGCGGACACCTCCTGCTTCCCGGAGCTGGTCAGCTACACCATCCGCTCCTCGGGCAACTTCCTCGTCTGGACCCTGCTCGACAGCGGTGCGGCCTACTTCCCGCACGCCCAGACCTCGGCGCTGACCAACGACCAGCCCGATGAGCGGGAAGGACACTGCGAGCTGGTTCGCTCCCCCAGCCCCCTGCAGCAGAGCCGCGCCTGGCCAGGAATCCCCTTCAAGAACGAGGCCTTCTCATTCACCATGCAGCCCGCCCCGGAGCCCTGGGCGGTCGCGGCCCGCTACCCCGAGCGGGCCTGGGCCGGCGCGATCGATCCCCGGGTCCACCGCCCTCCCCGAGGCACCTCCTGGCAGATCACGGTCCAGGGTGCGCTCAACCCGCAGCGCTACAGCCTGGGCAGCCTGCTCGGCGGTGTGGCGGTCGATCCCGTGCGGGGCCGGGTCTACGTGGGCGACAGCGGCCTGGAGCGGGTGCTCGAGGTCACCCTCACCACGGGCAGCGTGACCCTGGTCAGCCAGTGAGGGCCTGCCCGGCCGCGTCCGGCTCGCTGCTTCTTCCCCTTGACACCCCCCCCCGACTCCCTTAGACCACGAGGCGGACTGGCTCAGGCATGAGGTGAGGACCAATGGCCGACGTGAAGGTGTTCGAAGGCAAGGAAAACGACATCACCATCAAGATCGACTGGGATCTCTGCACCGGCGACTCCGAGTGCGTGGACGTCTGTCCGACCGATGTCTACGCCCTGAACGAGGAGGGCAAGGCCGAGGCGACCAAGGTCGATGAGTGCATCGACTGCTACGCTTGTGAGGACATCTGCCCCGAGAAGGCGATCTTCCACAGCTCCTGGTCCGAATAGCGCCAGCGCCGCCGGCGTCGATGAGGGAGGAGGCCCCCGGGCGCTCCTCCCTCGTCGCGTCCGGGGTCCGGTGAACCGCTCCGCGCCGCCCCCTGCCCCACTGACTCCAACACGACGAGCCCGCCCGGAGCTCAGGGATCCACCACCGGGGGGCGCCCTCCCGGGGCCGGGGCCGCGGCACGAGCCGCCTCCAGCTTCGTCTTCCGGCTCTGCAGCTCGGCGATCGCCTCTCCGGCGCGGGTGCGGATCTCGGCGTCCTGATGTCCGTGGAGAAGCGTGTCGAGGTAGGCCTCGGCCTCCTGCCCACCGAGGCTGGCGACCGCATACAGCACCTGGTTGAGGTAGTCGAGGCCACGACCCCGGGTGGAGTCGATCAAGGGGCCGACCGCCGCCGGATCCCGGCGCTCGACGAGCGCACCCACCGCGGCCAGGACGATATCGTGGTTGTCGTCGCGCAGCGCGCCGACGAGCGCGGGCAAGACCTCGGCCTCCGGGCGTGACCCCAGGGTGCGCAGGGCGGCCACTCGTCGGCGGACCTCCCCTTCGCCGGCCGCGGTCAGGAGGAGCGCGGTGGGCTGCCGCACGAGCAGCGCCTCTTCCCGGGTCTGGGAGAGGACTCCCGCGACTCCCTTGCCGACGAGGCGCGAGAAGACCTCGCGCGGCAGGAGGCCCTCCTTGCCCGGCAGGGGCGAGACGCGCTCCTCCTGCAAGGAACGGGCCTCGAACACGTCACCCGTGCCCGGCGCAAAGAGGCGCTGCAAGGCGGCCGAGGTGGTCAGCCGGACCACCGACTCGGGCGCCGAGGGGTCGAAGGCCAGCCCCTCCGCGGGCGCCTCCTCGAGGACGAAGCGCAGCCGCAGACGGTACAGCGCGACCTCGTCCGCGTCGCCCTCGGGGGAGGCCCCCTCCTCGACCAGCTCCAGGGAGCCATCCAGGGAGAGGAGCTGCTGCACCTCCCGGTGGAGCCAGCGCTTCGTCAGCCAGGGATTGGCGCTGACCAGGCGGGAGGTGATCGCGGCATCGACCTCCTCGAGGATCAGCCGCATGGTGGCCTCGCTGGACGGAGCGCGCCGCCCCGAGCGCACCCCTCCGAGCTGCCAGATCAGCGCGCCGCCCAGGACGAGGAGCAGGGAGAGCACCCACCCCCCGACGATCAGGGCCCAGCGAGTTGCAGAGCGGGTCTGTCTTGGCCTCACGAACTCATCTTTGCCATCCCGGCCGGCGACGTCAAGGTCCGCCCGGGAAGGCTGGCGAGCGCCGCAGGCTTGACCCGACGGGGGGAGCGTGTCAGAGTGCGCCCTGGGCACGCCGTCAGGTGTCCGCGGCCTCGACAGGGGCCACGGGCCTGCGCCCGCTCGCCGGCGATCCCGGCGAAGGCAAACGCTCGGATGGGCACGCCGTGGCTGAGTCGAACGAGTTCCCTGCGCCGCCGGACGTGAGCACGCCAGCAGGTCCGCTGATCCTCCTCGTGGAGGACGATCCCCGCTTCGTGACGGCCATCCAGCTCTACCTCCAGCACATGGACTACCAGGTGGCCGTCGCCACCAGCGGCCCGGAGGGGCTCGAGCGCTACCTGGAGCTCCGACCGGACCTGCTCGTGGTCGACAACGCCCTGCCCCGGATGATGGGCCACGAGCTGGTGGCCCACGTCCGGCGTCGGGAGGGTGGCGCGGAGGTCCCCATCATCCTCACCTCGGGCTACGATCGGATGATCGGGCTCGACGAGGAGGACGAGCCGATCGTCGACCTCTTCCTGACCAAGCCCTTCCTGCTCGGGGACCTCGTGGGCCACATCGCCGAGCTGCTCGACCGGGAGTCGCCGGCGGGCCAGACCCGGCTGCAGCAGCGGCAGCGGGCGATCGGCGAGTGGCGGCGGCGACGGCGCAACGCCAGCCGGACCCCGCTGCCCGAGACGCCGCTGCCCGAGACCGAGCGCCGACTGCGCAGCGAGATGGAGATCGCCGCGGCCCGGCTTCGCCGCTCCTCCAGCCTCGGCGATCTCCTGCCGCAGCTCCCGGCGGCCCCCGATTTCCAGGCCGAGCTCGGCGCGAGCGCCGAGGGCGATCCCGATTCCGGGCCCCACGCCAATGGCTGGCTGCCCCCCCAGGCGCCGCCAGCCAGCGCCAGCTTGCAGGAGATCCCCCCAGCCGCCTTGCTGGCGCGCTGTCTGACGAGCGCCGCCAGCGGCTTCTTGCGCGTCAAGGGCAGCCGGGGCGCCTTCAGCGCGGTGCTGCGCCGGGGGATCCCCTGCTACCTCGAGACGGCCGACCTGGAGGAGAGCTTCGCCCGCTTCCTCAACCAGCAAGGCTACCTGTCCGAAGAGCTCTTCCAGCAGTACGCCGAGCAGTGGCACTTGGGACGAAGGCCCCCTCCAGCTCGCTTCGTTCAGGACCAACGTCTCGAGCTATCCCAGCTCAAGGAGCTGCTCGAGCGCTACCTGCACCGGCAGCTCGGCGACTTCCTCGCCTGGACATCCGGCACCTTCGCCTTCCAGCCCGACGAGGCCATCCCGGCACGCTGGCCCAAGGTCGCCATCAACCCGGTCGAGACCGTGTACACCTGGGTCTGCGAGTCCCACGACGAGGACCAGCTCGGCGAGGCCCTCCAGCCCTCCTACGAGCGGCACCTGCGCCTGCTCCCCGTCTGGCGCGAGGCCACCCACCTGCTGCAGCCGCTGCTCACCGATCAGAGCCTGCTGCTCCCGGGGCTGCTGCCGGTGGTGACCTTCCTGGGCACGTACGAGGCAGATTTCCTCCGCGGCCTACGGGTGCTGCGCACCTTGCTGCTCCTCGGCGTGGTGGAGGCCGTCACGGTCGGCACCGGCCCCAGCGGCTGGCCCGCGTCGTCCCGGGAGCACCCGGACGCATCCTTCCCCGGCTGATCCCTCCCGGCCGATCCGACGCGCAGGCCGATCGCCACCAGACGTGCCGATCGGGCCATGGATTCATTCCGTCAGGGGACGTCGACGTACAGGTAGGAGCCGTGCTGGCGGATGCCGGGCTGGGCGGCCTTCTTCAGCTTGATCGCCACCCGCACGTTGCGGCCCTGGTTCAGCGCGTGGACGCTGGCGATGTTGCCCGGGAAGAAGCTGGCGTCGATGGGACGCTTGGTGCTGCGGAACGCGAGGCGGGCCCCCTGGATCTCGAGGTAGTAGAGGTCTTCCTTGACCTGCAGCAGGTTGAAGGTCGTCGGCTGGGTGATCCGGACGAAGACTCGCCCGTTGCCAGTCGGCTGGAAGCCGACCCAGGTCACGTAGGGGTGCTTCGCTCGCTGAAACCGAGCGAAATCCGGGAGCTCGTCCCGCACACCGGGGACCACCCCCTGGTAGATGGCCCCCTCGCTGCTCCCCTCGCTCCCCACCGTGGCCTGCATCTCCTCCGCGCTGACCTCGAAGGTGTCGGTCCGCACCAGCCCCGTGCTGCCGGACTCGGTGAACTCGACGGCCCCCTGCTCGGGGGGCGGGGTGGAGATCTCGATGGTGCGCTCGCCGCCCCCACCCCCCTCGCCGTCCAGCGGTCGGCCGACCGGGATCGGCATCATCGGGCGCAGCTCGCCCCCGCTGGCCGACGGGGCCGAGGTCGCAGCATCCCGCGACTCGAGCACGCCGCCGGTGATGCTCGTCGGCGCCGCGTCCTCCTCCGCGGCGGCGCCCGGAGCCTCGCTCCCCGCCGCCGCGGGCGGCTGGCCCGCGCCGCCGCCCGACGCGTCCGACCAGTCGCTCGCGCCCGCCTCGTCCTGCGCCCAGGCGCCCAGGGGCGAGAACAACAGCAAGCCCAGCGCGAACCGGCCCAGCATCCCGGCGCCCGGTGGTGTCGTACGCATCTTCAGCCTCCGCCACGCATGCCGTGGTGGGGTCGGACCGACGAGCGGGCCCGACCACCGACGGGAGGACGGGGTTGGACGCCGCGCCTGGCGGGATCTCCCCATCCTCCAGGCGAGGATATCACGATCCCGGGTCGACGCTCCAGAAACCGGCCCCGACCCCCTCACTGGCCAGGGATCCCAGCAGCTCACCGATGAGGTGCAGGCTCCCGGCCGCGACCACCAGGCTCTCCGGGGGGACGCGCCCGCGCAGCTCGGCGAGGGCGGCCCCCGGCGCGAGGGGGCTGACCCGGGCCGGCACCCTGGCGGCCAGGGGCAGCAGCCGGGCGGGGTCCAGCCCACGTGGCCCGCTGGGGCGGACCAGGGTGAGGGTGGCGATGCCGGGCAGCAATGGAGCCAAAGTACCAGCGACGTCCTTGTCCTCCAGGATCCCGAAGAGCAAGTGCACCGGCGGCGCCGGGGAGAGGGAGGCCAGGTAGCGCGCGAGGGCCGTGGCGCCGTGGGGGTTGTGCGCGCCGTCGAGCAAGGTCGGCGGCAAGCCGGGCAGCACCTGTAACCGGCCCGGCCAGCAGACCTCCTGCACGCCGCGGCGGAGGTCCGCATCGGGGAGGACCACCCGCCCCGCGGCCTCGAGGAGGAGCAGGCCCGTGACCGCCAGCCGCATGTTCTCCTGCTGGTGCTCGCCGGCCAGCCCGGGGATCAGGGAGTCGACGGTGCGACCCGCGGCGACCACGCGGCCCGGCAGCCCCGCCCCGACCTCGGTGAGCGGCACACCACGGGCGCCCGCTACCTCCCGCAGCACCGTCAGCGCCTCCCCCCGGGCCGAGGTCACCGCGGGCACGCCCGGCTCGAAGATCCCGGCCTTCTCCCGGGCGATCTCCCCGATCGTGCTGCCGAGGAAGGCTTGATGGTCCAGCCCGATGGCCGTGACGACGGAGAGGCAGGGGGTGACCACCCGGGTCGCGTCGAGGCGCCCCCCCAGCCCCACCTCGAGGACCAGCAGGTCCGGCCCCGCGCTGGCGAAGTGCAGGAAGGCGGCGATCGTCAACCGCTCGAAGGGGGTCAGGGGGATGTCCGGGGCTGCCTGCTCCACCTCGCCGATCCGTCCGGCGAGCTCGTCCCAGGAGATGCACCGGCCCTGGACCCGGATCCGCTCGGGCCAGTCGAGCAGGTGCGGGGAGGTGTACAGCCCCGTGCGGTAGCCGGCCCGCCGCAGGATCGCGTCGAGGAAGGCGCAGGTCGAGCCCTTGCCGTTGGTCCCCGCGACGAGCAGGCTGGGGATCTGCTGCTCCGGGTGGCCGAGCCGTCGACAGACCTCGACGACCCGCTCGAGCCCGAGCCGGATCTCGGCGGGCCGCTCCGGGCGCAGCAGCTCCCGGGCGCGGGCGGGCGTCCAGCGGCGGCTCGACTCAGAGCTCGTGGAAGCGCTCCCGCAGCCGGAGGAACTGGATGTAGTCCTGGAGCCCTTCGGGGTCGAGGAGCTGCAGTCGCCCGGCATCGATCCGCACCAGGCCGGACCGGGCGAAGCTGGCGACCAGGTCCTCGGCCTCCCCCGGACGCAGGGCGAGCTGTCCGGCGAGCGCGGCCAGCTCGACGCTCGGCTGGCCCGGCTCGAGGGTCCCGAGGTACGCCGCCAGGCGCGCCTTGGGGTCGCGGAACAGCAGGGTCCCGACGTCGACCTGGAGCTGGTCGAGGTGCGCGGCCATCCGCCGCAAGAGGCGGACGGCGATCTCCTTGTTGGCCCGGACCATGGCCTGGAACGTCGCCGCCGGGATCACCAGCAGCCGCGAGGGCTCCAGGGTGCGGGCGACGCTGGCCCGCGGCCGCCCGAGGACGAGCGCGGTCTCGCCGAAGAACTCCCCCGGGCCGATCTCCCGGAGCAGCTTCTCCATCCCCTGCAAGGAGCGGCTCTCGCGCACGAGGCCGGCATTGACGACGAAGAACTCGCTGGCCGCATCGCCCTCGGCGAAGATCGTCTGGCCCGCCGCGAACTCCCGGCCGAACTTGCGGAAGAGTGCCTCGAACTCCTGCATGGGGCTCACCCTATCAAGCAAGGACCGGCCGGTCAATCGGCCGGGAAGGCGGACCTCCCGGACTCACCCCCCCGCCAGCTCGGCGACCACCTGGGGGAGCCGTGCCCGGAGGTGGTTGCGCACGCCCTCGGGGACGTCGGGGTCGTCGCGGATGGTCGTCAGGAAGCGATCGAGGGGGATCAGGATGGCGGCGTAGATGCGTCCCGTGCGCTGGTCCTCCCAGGTGGGGACGAAGCGCCGCTGGTCGGGGAGGAGCACGTCGAGCAGCCCCACGAACTGCGTCTCGAGGAGCAGGCGCGCGTTGGAGTTCATGCGGACTTTCTTGGCCAGGTGGGCAGCCGTGCGCTGCCCGACCCCGTGCACCCCGGCGCGGGCCCGGCGGCGAGCCACCAGGCGAGCCATGGGCAGCTCCCCCTCCGCCTTGGCGGTGCCGATCCCCACCACGCTGGGGATGCCCCGATAGCGGCTGAAGCCGGTGGCCAGCCCGAGCCAGTCGGGCCGGATCGTCGGGTCGAGGATGTTCTCCGGCTCGGCCAGCGGCTCTGGCTCCTCACCGAGGCCCTCCTCGTCGAGGGGCAGCCCGTCGTCCCCCTCCTCGAGGGGCGGGAGCTTTCCCCGGGTGTCCGAGGTCGCGAGGAACGGGGCGCACCCCCCGAACAGCAAGAGCCCTGCGCAGCAGACCGTGCACCGCGTGTACCGGACGAGAATCATGCCAGCCGAACGCCTCCGCCCACCGTGGACGGTCCTAGTCCTGGTTCAACGTGACCAGGCCGTTGCCGAGCACCACCGTCTCGCCGACCAGCGCCCGGACGGCGACCTGGCCATCTGCCAGGCGCCAGCCCTCGACGGTGAGGGAGTCGCCGGGATAGACCTCTTTGAGGAAGCGCGCGAAGAAGCCCTGCAATCGCCGCACGTCTCCACCGCAGAGCTCACGCGCGACGACGAGGCCCACGTGACCGTAGGTGCACAGCCCGTGCAGGATCGGCCGATCGTAGCCCATCACCTTGGCGACGCCCGGGTCGGCATGGAGCGGGTTGACGTCGCCGGTCAGCCGATACAGGAGCGCCTGGGTCGGGAGGGTGGCCACCTCCCGGCGGAAGTCCGGCAGCCGATCGGCCGGGGGCTCGACGAGCCCGGCGGACGGCGGACGGGTGCCGCCGAACCCGCCCTCACCCCGCACGACGATGGTCCAGCGGGTCTCGAACAGGGGGATGTCTTGCCCGTCCTCGCTGGAGACGGTGTCGAGGTGGAGGATCGCGTGCTTGCCGACGTCGTAGATCCCGGAGATGACGGATTTTGTGACCAAAGTCCCATGGCTCGGGATCGGGGCCCGGAGGGTGATCCGCATCTCTCCGTGCAGCACCTTGAGGAAATCGACCCGGGCCGCGGCGAGCGCGACTCGCAAGGGCTCGAAGGTGGGGATCACCGCGTAGGTCGGCAACACCTTCAGCGGTCGGAGCTCCAGCAGCAGGTCGAGATCGGTCTCCCGCGCGCCGACGGCGAGCGCGTACAGCACCACGTCCTTCCAGGTGTAGCTCAGGCGGCTCTCCGGGAGGGGCTGACCCACGGCCTCCAGCTTCAGCGTCATGGCTCTCCTCCAAACAAAGGGATGCTGGCCTGGGGAAGGCTCTCTTGCTGGGATACCGCCTCTCGAGGCCTCCGTCAACCGGCCTCGAGCCCCCCACCTACCGCTGGCGGTGGGCGAGCCCCGCGGCGGCCCGGGGGGCGCGCCGACCCCGCAGGGGAGCCGGCCGCCGGCGCCCACTTGCTCTCGAGCCGCCAAAGCGAGCAAAATGGCGGGGAGGGACTCGGCAGCGATCGGTCAGCCCCCCGTGTGGGTGCACGGCCGGTCCCGGTCCCGGCGGATGGGGTCTGCTGCCCTGCCAGGAGGAGCCGATGAAGGGTTGGAGGTCAAGGGCCCTCGAGAGCCGGCGAGCGAGCCGCAGCGAGGCGGCTGGCCTCTGGCTGCTCCTGCTGGCAGTGCTGGCGCCGACCCTGCTCGCGCCGGCCGCGGCGCGCGCGGTCACGGCGACCTCCCAGGTGATCCCCGCCCCCTACCGGATGCCCGAGCTGAACCTGCCCCACCCGGCCTACAACGGGCACCCCACCCGCTTCAAGGCCATCGCCCGCAACCTGCCCGCAGGCTGTACGCGCCCCTACTTCCGCTGGGACGGAGACGGCGACGGGCGCTGGGACACCTGCCTCGGTCGGACGCCCGTGGCGGAGGCGAGCCCTTGGTACCAGGACGATCGCTACCTCCTCGATTGCCTGCTGTACCTGCCCGAGGTCGACCCCGCGCAGGTGGCACGCCGGCTCTTCGTCGGCGTCATCGAGGTGAGCTGCCGCCTCGACGAGGCCCAAAACGGGCTGGACAGCCTCTTCGGGAGCTACCCCGTCCTCGTGGAGGCGGGGATCCCTCCCGGACGCCGGCACGACGCGCCCTACAACCAGGAGACGGCCTCGTTCGGCTACTCGGCGCGCCCGGCGAAGAACGCCGACGGCACCTCGATCCCCGCGACCTGCTCCGGCGGAAGCTGCCAGACCACGGGCTTCCCCTGCACCCGGGACGCCGAGTGCCAGGGTGACGACGACGCGCAGCTCGCGGTCAAGCGTGCGGTGGCCATCGACGACGCCCTGTGGTGGCTGCACCGCAGCCTGACGGAGCGGACGGGCGAGGACGTGGCGACCCTCTCGGCCCGCCCCGCGTGCGACCGTGGCTGCACCGCCGAGAGCCACCTGGCCAGCGCGGCCGCCTTCCTCTGGGCCGCGAGCCAGAACGGCCACCTCCCGGCCTATCCGCCGGGGACCTACCGGCACGACCCCTTGGGCCGCGCGGACGTGGTGGCCCTGCCCGAGGGCTGGCTGGCCGCGAACGACCGCCGCTACGCCAGCGATCCCTATGCCGAGGACCTGGCCCGCGTGCTCAACTACCTGCTGGCGCGGCTCACCCCGGCGACGTCGCTCCCGGCCTCGGCCGAGGCCGATGACAGCCGCCCGGCGATCCCCGGCACCAACGACGGGGGGGGCCTGCGGGCCGCGGGCCCCTACGGCGCGGGGCACGTGCTCGCCGCCCTGGCCAACTCGGGGATGGCCGGCACCACCTGCCAGGTCTTCCCCTGCAACGGGCACTCCCTGGCCTGGGTGATCCAGGAGCTCGCGGACGCGGCCTGCGCGGATCAGGTCAAGGAGGACGGGGGGGAGCAGGACGGCGCCTGGGGCTACGTCGCGGGGGGGCCCTTCGATGGCAGCACGAGCCAGTGGCTGCTGCTGGGCCTGGACGTGGCCGATCGGGTGGCCGGCCAGCAGGGGGTCATCGTCAACAAGGACTGCAAGTACCGGGTGGCCAACCTCTTGCTCCAGGCCGGGAGCTGCGCCAACGGGTCGGGCCGCTACCAGCTCGGCCTGGCCTGCCAGGACCCGCACCTCACGGGGGGGATCCTCGTGGGGCACGGCTGGCTCGGCATCAGCAGCCTGCCCTACGACAGCATCACGTCGTTCGCCCCCAAGAGCAACTTCACCAACTCCCAGCTCATCGACCGCTACCGCAAGTCCCTCGAGTATCTGGGACAGAGCTGGTGGTACGCCGGCGTCGGCGGTCGGGGCCACATCGCGGGCAGCTTCGCCAACCCCGGCGCCCGCTTCGACGGCCGCGGCATGGGCGAGATCTACACGATCTTCTCCATCCAGCAGGGCCTGCGCTCCCTGGTCCCGGCCGTGCCCACCCTGACCGGCCCGGACGGCAAGCCCATCGACTGGCGCCGGGACGTCGCGTACTACCTGATCAACTCGCAGCACCAGGACGGCTCCACCCTCCAGCGCTGGTCCGCGCACAGCGCAATCGGCTTCCACAACGTCAGCACGGCCTTGCGGACCGCCTGGGGAGCCGGGCTCTCCCTCTCGGCGACGCTCTCCCGGCCGGGCCCCGTGGCGCTCGGCCAGGCGACCCCGCTCACCACGAGCATGTCCTGCGTGGGTCAGCAAGCCGGTCGCGTCACCTTCGATCACACCAGCTCCTACCACCTGGACGAAGCCCGCACCATCCGGGAATATCAATGGATCTTCGAGGGAGCGACCGGACTGGCCGCGGACTTCACCGCCAGCGACTGGGCCGCGATCCCGCTCAACGGCTCCGATCCCACCAAACGACTCTGGCGCGGCGACGGCCGCGGCAAGCTCCCGGTCCACGTCTACGCGCAGGCCGGCCGCTTCGACGCCGCCTTACGCGTGATCGACGACGCCAGCCCTCCCCGGGAGGACATCTTCCTCCTCCGCGGCATCGAGGTCCTGGCCCAGGAGGCGCTGCCCCCCGCCGTGCAGACCGGCGGACCGTATGCGGTGACGGCCGGAGAGCCGCTGACGCTCCAGGGCGCGGCCACGGACCCGAACAGCGTCTGCAACCCGGCGGAGACCTTGACGGCCAAGTGGTATCTGGACGACGACGCCGTGGCCGATCTCGGGCAGCTCACGGGCACCATCGCCTGGCCGACCCTCGCCGGCCTCGGCCTGCCCCGCAACCGGCCCGTGGCGATCCGCCTCGTGGTCGTCGACGCGACGGGCAAGTCCACCGAGGCCCGCACCACCCTGGCGATCTACGAGCGCGCCCCCAGCGCCTGCTTCACCCTCGTCCCGCACGAGACCGCCGGTTGTGACGAGCCCGTGCACGTCGATGCGTCCTGCTCCACGCACCCGGATCGACGCCGGACCCTCACCGGCTTCGAGTGGGACTGGGAGACGGCACAACCAGCGGAAGCCGGTGACGAGATCGACCTGGAGCCCGTGACCCAGGGGCGCGTGGCCAGCCATACCTATCCCCGCGCCGGCCGCTACCGGATCACCCTGCGCGTCACCGACGACCTCGGCGCCGTGGCGGTGACCCAGCAGGAGCTCATCGTGGCCGCCCGGCGCGGCCCCCTGGCCCGGGCCGGCGGCCCGTACCTGCTGACGACCTGGCTGGACGTGGACGGGACTCGCCAGGGCGGGACCCTGCAGCTCGACGGCAGCGGCTCCACCGATCCGGATTCCGCCTGCGGCGACGCGGTGAAGAGCTACGCCTGGGACCTCGACGGCGACGGCCAGTATCCCGACCTCACGGGGATGCGGCCCAGCATCACCTGGACGGATCTCGCCACCCGCCTCGAGGCGGCCGGCCAGCCGCCCGCGGGCCTGCTCGCCGACCCGGCGAGCGGGCGCCCCCGCCTGCCGATCACCCTACGCGTCACCGACGGCACGGGGCGCAGCCACGAGGCCCTCACCAGCTTGACCATCCTCCACGACGGCCCCCTGCCGGCCCTCGCCGTGACCCCCCACCGCGCCGGCTGCGGCCAGGAGGTGCGCCTCGACGCGACGGCCTCCCACCACGGTCACCCCGCGCACGCCATCGTCCTGTACGAGTGGGACTTCGACGTGGCCGAGGCCCACCTCTCACCTCCCGACCTGGCGGCCGTGGCCGCCGCCTTCGAGCCAGAGCAGCGGGGCACCGTGGTCCGCCACCGGTATCCCCGGTTCGGCCTCTACCGCCCGGTGCTGCGGGTCACCGACGACCTCGGCCGGCAGACCCTGGCGATCGCGCCCGAGGTGGCGGTGGACCTCGGCAACCGAGCTCCGGCCATCGACACCGGTGGCCCCTACGTCCACTACCAGGATGGCGTGCTGGCGGTCGATGCCACGGGCACGGTCGACCCCGACGAGGCCTGCGGCGATCAGGTCGCGAGCCTGGAGTGGGATCTCGACGACGACGGCGAGTTCGACGACCTGAGCGGGGCGCAGGGGTTCGTGAGCTGGGCCGAGCTCGGCCCCAAGCTGCAGTCGCCGCGGGACTACCCGACCGATCCCCGGACGGGTCTCCCGGCGGTGCGGGTCCGGCTGCGCGCCACCGACAGCCGCGGCCTGTCCACCGTCGCGTCGACCTGGCTGCGGATCTACGACCGCCACCCCTACCCCGTGCCGAGCTGGGGCCCCCAGCCTGCCGTCCCGATTCTGCCCAACGGCAAGGCGACCATCGACCTCGACGGGTCCGCGTCCTACCACGGCCACCCGGACCACACCATCGAACGCTGGACCTGGCGCTTCCCCGGAGGGGCGCAGACCACCGGCCAGCAGACCCGCTACGTGCTGGATCTCAACAACGACAGGGCCTTCTGGGACAGCGGCGTGAGCAAGACCGTCATCCTGCGCGTCACCGACAACCTCGCCCAGACCAAGGACATCGGCTTCGAGGTCCTCTTCCGGCGGCAGGCCTCCCGGCCCCCCCTCATCCGCTTCGACGCCCCGCGGGAGGGGATCTTCGTCGAGCGCGGGGAGGGCTTCGCCATCAGCGCGGCCCGGACCGTCGACCCCGATGGCGACTGGATCCGCACCGTGAGCTGGGAGCTGACGGGCGACGGCCAGGACGACGTCGTCTGGGAGCGGACCGACACCAACGGCGACGGCACCCGCAACGAGCTGGACGAGGGGCCGACCTACGCGCTCCAGCTCTCCTGGGAGCAGATGGGCGAGCTGGACGGCCTCCAGGGGGTCGGGATGCACCCGCTCCGCTTGACGGTCACCGACGCCGTCGAGGTGGCCGCGCAGGACACGGTCCCGCTGCACGTCCTCGAGCACGCGTTGGTGGCAGAGGCCCAGGCCATCCCCGCCGCGGGGAGCTGCGCCACCCGCTTCCTCTTCGACGGCTCCGCCTCCCGTCACCTGTTCCCCGACGGCGTCGTCGCCACCCAGTGGTGGGACTTCGACGACGACGGGGTCATCGACGCCGCCGGCGAGACGGTCGAGCACACCTTCGGCGTCAGCGGCGAGCAGACGGTTCGCCTCATCGTCACGGACATCGCCGGGCGCACGGCCGAGACGACCCTCCAGGTACTGACCACCGAGGGGAACCTCCCGCCCCTGGCCGACGCCGGAGGCCCCTACCTGGTCGACACCCTGGCGCCGACGGACCTCGAGCTGGACGCCAGCCGGTCGACCGAGCCCGACCAGGTCTGCGGCGACGCCATCGTCCACTATCGCTGGGACCTCGACGGCGTGCTCGACGACCAGGGCGAGCGGAGCTGGGAGGTCGAGACCGACGAGCCCATCGTGCAGCTCGACGGGGATGAGGTCGCGACGCTCCTCGGTGAGCAGACCGCGACCGAGATCCTGCTGCAGGTCGAGGACTCCCTGGGAGGACGGGCAGAGGCCACGGCCACCCTCCTCGTCGCGGACGGCCGGCCAGTGGCCCACCTGCGCGTCTCGCCGGCGATGCTCTCCTGCGGGCAGCCCGTGACCGTCGACGCGACGGGCTCCTACCATCCCGTCGACGGTGAGGAGATCGTCCAGTACGAATGGGACATCGATCACCAGGTCGATGGTCCTTTCGTTTCATCTCTGTTCTACCAGGGCCAGCGAGAGTTCAGCCTCCACCTCGACGGGATGGGGACGCGCTGGATCGCCGTGCGGGTGACGGACGGACGTGGGCGCAGCGCCATCGCCGCGCAGCGGGTCGAGGTGGCGGGCGACAACCGCGCCCCCGTCGCCCGAGTGCTCGGCGGCCTGGCCGCGACCGCGGGCCAGCCCCTAGTGCTCGACGGCGCCGCATCGACCGATCCCAACGCGAGCTGCGGCGATGCGATCGTCTCCTGGGAGTGGGACCTCGACGCCGATGGAGACTACGAGGTGGTCGCGGACCGGGCCCGGACCGTCCTCCCCTGGGCCTCCCTGCTCGCGCTCGACCTGGAGCACGCCGACCCCTTCACCGGGCAGCCCAGCTACCCGGTGGGGCTGCGGGTCACCGACGCCGTGGGCAGCACGGGGGAGACCACGACCCAGCTCCGGCTGTA
>JAVEVO010000315.1:0-3281 GCA_034005005.1 Myxococcota bacterium
CCGTACCCTCCCCCTCCCCTTCCTGGCCCTCGCCCTCCCCCTCTTGGCCCTCGCCCTCGCCCTCGCCCTCCCCTGCCTCGCCTTCCCCTTCAACGCCCTCGCCCTCCTGGCCTTCGCCCTCGCCCTCCCCTTCCCCCTCGGTCGGATCCGCCCGCATCTCGAACAGACAGGAGCTCGACAGCAGCGCAGTGAGCGCAACGCCGCAAAGCCAGAGGCGTCTCGTGGACATCCCCATCACCTCGCCCTGGTGTGCGTCCCCCGGGATCGGATCGAAACGGACCACCGAGCACAGGTCAGCACGTCGGCGGTGCGGGATCAAGGGAGGCGCGCGTCACCGCAGCCCCGCTTGTCTCCGTGGTTTCGCGCAAGCCGGCGAAGCCGGCGTTGCGAGTCACCTGCTGCCAGGCTCTCCCAGGGTGGGCCACCCCCTTCCCCCAGACCGGCATCTGGATTCCGCGGGAGGTTCCCCGGTGTCCGATCTGCTGAGCTGGGTCGGGCTCCGCTCGAGCAGCAGATCACGCAATGTGGTGTCCGGCACTCGGCGCCCGAGTCCGAGCAGCTTGCACGCGGCGGTCGTTCAAGCAGGGCTGGGCGAGGAAGGTCTTCAGGTGTTCACGGGCGATCGTGTGCAGGACGGAATCTCGGGCTCGTGGCGACGGTCCTCCCGCGGCAGCGGCGCCACTCTCGCGCCTGGGCGCTGCACGGGGCAAGCTCGAACGGGCCGGGCGATGATAGGGGCAGGCGAGTCGGCCGGCCTCCCCGGGGGCGCCGACGGTCACCCCGGGCTCGCACGGTGAGCATCTTCCCCGAGCGCCACGCACCCGACATCGATGGCTTTGTCGCGGTCAGCTCCTGTCCGTCGCCGCCCTGCTTGTCTCCCTTGACCGCTCCGTGGTAGGTACCTCCAGGTTGCGACGCGCCCCTTGCGCAGCCCGATCGCAACGGCAACTGCGCGTCACTCAAGGGGAATGCGTCGAGTGGAAGTCAATTTCCACCGGAGGCGTGGATGGACGACAAGAGCATCGCACCGGAGAACCAGGCCGACCCCAAGAAGAAGCCGGGGCGCACGCCCAAGCCGGTCCCCGCGTTCGTCGAGGGCTTGCCTGCTGGCGAGGTGGTCATCCTGCCGCTGTCCGAGCTGAACCTCGAGGACCACACGTTCGAGTTCCGCATCTCGACCCGGGTGGGCGACCTCGTCGAGTCGCTCCAGCGGGAGGGGCAGCAGATCCCCATCCTCGTGCGCGGCCAGGTGCCCTACCAGGTGGTGTCCGGCTTCCGCCGACTGCGCGCGATCCAGCAACTCGGGTGGAGCCAGGTGACGGCGATCGTCCGTGACCTCGACGACGACCAGGCCTACGCGCTGTCGTACCTCGAGAACGAGATCCGTCAGGACTACGGTCCCCTCGACCGCGCCAACGCAGTGGTCAAGCTCAGGGCCGCGGGCAAGCCCTACGCGGAGATCGGCCGACTGTACGGGCTCGGCGCCAAGCAGGTGAAGAACTACGAGCTCCTCCTCGACTTCAACGAGGTGCTCCGGGCCGGAGTCGAAGGAGGCGCGCTCTCGCCGACGCACGCCCTGCTCCTCCACCAGGCCGGGCGGGGACAGCCCGATTTCGACCACGCCGCCTGGCTCCAGCGGGTAGTCGACGAGCGCCTCTCGGTGGCCCAGCTCAAGCGGGCGCTCGGGAAGGCCAAGCCGGCCAAGGCCGCCGCGCGGCTCTTCGAGCGGCGTGGCGAGGGCTTCCGGCTCTACCCCATGTCCTTCCAGCCGGGGAAGACGACGGCCGAGGCGCGGCAGCGGCTGATCGAAGCCCTGGAGCAGGCTCTGAGGCTGGTGCAGGCGCAGCCGTGAGGCTCCGGCGGGGGGGCAGGAGCGTCGGGTCGCCTGCTGGCCGGCAGCGGGACCTCCTGCCCAGGTCGAGCGCCCTGCGTCCCCCGCGTCGTGGGGCGGTCAGCGGGGCGGTCAGTTGGCCTCCGACGTCGGGCAAGGATCGCCCCCGCGCTAGGTGCTGGGCACGGATCGCCCCCGCTCGAGGGGCGGCGCACGGTTGACCCAGAAGCCGTGCGTGTGCAACGATGGGACCAATGGTCGACCGTCCCCCGCAGCCCGCGCAAGGTTCCGCGCCACCCCGTCCGCTCGGAGAGCGGGCGAGGGAGGCCATGCGGCTGCGGCACCTGAGCCCGCGCACCGAGGAAGCCTACCTGAGCTGGATGCGCCGGTATCATGAGTTCAACCGTCGCCAGGATCCGGCGCTATTCGGCGCCGAGCGGGTCACGGAGTTCCTGAGCCTGCTGGCCACGGAACAGAACGTGAGCGCGTCGACCCAGAACCAGGCCCTCTCGGCGCTGCTCTTCCTCTACCGTGAGGTGCTGGGGCTCGAGCTGCCCTGGCTGGACGAGGTGGTGCGCGCCAAGCGGCCCCAGCGGTTGCCGGTGGTCTTGTCCCGCGACGAGGTGGCCGCAGTCATCCACGAGATGGTGGGCGTGCCCCGGTTGATGGCGGCGCTGCTCTATGGATCGGGACTGCGGCTGCTCGAGTGCTGTCGACTGCGGGTGAAGGATCTCGACTTCCAGCGCAGTCAGCTCCTCGTGCGCGAGGGAAAGGGCGATAAAGACCGGAGCACCCTGCTCCCCGCCACCCTCCATCAGGCGCTGCGAGCGCAGGTCGACGCCGTGCGCGTGCAGCACCAGGCCGACCTGGCCAAGGGTGCGGGCTGGGTCGAGCTGCCGCACGCGCTTCAGCGGAAGCTGCCGGGCGAGGGACGCTCCTGGCCCTGGCAGTGGGTGTTCCCCGCCACACGGACCTACGTGCACGAAGAGACGGGCCAGCTCCGACGCCACCACCTGCACGAGACGGTGGTGCAGCGCGCGGTCAAGGACGCGGTCCGTGCCTCGGGGATCGCCAAGCGCGCGACCTGCCACACCTTCCGGCATTCCTTCGCCACCCATCTGCTCGAGGACGGCACCGACATCCGGACGCTGCAGGAGTTGCTCGGCCACGCCGACGTCTCGACCACGATGATCTACACCCACGTCCTGGACCGAGGACCGATGGGCGTGCGCAGCCCGCTCGACCGCATGCCCGACCTGCTGCGGGAGCCTCCAGCGCCGGACTACACCGGTCTGTCCATCGCAGCGGAGGTTCCGTGGGACACATGAGGAGAGGCGCTTGGGGCGGGCGCGGCCGCGGATGATGAGGCATGACTCGCACCGGGATGAGCAGCGAGGATGAAGGGGATGGGCAGTGTGGCCGGACTAGGCAGGGCTGTCGAATGGACGTT
>JAVEVO010000163.1:0-15221 GCA_034005005.1 Myxococcota bacterium
GTGCCGGTGAAGTAGATCGCGTGATCCTGCTCGATCGCCCGGATGACCTTGTCGGTGAGGATGACCACCTCGGCCCGGTCGCCGATGGTCAGGCCGACGGAGCGGAGCACCATCGCCCCGGCCTCCATGACCTCCCCCTGGTCCGCGTGGTGCACCTGCATCATCCCGAAGTGCCGCTCGGTGACCACCGAGCCCAGGCGCACCCGCGTCGCCTTCAGGGCCCGGTCGATCATCGTGTGGATCTCCATCGCCGGGGCCAGCTCCAGGAAGAGCGCCGCGTCGAACTCGGCCGGGTCGTAGACCCGGTTGTCCTTGGCGATGAACTGGGCGAGCTGCGGCTGCAGCGAGTCGATGAAGGTGTAGGTCCTCAGCTCGAACTGCGTCGTGGTCATCAGAGCCCTCCTCGATCCGGGCCGCAGCATAGGGCCGAAAGCGGTCCGTTGACAAGACTCAATGCGGCGACAGCCGCAGATCCCCATTCTCCAACGGGCCGGGCTGTGCTACTAAGCCGGCACCAGGCCGGCCCCTTCGCCGGTCTCCGGGAGCGATGGATGCCACGACCGATCCTGATCACCAGCGCGCTGCCCTACGCCAACGGCAGCATCCACCTCGGCCACCTCGTGGAGTACCTCCAGACCGACATCTACGTCCGTTTCCTGCGGATGCGCGGCGAGGACGTGCGCTATGTCTGCGCGGACGATACCCACGGCACGCCGATCATGCTCGCCGCGGCCAAGGCCGGGGTCACCCCCGAGGAGTTCATCGGTCGCTGGCACCTCGAACACCAGAAGGATTTCGAGGACTTCGACATCCGGTTCGACCACTACTCGACGACCCACTCGCCCGAGAACCGGCGCCACGCCCACCACATCTTCGAGCAGCTCCGCGCCAAGGGCTACCTCGAGAAGCGACCGGTGGAGCAGACCTACTGCCCCCACGAGCAGATGTTCCTGCCGGACCGCTTCGTGCGGGGGAGCTGCCCGCGCTGCGGCGCGGCCGACCAGTACGGCGACTCCTGCGAGGTCTGCTCCGCGACCTACGAGCCGACGGACCTCCAGGACGCCCGCTGCGCGCTCTGCGGCACGCCTCCGGAGCGCCGGGTCTCGGAGCACTGGTTCGTCCGCCTCGCCCTGTTCCGGGAGTTCCTCGACCGCTGGACCTCGGCGCCGGGGCGGCTGCAGGACTACGTGCGCAACTACGTGCAGCGCTGGATCGCCGAGGGGCTCAAGGACTGGGACATCACCCGGGACGCGCCCTACTTCGGCTTCCACGTGCCGGGAGAAGAGCAGCTCTTCCTGTACGTCTGGATGGATGCGCCCATCGGCTACATCGCGGCCACCGAGCAGCTCTGCCACCGGACGGGCCAGGATTTCGACCAGTACTGGCGGCAGCGGGACGGGGCCCGGATCTTCCACTTCATCGGTAAGGACATCATCTACTTCCACACCCTGTTCTGGCCGGCGATGCTCGAGGCGGCGGGCTACAACCTGCCCGAGGAGATCTACGTCCACGGCTTCCTAACCATCGAGGGCCGCAAGATGTCCAAGTCGCGCGGCACCTTCCTCCGGGCGCGCACCTGGCTCGACCACCTGGACGCGGGGTACCTGCGCTTCTACTACGCCTCGAAGCTGACCGCCGCAGTGGAGGACCTCGATCTCTCCTTCGAGGAGCTGGCCAACCGGGTGAACGCGGAGCTGGTCAACAAGGTCGTCAACCTGGCCAGCCGCTCCCTGCAGTTCATCAGCAAGCGGCTCGACGGGCGGCTGGGGCCGCCCCCCGTGGACGACGCCCGGGCCGCGCGGCTCCTGGCCGGGCTCCCCGCGCTCGCCCGGCGGGTCGCCGGCCACTACCAGGCCCGGGAGTTCTCCCGGGCGGTGCGGGAGATCGTCACCCTGGCCGAGGAGGCCAACCTCTACCTGCAGCAGGCTGCGCCCTGGGAGGTCCAGAAGCGGGACCCGGAGCAGGCGCGGGGCATCTGCGCGGTGGGGGTCAACCTCTCCCGGGCGATCGCGACCATGCTCAAGCCGGTCCTGCCCCGCTACGCCCGGACCATCGAGGAGCTGCTCGGCCTGGGCGAGCAGACCTGGGACGACGTCGGCACCAACCTCTGGGAGGGCCAGGTCGGCTCCTTCGAGCGGCTGCTCGACCGGCTCGACCCCGCGGCCCTGGAGCGGGTGCGACAGGATGCCCTCGCGGAGCAGCACGGGGCGGGGGCCGAGAAGGAGACGCAGGCCATGAGTGAGCAGGAGACGTACACGGTCGATCCCCTGGCGGACGAGGTGGACATCGACGGCTTCACGCGGTCCGATCTGCGAGTGGCCCTGGTGCAGGCCGCGGAGATCGTGCCCGACATGAAGAAGCTGCTGCGGCTGCGGGTCTCCCTCGGGCCCCTGGGCGAGCGGACGATCTTCGCCGGCATCCGCAAGACCTTCGCTCCCGAGAGCCTCGTCGGCAAGAAGCTGATCTGTGTCGCCAACCTCAAGCCGCGCACCATGAAGTGCGGGGTGAGCGAGGGGATGATCCTCGCCACGGGCCCCGACGAGGAGCACCTGGTCCTGCCGGAGTTGCCCGCGACCGCCCGGCCCGGGGACCGCCTCCGCTAGCCGGATGGCTGCCCGCGCCCGACCTCGGCTGCTGCCCCGGCTGCTCGCCGCCACCGGCGCGCTCCTGCTCGTGGCCACCCTGATCCTCGGGCTGGTGCTGGCCGAGGACGTGCGGCCCCACAGCCTCGCCGGGAGCTTCCTGACGGCCTTCCTCCCCGCCGCGCTCGGCTTCTCGTTGCTCGCGGGGGGCGTCACCCTGCAGCTCGTCCGCCGCTGGTGGCTCGGCTGCTTGAGCCTGCCCGTGCTCGCGGTGCTCGGCATCGTCGTGGGCATGGGCGGCGTGCTGCTGTACGCGCAGCGCAAGCTCGCGGAGGAGGAGCAGGCGGTCGTCCGCCGCTGTCGCCCCCTGCAGGAGGCCCTCGAGGAGCACCGGGCCCGGGCCGGGGAGTACCCGGCCGATCTCGGTGGGCCCTTCCGCGGGCTGGCCCGCCTCTGCGGGCTGGAGATCGAGTCCCTGGGCTACGCGACCGCCGGAGGCACCTACCTGCTCACCGTCCCGGCCTCCTCGGTGGACGTCGACATGGCCGTCTTCTTCGCCGGCCCGCGGGGCGTGTGGTCCTTGCTCGGCAACGATCGCCGGCAGCGGCTGGAGGAGCAGCTCCGCACCCTGTCGGTCGCACCCCTCGATGACGACGACCCGGCGGTGGCGCGCTATGCGGCCTTGTGGGGACAAGTCCACCCCGAGTTCCAGTCCTCCCGCTCACCCTTGCTGCCCCCCGAGGAGAGCCCCGTCGCCGGGGCCGGCACGGCGACACCCCCGGAGGAGCAGCCCGCCCTGGCCGCGCCCGGTCCGGACGCCGACACCGAGGCGGGCCTGCTGCTGCCCCTCGGGGATGGGCCCGCCCCGGTCACACCGCCCAGCCCGGAGGTCTGGACCGTCGGCCTGCCCACGGACGTGGACGAGGAGCCCGAGGTCGATCTCCCCACCCTCGCCCCGGCGCAGTGAGCGCGCCCCGCGCGCCGCGGCCGGGCGTCCCCGGGCGCCGCCGCGGCGCGCTGGCGGTGCTGACCGGGCTGGCGCTCGGTCTGCCCGGTGGCGCTCTGCTCCAGGCCGCCCCCCTGCCGCCGGCACCCGAGTCCGGGGGCTGCGTGGTCGGGCTCCCGCCCACGGCCGCGTGCGACGGGCTGCTCCTCGCGCCCCTCGCCTTCGTCGGGGGGAGGGGGATCGCCCCGTCCGCCCTGCACCGCCAGCTCAGCCTGGGCCCCGGGGACCCCTTCTCCTGGGAACGCTGGACGCGCGATCTGCAGAACATGAGGAATTCCGGGCTTTTTCGGCAGCTCTCCGCCACGGTGCGCGAGGTGGCGGCCGGTCGACTGCACCTGCAGGTCGTGGCCGAGGTTGGCTGGTCACTGCTCCCGATCCTGGGTTATCAGAGCGGATCTGTTGATATATTGATAGCTGGTCTTTATGATGCGAATTCATTTCACCAATATATTGAGATTGGTGGCTATTATATGCGCCGAGATGACTATAATCTAGGTAGAGCTTGGTTCCTTCTTCCCAACATTCCGGTCCACGGTGCGCAGATCGAGGTCCAGGCGGTGCTGGCCGGCAGCCTGCTGGCCAGCTACCCGGGCTACACCCCGCCGGCCGGGCCGGCCGACTGGCGGGTGCCCGCGTCGGGGATCGAGGTGCTGCGACGGGGAGGGCTGATCGATCTGGGCTACGACCTCTTGCCGGGCCAGGTGACCCTCTCCCTGCGCTACCTCCTGCTCCGGGAAGAGCTCTACCCCTTGCTCAACCTGCCCGCGGTGCTGGCCGCGGCGCCGCGCGGCGAGCGGACCCCCGCGCTGCAGCGCGGCACGCCCGTCCTCGCCACCCTCTCGCTGCCCGCGATCAACCTGCGCGTGGGCCGGGCCGACCTGCTGGACAACTACCGCTGGCAGGGGACCGAGGCCCGGGCCGTGGTGCTCCCCTCGAGCCGCGTCTGGGGCTCCGATCGAGACTTCTTGATGTTTTACGGGACGTTGCGGAGCTTCGTGCCCCTGGCCCCGCGGCTCGACCTGGCCGGTCAGGTCGGGGCCGGTGGGTCGTCGAGCGAGGACCTGGTCGATCAGCTCACCCTGGGCGGTGACAACCTCGATCCCTTCGTGTCGAGCCAGCCCTTCCCCGGCCTGCTCAACGTGCGGGGGTTTCGTAGCAGCAACTTCCCCGGGCGGGCCATCGCCTTCCTCAACGTCGAGCCGCGGCTGCGGGTGACGTCGGGGCTGCCGCTGCCCCTGGTGGGGCCGGTGGCGATCCAGGCGGCCCTCTTCGCGGATATCGGTCGGGCCTGGCCTGGCGGGCTCGCGGACGCGGGCTCCCCCCTGGCGGCCTCGGTCGGCGGCGGGGGGCTGCTCTCCTTGCGGGACTTCCGCTACGCCTTCCTCAACTGGTACTGCGCCCGGACGCTCAATCCCTATGCCGAGTGGAGCTTCAACCTGGTGCTGACCCGGCCGGTCTTCTGAGGGTCCCGGACCACCTCCCCGGCCTCCGGCGCCCGGGATCACTCCGGGACGCAGTACCCCGAGCCTGGGGGCAGGTCCGGGCCGGACAGCCTCACGCAGCGGCCCGTGGGGCAGGGGTGGGTGTCGTCGCAGTGCGGGGCGCAGCGCTGGTCGTCGGTGAAGGCGACGCACGTCAGGTCACGGTCACAGTCCCGGGAGCGCGTGCAGCGGCTACCCGCGGGGGCCTCGCCGATGGCCCGGCACCAGGTCACCACCCGATCCCCCAGCTCGCCGGAGAGCGAGCAGGTCAGGCCCCCGCCGCAGGAGCCGAAGAGGGTGCAGCCGGGCAGGCAGACCCCCAGGTCGGGGAGGTCCGTGGAGATCGCCAGACAGGCGCTCCCCGGTGGGCACCCTGCCGCGGAGCGGCAGAAGCGCCGGCAGCGTGGCGCGTCCGGGAGCGCCCCGAGGTCCGTGCAGACGTGCCCCCCCGCGCAGTCGTCCACGCCCGGCGGGGCCTCGGGGAGCAGCACACAGGGCTGGTCGGTCGTCAGGGTGCCGGCCGCCGTGCAGACCAGGCGATCCCCGAGCGCGGTGCGGGCCAGGGTGCAGCGGCCCGGCGCGCCCGCCGCGCAGTGGCCGCGCGGGGGATCGCAATCCGGGGGCTCGGCGCAGCGCTCCTCGCAGCTCTCCCCCCCGCAGCCCGAGAGCAGCTCGCGCCCGTCCGCGCAGGAGAACCGCCGCGGGACGAAGGGTTCCCCGGGGCAGCGGCGCGGGATCTCGAGGGGCAGGCACCACCAGTCCGGGAAGGCGCAGCCGCCCTCGGCGACGCAGGAGCGGGACCCCGCGCAGGAGTAGGCGCCGTAGCCGCGCGCACACTGGCAGCGGCCGTCCGCGAGGCAGTTGCTGTGGCGGGCGCACCGCGTCCCCGTGCCGCAGTCGAGGTCGAACAGGGGCGCACCGCACTCCTCTGCGGGGCCGGTGGATTCCTCGGCGAGACAGTGGGGGAGGGTCGTGGCGGGCGGCAGGCAGGCCGTGGCCGTGCCGTAGGGGAGCGGCTGGCAGCTCAGCCCGGCCGGGCAGCCGCCCTCCTCGTCGCAGCGGGCGAGGCAGACTCCGCCGGAGGCCACCTGGGAGCAGATCCGGTCCGCGGGGCAGCGCGCGTCGGTCCCGCAGGGCAACACGCAGAGGCCGTGCCGGCAGCTCGCCCCGGCGCCCGCGGGGCGGCAGTCGGTGGTCGCGTCGCAGGGGGTGTCGACGGTCGCCGGCGTGCAGCCGACCTCGGCGCGGCACACCAGCCCGGCGGGACAGGTGCCGTCCGCAGCGCAGGGGAAGGGCGTCAGCTCGTCGAGGCTGGCGAGGCAGCCGGCCGCCGGGAGGAGCGGCCAGAGCAGCCCGAGCAGGGCCAGCCGGGTGGACGGGGGGCTCATGGCAGGGCTCCCGCGAGCTGCAGGCCGAAGCCGTCGGGCACCAGGGCCGGCGCGAGCAGCAGCCGGTCCGCGTCGCCGGGGAGCACGAGCAGGGGCAAGCCGACCAGGGCGGCGAGGCCGGCCGCCCCGCCCAGGCCGAGGGCCACGCCCCGGTACCGGTGGCTGCGCTCGTGGGTCTGGCGGATCTCGGCCCCCGTGGCGAGCTCGCCCGCGGTGATGGCCGTCAGGCCGTCGTCCGCGAGCAGGGCCAGCCCGCCCGCGGCGACGCCCAGGCCCAGGGCCCAGCCCAGCAGGAGCTTGCCCGTGCTCCGGTAGCTCTCGGCCGAGCGGCGCGCCGCGAGCCAGCGCGTGTGGGCCGCTCGCCAGCGCTCTGCCGGCGCGTCGGGGGCGGCCAGCGCGGACCACTCGGCGATCAGGGAGGGGTAGCCGGCGGGCGGCGACGGGTCGCGGGACAGGGCCAGGTGGCGCGCCAGCAGGGTCGCGGCCTCGGCGTACTGGCCCAGGCTCCCCAGGATCAGGGCCGCGCTGGCGTGGGGCTCGGCCCAGCAGGGCGCGGCCGCGAGGGCCCGCCGGAGTCCGCGCAGGGCCGCGCCCGGCTCGCCCCGCGCGAGGAAGGCCGCGGCGGAGGCGGCCTGCTCCACGGCGAACGGGCTGCGACCGGCGGGGTCGGGGAGCTGCCGGCAGAGCCGGGTCACGCGGTCCGCGTGGACGGCCCAGGCCGCGCGGGGCAGGTAGCGGCTGGCGAGCTCCCAGTAGCGGACCGCCTGGCCGGGGCGCCCGGCCTCCTCCGCGGCGAGGGCCAGGGTGACGTAGCGGCCGGTCGTGCCCTGCAAGGAGGCCAGCAGCTCGTCCACCCAGCCCTGGAGGAGGGGGCTGTCCGGGGTACCATAGTCCGCGATCCAGCCGGCATAGAGACTCAAGGCCTGTTCTGTGTCGCCGATCTGGGCCTTTCGTCTGGCTTCGGCCAGGGGGCCGAGGGCCGTGGCCAGGGCCGGGATCGCCAGGGCCGCGTCGAAGGTCGGCGGGTCGAGGAAGGCCAGCGCCGGCGCGACGAGCCCCTGCTCCCCGTAGAGCTTGACCAGCAGGACCCGGGCCTGCCTGCTCGCCGCGCTGGTGGCCGGCTCCCGCTGGACCAGGCGCCGGAGCAAGAGGATGGCCGCGTCCGGCTGCCCGGCCCGCAGCCGCTCCTCGGCCGGCCGCAGCTTGGCCGTGTCGTCGAGGGGCGGCGGGAGCCGCTCCGCGTCGCGGTAGTAGGGTCGGCAGCCTCCCGCGGCGAGCGCCAGGGCCAGCAGCAGGGCCAGGGCCAGGCCTGGTCGGCGCGGCGCGGCCCCGCGGGGGCGCAAGGTCATGGTGCCCCCCCCGGCTCGCGGGCGAGCCGCGTGAGCCGCTGCTGCTCCTGCTCCAGCTCCTGGCGGTGGCGGACGACGGTCGCGGAGGTGCGCTCCTGCTGCTCCTGCGCGGCCCGTTGCGCGGCCTCGAGCTGCGCGACGGCCTGACGGAGCCGGTCCACCTCCTGCCCGGCCCGGGAGAGCCCCGCGTCCTCCGGGGCCTCCCCGGTCGACAGGGGCTCCCCGGGGGCCGCGGCAGGGGGCAGGGCCGGGGCCTGGGCGGCCCGGCGGGCGGCCAGGTCGACCTCCTGGCGGGCCAGCTCCCGGCGCAGGTCCGCGAGCTTCTGGTCCTGGAACGCGAGCGCAGCGCGGGCGCGCTCGTCGGCCGCACGGCTCTCCCGCAAGGCGGCTAGCCGCTCCGGGAGGAGCCGGGCCGCGTCGGCCTGACCCGCGAACAAGGCGTAGTCCTCGGCTTCCCGGGAGATCCGGCCCGTGTCGGTCACCCCGCTGGACAGCTCGGCCAGCCGGGCGGCGTCGCGGAACAGCAGGTCGCCGGCGGGCGCGTCCTCGCAGGCCAGGGCGACGGTCACCGCCTCGGCGCCGTGGAAGGCCATGGCCCGGAGCTGCTCCCGGGCGCTCGGGGAGCGTGGGCCCGCGGGCCCGACCGGGTCGAAGGGGCCGGCCTTCACCGGGGGGGCGGCCTGCCTGGGGACAGGCAGCAGGAGGGCCCGCAGGTAGCGGTGGCGGGACTCGCCCTGGGCGGCGGCCGTGGCGGCGAGCTCCTGCAGGTGCTGCTCCGCGAGCCGCTGCTGCCAGAGCTGCTCCTGGCGGGCGAGCCCCCGGGTCACCGCCCGCGCCTCGGCCCGGGCGTCGAGCGCGGCCAGGTGGGCCCGGCGCTCCTCCTCGGCCTGCTGTCGCGCCCGCTGGCGAGCCTGCTCCTCCTGGCGGCGCCGAGCCTCCGGGGCCGGGGCCGGGCGCTCGTAGGCCGGCGCGGAGCCACCGCCGGGGTGATCGCCGCAGTTCTCGACGCAGGTCGGCTCGGGGACGGCCGGGACCACGATGCCGTCCCACGGGGCGGCCCCGGCCAGGGCGGGCGGGAAGGGGCCGCCCAGCAAGGTGAGGGCGAGGATCCAGCGGCCGCCGCGGGTCGAGCGCATCCGGCCCTACCTCCCGGCCAGGGCGGCCGCCAGCCCGAGCCCGGCCACCGTGCTGGCGACCAGGGCCGGGACGAGCAGCCAGGTCGGCTTGCTCGGCGACTGCTTGTAGCTCTTGGGCGTGCCCGTGAGCCCGAGGGTGAAGCTCTCCTGGCGCACACCAGTCCAGGACAGGGTCCCGGCCTCGGCCGCGGCGTCGTCGCGGGAGGTGGTGAGGTCGTGCTCGCTGCGGGCGTAGCTCAGGGTGAGCCGCAGGTCGCGGGAGAGGTAGAGCTGCAGGCCGGCGAGCAGGCGGAGCTCGAAGCGCGCGCCCCAGCCGGCCGCCTCGCCGTCGAGGTAGTGCAGGTGCAGTCCCGGCCCGAGGCCGACGTAGGGCGCGACGTAGCGCAAGGGGAGCGCGAGCTGCAGCTCGGGGCCGAATCGGAGCTGCCAGCCGTGCCCGCCGACCCCCGGGGCCGCGCAGCTCCCGGCGGGGGTGGGCTGCCCCGCGACCTCGCACGCGGCGACGCCGAGCGGCTGCCAGCCGAAATCCCCACCCTGCAGCCCGAGCTGGAGGGTGACCGCCTCCCAGGGCCGCACCCCGAGACCGACCCCCACGAGCCAGCCCGGGGCGAGGCCGTCGAACTCCTGCCAGCGGGAGGTCTGGTCGGCCGGGCCGAGGCGCGTCAAGGCGCTGGCCGAGCGCCAACTGGCGCCGAGCTCGAGGCCGTAGAACCAGCGGTCCGCGAACCGCTGGAGATCGTCGGCCCGGGCCGCCGCCGGCAGGAGCAACAAGACCAGGAGGAGCAGGCGTCCTGGGCGGGCGGGGTGCCGGGGCGGGTGGGGTGGCCGCCTCGGTACTTCCGTCCCGGATCCTGCCTTCCCTGGCTCCATGCCTGGCTCCTGGCCCATGATCCCGGGAGCAGTCTATCCCCTCCAGGCCCTCCTGGCCATCCCCTCGTCCCTGCGCTATCCTCCCCCGCCATGAGAACGGAGCGGCTACGAGCAGGGCAGCGGGTGCGGGTGGAGGCGGTCGGCTTCTCGCCGGAGGGGGCAGTCTGTCGGCTGCTCGCCGTGTTGCCCGGAGGGGCGCCGGCCGGCACCGCGCCGGCCGCCTCGTCCGCCGGGGAGCCTGGCCCGGAGCTCGCGTCGTCCGCGCGCACCGTGGGCCCGGAGCACGCGCTCGCTCCCGGAGCCCCGGCGGACGAGGCGATCGCGCCCGCCCGGCGGCTGGTGGTGCCGGGCCTGCTTCCGGGAGAGATCGCCACGGTCGAGCTGGGTCGAGAGCCGGCCGCGGCCCGGGTCCGACTGCTGGAGCGGCCCCATCCCGACCGGGTGCCGCCCTCGTGCCCCCGGTTTCGGGATCCCGCACCCTGTCCCCTGCTCGTGCTGCCGCCCGCGGCCCAGGCGCGGGTCAAGGTGGCCATGCTCGAGGACGCGCTGCGGGAGGCCGGCCTCCCGGACGCGTCCGGCGAGCTGCTGCCCCTGCTCTCCGGGCCGCCCTTCGGCTACCGGGCCAAGGCCGTCTTCGCGGTGGCGCCCGGCCGGGAGGGGCCCCGCCTCGGCTACTACGCCCCCGGCACCCAGCAGCTCCGTCCCGGGACGAACTGTCCCCTGCACCTCCCGGCCATCGCCCACCTCGCCGCCACGGTCGAGCAGGTCCTCCGTCGGGTCCGGCTCCCCGCGTGGCAGGCCGGCCAGGACCACGGGCTGCGCTTCGTCACGGTGCGTGCCGCCCGCCAGGGCGGAGCCTGGGTCCTGCTCACGGGCGGCCCGGCGACCCGTCCCGGGCTCTTGCACGAGGCCGCGACCCGGCTCCTCGCGCAGACCGGCGGCGAGCTCCGCACGGTCTGGTGGAGCCCGCAGGGGCAGAGCGTCAACGAGGTGGTCGGCGAGGCGCCGGTCTGCCTCGCCGGGCGGGCGGGGCTGTGGGAGCAGGCCGGCCAGATCGCGGTGCCCTTGACGCCGGGGGCCTTCCACCAGGCCAGCCCGGTGGCCGGTGACCTGCTCATCGCCGAGGTGCGGCAGGCGGCCGCGGCGAGCGGCGCGACCCACGCCCTCGACCTCTTCTGCGGTGTCGGTGCGTACGCGCTCGACCTGGCCGCGACCGGGCTCACGGTCACCGGCGTCGAGCGGGACGCGGCCGGGATCGCCGCGGCGCGACGGGCCGCGAAGTCCGCCCGGCTCTCCCTCGAGCTGGTGGAGGCGGATGCGACGGCCTATCTGGCCGCGGCGGAGGCGACTCCCGGCCGCGGGGAGCTCGTCGTCCTCAACCCACCGCGCCGGGGAGCGGCACCGGAGTTGCTGGCGCGGCTGGCCGCGCGCCGGCCGCGGCGGATCGTCTACGTCTCCTGTCACCCGACGACGCTGGCGCGCGACCTGGCCCGGCTCGCGTCGCACGGCTACGCGCTGCTCCAGGTGCGGCCCGTGGATCTGCTGCCCCAGACCGCCCAGGTCGAGGCGGTGGCGGTCTGCGTCCCGCGGGACTGAGGCCGGGGGCCGGCGACGCGGGGAGTCCCGCGGGGCCGCCCGCCTGGCGGAGGTGAGCATGTCGAGGACCCGCTTTCAGGAGATCCGGGGTGGTGCCGGCGCCCTGACCGAGGAGCAGCGGCTGCGGCTCGAGCTGCAGCCGCCGGAGATCCCTCCCCTGCCCGCCGGGGAGGCCGCGTGTCGGCCGACCACCCGGGCGGGCTGGCCGACCGAGGCGGTCCGGCGCGCCCTGATCTCCAACCTGCACATGGGCGCGGACTGGCGGACGCTGTACGTCTACGGCGGCTCGGGCCAGGCCGTGCGGGACTGGCAGGCCTTCCACCAGACCCTCGCGCTCCTCGATCGCCTGCGGCCCGACGAGACCCTCTTCATGCAGTCGGGCGTGCCCTACGGGGTGATGCAGACCGGTCGCGACGCCTCCCGGGTGGTGATCACCAACTCGGTCATCGTCCCGAGCTGGACCCAAGACTTCCCGGCCTTGCGCAAGGCCGGCCTGACGATGTACGGCCAGATGACCGCGGGGAGCTGGATCTTCATCGGTCTGCAGGGGATCCTGCAGGGCACCTTCGAGACCATCGCGGCCGCGATCCGCACCGCGGAGGCCGCCGGCCGGGTCCCGAACCCCCTCGACCGGGCGCTGGTGGTCACCGCGGGGCTCGGCTTGATGAGCGGCGCCCAGCCGCTGGCGATCAAGATGTGCGGCAAGCTCGGGCTGGTCGCCGAGGTCGACGAGGGGCAGATCGACGAGTGCCTCGCGCGGGGCTACCTCGACGAGAAGCTGCCCTCGGTCGACGCGGCCCTGGCCCGCGTCCGGCAGCTCGTCGCCGACGGGGTCGGCCGCGGGCCCATCGGCTCGGCCGGGCGCTCCCTCGGGGTGCACGCCAACGCGGTGGAGCTGCTCGAGCGGCTGCTCCAGGAGGGCATCACCCCCCTGGTGGTCACCGACCAGACCTCGGCCCACGAGATCGGCCAGATCGCCTCCTCGGGGGGCACCGGCGGACGGGGCGCGGTCGGCTACGCCCCCCTCGGGCTGACGGTGCCGGAGATCACCGAGCTGAAGCGGCGTGAGCCCCTGACCTGGCAGCGCCTCGCCCGCCAGACCGCGGTGCGCCACGTGCAGGCCCTGCAGGCGCTGCAGCGACGCGGCGCCGAGGCCTTCGACTACGGCAACAACCTGCGCGCCGAGGCCGAGAAGGGGGGGCTCGCCGAGGCCTGGACGTACCCGGGCTTCGTGCCCGCCTACATCCGCCCCCTGTTCTGCGAGGGCAAGGGGCCCTTCCGCTGGGCCGCCCTGTCCAACGATCCCGAGGACATCCGGGTCACGGACGCCTATGCCGCCCGCCTGTTCGCGGACGATCCGCAGCTCACGGCCTGGCTCGCCATGGCGGGCCGCCACGTGCCCTTCGAGCGGGGGCTGCCCGCCCGCGTCTTCTGGGCCGGCTTCTTCTGGCGGGCCGCGTTCGGCCTGGTGCTCAACGCCCTGGTGGCCGAGGGCAAGCTGAAGGCGCCGGTGATCATCGGCCGGGATCACCTCGACGGTGGCTCCGTGGCCTCACCCAACCGCGAGACCGAGGGGATGCAGGACGGCTCCGACGCGATCGGCGACTACCCGGTGCTCAACTTGGTGGGCAACGCCCTGTGCGGTGCCACCTGGGTGTCCTTCCACGAGGGGGGCGGTGTGGGCATAGGCAATTCGCTCCATGCTGGGCAGGTCTGCTGCGCCGATGGTACCCCGGAGGCCGGAGAGCGACTGTTCCGGGTCCTCACCTTCGATCCCCTCACCGCGATCCTGCGCCACGCCCACGCGGGCTATCCCCGGGCCCAGGAGGTCGCGGACTCCTTCGGGCTGTGGTCACCCGGCCGGCCCGTCGTCGAGCAGGACTACGACGCCCTGTACCGTCAGACCCGGGAGCTGGTCCAGCGGCGGACGGGGCTGGTCCTCCCGGAGCGCCGGGCGCGCTAGCCAGAAGGCCGCGAATCCCCCCGTCGCCAGCCGAGTTGGGAGTCCCGTCCTCCTCTTCCTTGCCCTCGCCCGGCCCTCGCCCTAGATTGACGCCCGGAGCCGGGGCGAGAGCACGAGCCGTCGCCCCGGTCCAGGTCTTGCTGGCTCGAGAGGTGCACATGTCAGTCAGGATGGTGGGCGTGCGACGACCGTCGGTTTCCCTCTTCTCTCTCGCCCGGCGGCTGTCGCTGCTGGTCCTCCTCGGCAGCCTGCCGGCCCTGACGGCCTGCCACGAGGAGCCCTTCCCGGCGCTCGGGGACCTGCAGCAGCCCATCGTCGGCGGCGTGACCGAGAACGGGTACCAGGGGGTCGGCGCGCTGGTGCTCGACGCCAGCGGCTATGTGCTGACCAACTTCTGCACCGCGACCCTGCTCTCCGACGAGTGGGCCCTGACCGCGGCGCACTGCCTGCTGCCCACCGACGATTTCGAGATCCAGGCCTGGATGACCTCCTTCTACGTCGGCACCGTGGTCGAGGAGGGTGGGGGCTTCAAGTACGAGGCCGACGCCTTCTATCCCTACCCCGGATACGACCCGCAGGCCGCCGAGGGCGACATCGGGCTGGTCCACCTCAAGGATCGGGTGGCCGGCGTCGGGACCTACAACATCAACCGCACCCCCCTGAGCGACCGCAACCACGCGGGCGCCTCGGTCTTCTACGTCGGCTACGGGGTCAACAACGGCGTGCGCGACACCGGCAGCGGCACGAAGCGCAGCGGCACCGTGAGCATCAGCGACGTCTACCTCACCGGCTACCGCTACGAGTTCGAGGGCGTGATGCCCTGCAGCGGCGACTCGGGAGGCCCCGGCTTCATGACCCTGGGCGGCGCGCAGGTCGTCGCCGGGGTCGTCTCCGTGGGCGACGAGAACTGCCAGGAGACGGGCTACGACACCCGGGTCGACGCGTACGCCGACTGGATCGACGACGTCATGGGCGGTGGCGGCGGCGACACCAACTGCGACCTCGCGGGCGGGGACTGCGTGGGCCAGGCCTGCTACCCGGTGGAGGACGGCGTCTTCCAGTGCTACCCCAGCGATGGCATCCGGGCCGGCCGGGCCTGCAACTCCGACGCCGAGACCTGGGTCAGCTCCCTGCCCTGCGCCGACGGCGCGATCTGCCTACAGGTGTCCGACGATCCCGCCGACGGCCTCTGCATCCAGTGGTGTGCCAACGCGCTGGATTGTGCCGCCGGGGAGGAGTGCTCGCCCATCGACGATATCCCTGGCTACGGCCTCTGCGTGCCCCGGGTCGAGGACTGCGGGATCGCCAGCGAGGACTGCCCCGCGGGCAAGGCCTGCTACCCCTACGGCGACCCGGTCGAGTACGGCTGCTTCGAGAGCGACGAGATCGGGCTGCACGAGGTGTGCGATGCGAGCGTCGACGATCGCCTCGTCTGCGACGACGGCCTGATCTGCCTGCAGGTCTCCGATCGCGTCACCGACGGCCGCTGCTTCGCGTTCTGCCTCACGGATCGCGACTGCGACGCGCTCGATTACTGCGAGAAGCCCATCTTCCGGGACCTGGACGCGGTCGGTGTCTGCCTGTGTGACAACGTCGACGAGGACGACTACTGCGCGGCGGACGACTGCGACGACAGCGACCCCGCGATCTATCCGGGCGCGCCGGAGATCTGCGACGACGGGGCCGACAACGACTGCGACGGTCGGACCGACGAGGGGTGCGCCGCGGAAGGTGAGGGCGAGGGCGAGGGGAGCGAGGGCGAGGGCGAGGGGAGCGAGGGCGAGGGCGAGGGGAGCGAGGGCGAGGGCGAGGGTGAGGGGAGCGAGGGCGAGGGCGAGGGGAGCGAGGGC
>JAVEVO010000316.1:0-3254 GCA_034005005.1 Myxococcota bacterium
TGGCCGCCCGGGTGCTGCAGGGGCTCGGCGCGGCGATGATGGTCGGGCTCAGCATGGCCCTCATCGCCTCGGTCTTCGCCCCGGGCGAACGGGGACGGGTGCTCGGCCTCACCGTCGCCGCGGTCTACCTCGGCCTGTCCGTGGGCCCCTTCGTCGGCGGCCTGCTCACCCACGGCTTCGGCTGGCGCAGCCTGTTCTGGACGAGCGTCCCCCTCGGGCTGGGGATCAGCCTGCTCTCCCTGTTCCTCCTCGCCCGGGAGCAGGTGCCGGCGCAGCGGGAGCCGTTCGACCTGCCCGGCGCCTTGCTCTACGGTCTCGCGCTGCTCCTGCTGATGCTGGGGCTGGGGCAGATGCCGTCCCTCCCCGGCGGCGGGCTCGTCCTCGCGGGAGTGCTCGGGCTCGGCCTCTTCGGACGCTGGGCCGCCCGCTGCCAGCACCCCGTGCTCGATCTGACCCTCTTCCGGACCAACCGGGTCTTCCTCTTCTCTTCCCTCGCCGCCCTGACCAACTACGCGGCGACCTTCGCCATCAGCTTCCTGCTGAGCCTGTACCTGCAGAGCGTCGGCGGCTACGACCCACGCCAGGCCGGGCTGATCCTCGTCACCCAGCCCGCGGTCCAGTCCCTGCTGTCCCCCCTCGCCGGGCGCCTCTCCGACCGGCTCGAGCCGCGGCTGGTGGCCTCCGCCGGGATGGCGTGCACCGTGGTCGGCCTGGTGCTGCTCGCCGGGCTCGGCGAGACGCCCGACCTCCCGTACCTGACGGGCTGCCTGCTGCTGCTCGGCCTGGGCTTCGCCCTGTTCTCCTCGCCCAACACCAACGCCGTGCTCGGCTCGGTGGACCGCCGCTCGTTCGGGATCGCCTCCGGCATCCTCGCGACCATGCGCCTGCTCGGACAGATGCTGAGCATGGGCGTCGCCACCTTGATGCTGGCCCTGATCCTGGGCGGCGCCCCCGTGAGCGCCGCGGTCCGCGCCCCCTTCGTGCTGACCATGCGGCTGACCTTCCTGCTGCTCGCGGCCTGCTGCCTGCTCGGCGTCTTCGCGTCCCTGGCCCGGGGCAGCGTCCACCAACCCCCGGCCGCGGGACCGGCGCGTCCCTGAGGGGAATCGCCGCGCCCGTTTCCCGGTTGCCTTTTCTGCCCCGGGAGCCGATGCTCCCCCGGGGGTCGGGGGTCCCGAGGAGGCCCGAGGATGCAAGGCGCAGCAGGTGGCAGGCGGAGCAAGCGCGGGCTGGTGATCGCGCTGGTGGTGCTCGGCGGGCTCGGCCTCGGCGGCTGGCGGTACGCGGTCGGACCACGGCTCACGGTGGTCGCCGCGGCCCAGCAGCCCCTCGTCCAGCGGGTGGTGGCCTCGGGGAGGGTCCAGGCGCCGGCCAAGATCCAGCTCGGCACGCAGATCGGCGGAGTCGCCCGCCAGGTCCACGTGGAGCAGGGCCAGGGTGTCGTCGCGGGGGCCCGGCTGCTGGAGCTGGAGTCCGCCGAGCTGGAGGCCGCCCTGCGCTCGGCCCAGGCCAGCGTCGTCCAGGCCCGCGCCCGGCTCGAGGGGATCCGCCGGGTGAGCTCCTCCATGGCCCGGGAGGAGCTACGCCAGGCCGAGGTGGCCGAGCGGCTGGCCGCGGCCCAGTCCCGCAAGCTGGCGGACCTGGCCAGCCGGCAGATCGTCTCGGGCCAGGAGCAGGAGAACGCCCAGGCCGCCCTGGAGCAAGCAGAGAGCCGCCGGCTGGCCGCCGAGACCCGCCTGCAGAGCCTGGCCGCGGGCGGTACCGAGCTCCTCCTCGCCCAGGCCGCCCTCTCCCAGGCCCAGGCCGCCCAGCAGGTCGCCGAGGCCCGGCTCGCCGCCAGCCGGATCGTCGCCCCCGCGGACGGCGTCGTCCTGGAGCGTCGCGTCGAGCCCGGCGACGTGATCGCCCCGGGCACTCCCCTGCTGATCCTCGCCCGCCGGGGCGAGCGCTACCTGCAGGTCCACCCCGAGGAGAGCAGCCTGGCCTACCTGCAGCCCGGACAGCGGGGGATCGCCTCGGCCGACGCCTACCCGGCGGTGCACTTCCCCGTGGAGCTGACGGAGATCGCGCCGGCGGTCGACCCCCTGCGGGGGACCATCGAGGTCCGGCTCCGCATCCTCGAGCCGCCGGCCTTCCTGCTCCCCGAGATGACCGTCTCCGTGGACATCGAGGTCGCCCGCCGGGACTCGGCCCTGACCCTGCCGGCCGAGCTGGTGCGGGACCGGGAGAGCGCGCCCTGGGTCCTCGTCCTGCAGGACGGGCGGACCGCCCGCCGGGCGGTGACCCTCGGGCTGCGGGGCGAGGGGATGCTGGAGATCGCCGACGGCCTGGCCCCGGGCGAGCTGGTGGTGCACCCGGCCAACCGGATCGGCGCGGGCAAGCGGGCCCGGGCCGCCATCCCGGGGCCCTGAGCCATGTCCTTCGAGCTCTTCGTGGCCCTGCGCTACCTGCGCGAGGGGCGGATGCAGACCCTGCTCATCCTCGCCGGAGTGTCGGTCGGCGTCGGCGTGATCCTCTTCCTGACGGCCCTCATGGACGGCCTGCAGGACAGCCTGGTGCAGCAGACCCTCGGCTACCAGGCGCACCTCGTCGTGCGGCCGCCGGAGGAGGCGCCGCGGATCCTCTTCAGCGAGGCGGGCAGCTCCCGCACCGTGCGGCTGGAGCGGCCGGCCCAGCGGCTGCGCTCGATCCAGCAGTGGCCCCAGGTGCTCGCGCGGGTCGCCGCGACCCCCGGGGTGGTGGCGACCTCGCCGACGGTCACGGGCTCCGCCTTCGCCAACCGGGGGGAGGCGACCCGCTCGGTCCAGCTCCGCGGCGTCGACCCGGGGCGGTTCGACCAGATCGTCGACGTCTCCGGCAACCTGCGCGCGGGACGCTTCGTGGTCCAGGGTGGACGGGCGGTCATCGGCGCCGCGCTGGCCGACGACCTGGGGGCCAGCGCCGGGGACAAGATCCGTGTCCTCACCGTCGGCGGCCGCAGCGAGGTGTTCACCGTCGCCGGGATCTTCGACCTGCGCAACAAGGAGGTCAACCAGCGCTGGGTCATCGTCTCCCTGCCCGAGGCCCAGACGCTCCTCGACCTCGCAGGCGGGATCTCGACCATCGAGGCGAAGGTCGATGAGATCTTCGACGCGCATCAGATCGCGGCGGGGATCGCCGAGGCCACGGGCCTCGTGGCGGAGAGCTGGATGACCCTCAACGCCCAGTTGCTCGTCGGGCTCCGCTCCCAGAACAGCTCCCGCTACATGATCGAG
>JAVEVO010000164.1:0-14956 GCA_034005005.1 Myxococcota bacterium
CTCTTCGGGCTGATCACCGACCTCGTGAAGTGGGAGAGTTCCAACAACGAGACCATCATCCACGCCGCCCGGGTGGAGATCGCCCGCAGCCTTGCCCGCAACCGCAAGGCCGAGGGCACGGCCAGCGCCCAGGACGAGGCCGTGCTGCGAGTCCCTCCGTCCTACGGGGCAGACGGGCGCTACCGGGACTTGAGCAAGGCCGACGTGGCAGCGGTTAACCGCTACCTGGCGGAAGTCGCCCCGCCGGTTCATGACCCCTTCGCCGGGGGCGGGAGCATCCCGCTGGAGGCCCAGCGCCTCGGGCTGCGGGCCATCGCCACCGACTTGAACCCGGTGGCCGTGCTGATCAACAAGGCGCTGATCGAGATCCCGCCGAAGTTCGCCGGGAGGCCGCCGGTGAACCCAGAGTCGAGGAAGCGTAGGGACATCCAGACCTGGAAGGGAGCCCAGGGGCTTGCGGAGGACGTGCGGTACTACGGGAAGTGGATGCGGGACGAGGCGTTCAAGCGCATCGGCCACCTGTACCCGGACGTGGAGTTGCCCAAGGAGTATGGCGGGGGAAGATCATCCGCCGTCGCTTGGCTCTGGGCAAGGACTGTCGCCAGCCCTAACCCTGCCTGTGGGGGGACGCATGTGCCCCTCGTTTCGACGTTCATGGTCTCAACCAAGAAGGGGAAAGAGACCTTTGTTGAGCCGGTTGTTGAAGGCGGAACATACAGGTTCACAATTAAAAAAGGTGCGCCCAAGGATGCATCGGCCAAGAATGGCACGAAACTCGCACGGGGTGCAAATTTCCGGTGTTTGCTATCTGGAACAGCAATATCGGCCGACTACGTCCGCTCAGAGGCACAAGCGGGAAGGATGAGAGAGAGGTTGATGGCCATTGTCGCTGATGGTCAACGAGGGCGGGTCTACCTTGCTCCGACAGATGAGCATGAGGCTATTGCCAGGACAGCGAAACCATCATGGAAACCTGATCTTCTTGTACCAACTCGTTGCCATGATGTAGACCGACTCCCAATGTACGGCATGCCAACCTGGGGAGATGCCTTTACGCCACGCCAATTAACGGCTCTCACAACCTTTTCTGATCTGGTTCAAGAGGCGAAAACAAAAGCGCAGCATGATGGTTTGAGCGCCGGGTTCGCTTCTGATGAAGAAGCGTTCGACGAAGGTGGTCTTGGAGCGAAGGCCTACTCTGAATCCATAGCTACTTATTTATCATTCGCAATCTCGAAACTGGCTGACCGTGGATCTACGATTTGTACATGGTTTACTGATAGAGACTCCACAAGAAACACCTTTTCTCGAAATAATATCCCAATGACATGGGATTTTGCTGAACTGAACACCCTATTAGGTGGTACAGGAAGCTTCCTTGGCGCAGTGGACTGGACGGCGGAAAGTATCGACGGAGTAGCATCTGACTTGGCCCTTATTTGCGGCGAGACAAGCCAGGCAGATGCCGCAAGCCAGATGAAATCCACTGGCAACGTTGTTTCCACCGATCCACCATACTACGACAATATTGGATATGCAGATCTTTCAGACTTCTTCTATGTATGGTTGCGCCGGTCCTTGCGCTATACATTCCCTTCACTGTTTAGAACGCTAGCAGTGCCGAAATCTGAGGAGTTGATTGCCTCTTCATATCGGCATGGGACCAAAGATAAGGCAGAGAAGTTCTTTCTTGACGGGATGACCGATGTCATGAGTCATCTAGCTGCTCAATCTAATCGGCATTCACCAGTGACCATTTACTACGCATTCAAGCAGTCAGAGAACCAAAGCAGTGTCGGAATTTCGAGCACGGGGTGGGAAACATTCCTTGATGCAGTGCAGAAGGCTGGTTTTTCCGTCGGAGGTACTTGGCCCGTGAGGACCGAGTTGAGTAATCGGATGATCGGTTCGGGCACGAATGCCCTGGCCTCCTCCATCGTTCTCGTCTGCCGCAAGCGCCCCGCTGACGCCCCGACCATCGACCGCACCACGTTCCGTCGGCTGCTCCGGCAGGAACTGCCCGCTGCCCTCCGCAACCTCCAGAAGGGCAACATCGCCCCGGTTGACATGGCCCAGGCGAGCATCGGCCCCGGGATGGGCATCTTCTCCCGGCACTCGAAGGTGCTGGAGGCCGACGGCACGGCCATGTCCGTGCGAACGGCGCTCCAGCTCATCAACCAGGCCCTCGACGAGTACCTGACCGAACAGGAGGGCGAGTTCGACGCCGACACCCGCTTCGCCGTGACCTGGTTCGAGACCCGGCAGTTCGAGGCCGGGGCCTACGGGGAGGCGGAGACGCTGGCGACGGCTCGCAACGTGTCGGTGGCCGGCGTGGCCGAGGCCGGCCTCCTCCACTCGGCCGGCGGCAAGGTGCGCCTGCTGAAGCGGGAGGAGTTGCCCGACGACTGGGACCCGACCCTCGACAAGCGGCCGACCGTCTGGGAGGCCACCCAGCACCTCATCAAGCGGCTGGAGACCAAGGGCGAGGCCGGGGCTGCGGAGCTGCTGGCCGCTCTGGGGGCCAAGGCCGCCCCGGCCCGGGATCTGGCCTACCGGCTCTACACCACCTGCGAGCGGAAGAAGTGGGCAGACGAGGCGAGGGCCTACAACGGGCTCGTGGTGTCGTGGCCGGAGATCGAGAAGCTGTCGGCAGAGCCGGGCAAGCGGAGCGTCCCGTCCGGCACCCGGGATTGGATCAAGGAACAGGCAGACCAGGACTAGCCGGGCCCCCCGGAGGACGGAGAGCGAGATGGCCATCACCAACCGTGAACGAGTGGGCAAGGGGCTGGAGCTGCTGCGGGCCGGGTTGAAGCCCTACATCGAGCAGCAGCTCAAGGCCAAGTTCGGCGCTTCCTGGCAGGACATCCTGGCGGCCCGCTTCGAGGTCAAGCGGCAGCAGGACGGCTCGCTGCACCTCGACAACCAGTTCATGCTGAAGCTGTTCATCATCCCCGAGGTCTGGCGGGAGTTGCTGGAGCCGTTGCTCGGCAAGGCCTCCCGCAGCTACGCCGGGGAGCTGGTGGACATCCGCAACCGCCACGCCCACGACGAGGCCTTCACCTCCGACCAGACGGAGCGGGCCCTCGACACGATGCGGCTGCTGCTGGTCGAGGTCGGCGCCCCGACCGAGGCCGAGCAGGTCGCCCAGCTCCGCTACGAACTCCAGCGCCAGGTCTTCGCAGAGCAGACCCGCACGAAGGCCCGCACCGCCAGCTTGATCGACGGCAGCCCCAAGGCCGGCCTCCGCCCCTGGCGAGAGGTCGTGACCCCCCACCAGGACGTGATCTCCGGGCGCTACGTCCAGGCCGAGTTCGCCGCCGACCTGCACAACGTCCACCAGGGCATCGGCGGGGTCGAGTACACCGACCCGGCAGAGTTCTACCGCCGCACGTTCATCACCGAGGGCATCAAGGAGCTGCTGGCCGGAGCCCTGGAGCGCCTATCCGGCATGGGCGGCGACCCGGTGGTCGAGCTACAGACCAACTTCGGCGGCGGCAAGACCCACGCCATGCTGGCCCTCTACCACCTGTTCTGCGGCACTCCCACGACCCAGCTCACCGGGCTCGAACCGATCCTCAAGTCCGTCGGGCTGGAGCGAGCCCCCAAGGCCAGCCGGGCCGTGCTCGTGGGCACTCACCTCTCCGTGGGCCAGGTGGCCGAGAAGCCCGACGGCACCAGGGTCCACACCCTCTGGGGCGAGCTGGCATGGCAACTCGCCGGGGTTGAGGGCTACGCCCTGGTGGCCGACTCGGACACCAAGGGGGTGAGCCCCGGCGCCAAGGTGCTCACCGACCTGTTCAACCGCTGCGCCCCCTGCCTGGTGCTCATCGACGAGTGGGTGGCCTACGCCCGCAACACCGTGGACCGGCGGGATCTCCCCTCAGGCGACTTCGACGCCCAGGCCACCTTCGCCCAGGCGCTCACCGAGGCCGCCAAGGCCGCCAAGAGCACCCTGGTCGTGGCCTCCATCCCGTCCAGCGACATCGAGGTGGGCGGGTCCAACGGCAAGCACGCCCTGGCCGTGCTGAAGAACGTGTTCGAGCGGGTCGGGAAGACCTGGCGGCCGGCCAGCTCCGAGGAGGGGTTCGAGATCGTCCGGCGACGGCTGTTCGAGCCGATCCGGGAGCGGGAGAAGTTCGTGGCCCGGGATGGGGTCATCGAGGGGTTCTCCCGGATGTACCTGGAGAACAAGGCGGAGTTCCCCTCCGGGGTCTCGGAGGGGGCCTACAAGCGCAAGCTGGAGGCGGCCTACCCCCTGCACCCGGACGTGTTCGACCAGCTCTACGGGGAGTGGAGCACCCTGGACAAGTTCCAGCGCACCCGGGGTGTGCTGCGGCTGCTGGCCAAGGTCATCCACCGGCTCTGGGAGGCCAACGACTCCGGGTTGCTCATCCTGCCGGCCTCGATGCCCATGGACGACCCGGCGGTGAAGTCGGAGCTGACCCGCTACCTCGACGACGTGTGGGAGCCGATCATCAGCGAGGACGTGGACGGCCCCAACGCCCTGCCCCAGGAACTAGACCGGGCCAATCCCAACCTCGGCCGGGTCTCCGCCTGCCGGCGGGTGGCCCGCACCCTCTACCTGGGCACCGCTCCGGGCTCGACGGGCAAGAACCCCGGCATCGACGACCGCCGGGTGCGCCTGGGCTGCACGCAGCCGGGCGAGCACGCCGCCACCTTCGGGGACGCCCTGCGGCGGATCTCCGACAAGGCGAAGCACATCCACCAGGACGGCAACCGTTACTGGATCTCGACCAAGGCCAACCTGAACCGGCTGGCCGACGACCGGGCCAACACCCTGCTGGGCGAGCCCGAGGGGCTGTACGTCGAGCTGGTGCGCCGCATCCGGGAGGAGTGCAAGCCCAAGGCTCACCGGGGCGAGTTCGCCGGGGTGCATCCCTGCCCGGAGAGCACCTCCGAAGTCCACGACGAGCCCGAGGCCCGGCTGGTCATCCTCGGCCCCCAGCACCCGCACCGGAAGGGACAGACCGACACGCCGGGGCTGAAGTTCGCCCGCACCCTGCTCGACCAGCGGGGCAACTCCCCCCGGCTGAACCGCAACATGCTCGTGTTCCTCGCCCCCGACGCCGCCCAGCTCGACGCCCTGCTCCAGGGGACGGCCCAGCACCTCGCCTGGAAGTCGATCTACGAGGAGCGGGAGGCGCTCAACCTGGACGCCTTCCAGCGCAAGCAGGCGGAGACCAAGCAGAAGGAGACCGACGGCACGGTGGATGCCCGCATCCGGGAGACCTGGACGCTGGCCCTCGTGCCCGTCCACAACGCCGTGGAGGGCGGCGCCCAGGTGCGGCCGGACGAGTTGATCGCCCTGGACGAGATCCGCATCCAGGGCAGCGACCCCCTGGCCAAGCGCACCTCGAAGAAGCTCGTGACCGACGGCCAGCTCGTCCCGGCTCTGGGGGGCACGACCCTGCGCCACCACCTCGACACCTGGCTGTGGAAGGACAAGGACCACGTCTCCGTGGGCCAGCTTGCCGAGTGGTTCGCCCGCTACCTCTACCTGCCCCGGATCATCAGCCGGGACACGTTGCACGGGGCGGTGAAGGACGGGCTGGGCGGGCTGTTGGTCGAGGAGACCTTTACCTTCGCTGCGGGCTACGACGAGGCCACCAAGCGATATCGGGGGCTCCAGCTCCGAGCCAAGAACCCGCTGCTGGAGGCCGGATCGCTGCTGGTGAAGCCCGGGGTCGCCGAGGCGCAGCTCCAGGCCGACGAGGAGGCAGAGCTTGCCCACAAGGCCGCCCTGCAGACCTCGAAGGGCGACGGGGGCGGTGGTGGTGGGTTCACCCTCGTCTCCACGTCCGGGGGCAAGGATGCGACCTCCACGGGGAAGGACATCACCAAGGCGCCGGTGGAGGTCCCGGCCCCGAAGAAGCCCAGCGTGTTCGTCGGGTCGGTGAAGCTGGACGGCAGCCGTCTCGGCCGGGACGCCGGCAAGGTGGCCGAGGAGGTGCTCCAGCACCTCTCCACCCTGCCGGGGGCCGAGGTGGAGGTCACGCTGGAGATCCACGTCCGGGTGCCGGGGGGCGTGGGGGACGACGTGGTGCGGATCGTCAGCGAGAACAGCCGGACGCTGAAGTTCACGAGCGCGGGGTTCGAGCGGGAGTGACCTCGACCCCGCCTGCTTCCGGACACGCCGGAGAGGGCCTGGTCGACGCCACCAAACCTCCTGGAGCCCTCCCCTTCCCTCCTGGAGCGCGCCCACACCACCCGCCACCACGGTCGACGTCCGGCGCCCTGCGTCTGTCGCCGAGGAGGAGCCGGGACGCGACCTGGCACGCCGGCTGCATACCCCGCGCTCCAGGAACGAGGAGCGAGGTGCAGGACGATGCGGAAGATCGACGCGCACGGGATGGCGAGCTGGCTGCTGGCGGGGCTGTTGTTCTTCGGTGCGCCGGGGAGCGCCTGGAGCGATCAGGAGGCCGAAGGAGATGTGCCCGGCGGGGTGTTGGCGCCCGCGCCCCGCTCCCCGGCGCTGGCCACGGGCCTGGCGGTGGCGACCCCCCTGATGCTCATCGGCGGCGGGCTGCTCGCGTGGCAGGCCTCGGACGACGAGATCGTCTTCGAGGCGACGGACGCGCTGGGGATCGGTCTGGTGAGCGTCGGCGCCCTGCTCGGCCCGTCCGCCGGCCACGCCTACACCGGCGACTGGGGCCGGGCCGGCCTGTTCACCCTCGGCCGGGCCGCGTGCGGCGGGCTGGCCCTCGCGGGCGGCTACCTCACGGCCCAGGAGGCGGTGGTCGAGATGATGGGGGGCGGCGAGGACGACGACCGGGAAGGGAGCAGCGTCGGCTCCGTGATCCTGGCCACGGGCGCCCTCGGCTGGCTCGGCCTGTCGGTCTGGGAGGCCATCGACAGCTACGGCTCGGCCGAGCGCGTCAACGCCCGGCAAGCAGCCGCGGGCCCCCGACTGACCTTGAACCCCCTGCTGCTGTCCTCCCGGGACCGGACCGGCGAGTCGCGGACCACCTGGGGCCTGGGCCTCGCGGGGAGCTTCTGAGCGAGCAGCCGCCTCGTCCCGCTCAAGGGTCGCGGCGGATGATCCGGGCGGGCACGCCGACGGCCGTCGCGCCGGCCGGGACCGACTGCAGGACGACGGCGTTGGCGCCGATCTTCGCCCCGTCGCCGATCACCACGCCCCCGAGGATCTTGGCCCCGGCCCCGACGTAGACCCGGCGCCCGAGGCGAGGGCGGGCCCCGCCCCGGCCGTCGGCGCGGCTGAGCAACTGGGCGCCCTGGACCAGGACGCACTCCTCCCCGACGTCGCCGTTGATGACCACGCCGCCGAAGTTGTGGAGGTAGCAGCCCCGGCCGATGGTGACGTCGGGGAAGATCTTGATCCCGGTCAGGATCTCGGCCGCCTTGTTCAGCACGAAGTGGCTCGGCCGGACGAGCCGGAACGCGGGGTGACGCTGCTGACGGAGCCACCGGCCGTAGCGGTAGACGCCCAGCGCCCAGACGCCCTGGCTCGTCGCGACACGCAAGGCTCGCTTCCAGGAGGCCGCGTCCTCCTGCCGGGCGTAGGCCACCCGCAGGTCCTGCCACAGGCTGTCGAACATCCGCTCCCCCCTACCGCCAGTGGGCGCCGCCTACCGCCGTCCCCCCTGCCGGTCCTGCTGGACGAGGTCCTCGAGCAGCCCGGGGATCTTGTCGGGGGTGATGGGGCCGACCACCCGATCGTTGACCATGACCACGGGGGCCAGGGCGCAGGTGCCCACACAATGGGCCTCCTCGAGGGAGAACAGGCCGTCGGTGGTCGTCTGGCCGATGCCGATGCCCAGCTCCTCCTGGAGCCGGGCCGAGACCTTGTCGCCGCCCTTCACGTAGCAGGCCGTCCCCAGGCAGATCGCGAGGCGATAGCGCCCCTGGGGCTGCAGCCGGAAGAGGTGATAGAAGGTCGCGACCCCGGTGACGGTCGCGGTCGGCACCTGCAGGAGCTGGGCCACCGCGTCGAGGGCCTCCGGGCAGAGCCAGCCCTGCGCGTCCTGGACCGTGTGCAGCACCTCGATGAGCGCGCTCTCGGGGTGGGGGCCCCGCCGGGCCTGGCGGATCTGCTCGACCGCGGCCGGCGGCAGGCGCGCCGCACAGCGGTCCAGCTCGGCCTGGCGGTCGAAGGCAGGGGCCACGGAGGGCATGACGGCCTCGACCTCGCTCATCGGATCCCCCTGGGCCCCCGCGGGGCGTAGCTGGTGTGCAAGAGCGTGTGAGCCAGACTCCCGCCCGGCTCACCGAGGAACTCGTCGTACAAACGCCGCAGGCCGGGGCTCTCGTGGGCCCGGCGCCGGGGCTTGCCGCGATCGACCTGGTACAGGGCCCCGGCCCGCAGCCGCAAGAGCTCCGGGTCGAGCACGTGCATCCCCGGGGGCGGGTACGGCTGGCCGCCCCCGCCGACGCAGCCCCCCGGACAGGCCATCACCTCGATCAGGTGGTAGACCTTGCCAGCGGCGAGCTCGTCGAAGAGCCGGGCCGCGTTGCGCAGCCCGTTGGCCACCGCGACCCGCAGGGTCCGGCCCCCCAGGGCGACCTCGGCCTCGCGCAGCCCGTCGACCGCCCGGACCTGGTGGAACTCCAGGGGGACCTCCTCGCCCGGTCCGGCGAGCTTGGCCGCGGCCGTGCGCAGGGCCGCCTCGAGGACCCCGCCGGTGGTCCCGAAGATCGCCCCGGCGCCCGTGGTCTCGCCGAAGGGGCTGTCGAAGTCGTCCTGCAAGGTGGAGAAATCCAGCAGCGGAAGGTTCCAGTAGTCGATGCCATAGGACTTCAGCATCCAGATGGCCTCCCGCGTCGTCAGCACCGCGTCGGTGTAGGGGTCGCCCTCGGGGAGGCGGTGCTCCGGGCGGGCCGCCTCGAACTTCTTGGCGACGCAGGGCATGACTGCGACGACGAAGACCTGGCGGGGGTCTAGTCCTTTCGACTGTGCATACCAGGTCTTCAACAGGACGGAAGTCATGGACATCGGCGAGCGACAGGTGGAGGCCAGGGGGATCAGCTCGGGCGCGAACTTCTCGAGGTAGGAGATCCAGCCGGGGGAGCAGGAGGTCAGCAGGGGGAAGGGCCCGCCGGCCTCGAGCCGGCGGATCAGCTCCAGGGACTCCTCGACGACCGTCAGGTCCGCGCCGAAGTCGGTGTCGAAGACCGCGGCGAAGCCGAGGCGCCGCAAGGCGGCCACCATCTTGTGGGTGTGGTCCTCGCCCGGGGCGTGGCCGAAGCCCTCCCCGATGGTGGCGCGGATGGCCGGCGCCACCTGGACGACGACGTGCTTGGCCGGATCCGCGAGCGCGGCCCAGACCCGGTCGGTGTCGCTCTTCTCGAGGAACGCGGCCGTGGGGCAGACCGCCACGCACTGGCCGCACTGGATGCAGACCGAGTCGTCCATGGCGCGGCCGTGCGCGGGCGAGACGAGGGTCGAAAAGCCGCGGCCGTGCTGGCCGAGGTTGTTGACGCCCTGCACCTCGGCGCAGACCCGGACGCAGCGCCCGCAGAGGATGCACTTGTCCGGCTCCCGGACCACCGAGACGGACCGAGCGTCGAGGGGGAAGTGCTTGCGCGCCCCTGCGAACAGCCGCTCCCGCACCCCCAGGGAGTAGGCCAGCTCCTGCAGCTCGCAGCGGCCCGAGCGCTCGCAGGTCTGGCAGTCCAGGGGGTGGTTGTCGAGGAGCAGCTCGACGATGTCGCGGCGGGCCTGGCGGATCTCGGGGCTGTTGGTGCGCACCGCCATCCCCTCCCAGACCTTGTTGGCGCAGGAGGCGATGAACTGGCCCGTGCCCTCCAGCTCCACCAGACACACCCGGCAGGCGCCCGCGAGGCTCAGGTCGGGGTGATAGCAGAGCCGGGGGATGCGGATGCCGACCTGCTCGGCCACCTCGAGGACCGTCTTGCCGGCCTCGACCTCCAGCAGTTGCCCGTCGATGGTGATCCGGACGGTCGGAGCAGGGGGGGATGCGTCGTGGGTCGTGCTCATCTGCTCCTCCCTCAGCCCCGGGCGATCGCGTCGAAGCGGCAGACCTCGACGCAGCGGCCGCAGCGGATGCAGGCGGCCGGATCGATGACGTGCGGCTGCTTGGGGCGGCCGCTGATGCAGTGCACCGGGCAGTTGCGCGCGCACGCGGTGCAGCCGACGCAGCGGTCGGGGATCACCGTGTAGGTCAGCAGCGCCTTGCAGCGGCGAGCCGGACAGCGCTTCTCGTGGACGTGCGCCTCGCACTCGGCGCGGAAGTACTTCAAGGTCGAGAGCACCGGGTTGGGTGCCGCCCGCCCCAGGCCGCACAAGGAGGACTTCTTGACCAGCCAGGCCAGCCGCTCCAGCCGCTCGAGGTCGTCGGGCCGGGCCTCGCCCGCGACGATCCGCTCGAGGATCTCCAGCATGCGGGTGGTGCCCTCCCGGCAGGGCGTACACTTGCCGCAGGACTCATCCCGAGAGAAGGCCATGAAATACCGAGCGATATCGACCAGGCAATCGTCCTCGTCGAGGACGATCATCCCCCCGGAGCCCATGATCGAGCCGAGCTGCAGCAGGGAGTCGAAGTCCACCGGCGTGTCGAGGTAAGCCGCGGGGATGCAGCCGCCCGCCGGCCCCCCGGTCTGGATCGCCTTGAGCGCCCGGCCCCCCGGCACGCCCCCGCCGATCTCCATGACGACCTCCCGGAGGGTCGTGCCCATGGGCACCTCGACGAGGCCGGTGTGGCGGACCTTGCCCGCCAGGGCAAAGACCTTGGTACCGCCGGACTTCGGCGTGCCCAGGCGGGCGAACCAGGCGGCGCCGTGGCGCAGCACCACCGGGACGTTGGCGAAGGTCTCGACGTTGTTGATCACGGTGGGCTGGCTCCACAGCCCGGACTCGGTCGGGTAGGGCGGACGCACGCGGGGCTGGCCGCGCTGCCCCTCGATGGAGTGGATCAGCGCGGTCTCCTCCCCGCAGACGAAGGCGCCCGCGCCCAGGCGAATCTCGAGGTCGAAGGAGAAGCCGGACCCGAGGATGTCGGGGCCGAGCAGGCCCGCGTCCCGGGCGGCGCGCAGCGCGCCGTCGATCCGGCGGATGGCCAGGGGATACTCGGCCCGGACGTAGAAGAAGCCCCGCGCCGCGCCGATGGCGTAGCCGCCGAGGATCATCCCCTCGATCACCGAGAAGGGATCGCCCTCGAGCATGCTGCGGTCCATGAACGCGCCGGGGTCGCCCTCGTCCGCGTTGCAGAGGATGTACTTCGGCGTGCCCGGCTGCCGGCGGGCGTCGGCCCACTTCTGTCCCGTGGGGTAGCCGCCGCCGCCGCGGCCGCGCAGCTTCGCGGCCGCGAGGGTGCGGATGACCGCCTCGGGGTCCTGGTGCGCGAGCACCTCGGCCAGTGCGACGAAGCCCTCGCCGTCGAGGAGGTACTCGTCGAGGGACTCGGGATCGAGGACGCCGCTGTTGCGCAAGGCGACCCGGCTCTGGCGGTTGAAGAACGCGACGTCGCCGTACAGCTCGACGAAGCCCTCCCCCACCGGCCGCTCGTCGACCGCGAGGCGCGGCAGGGCCACACCGGCGAGGACCTCCGCCCGGAAGACCTCCTCGAGCTCGGCCGCGGAGGTGATCCGGTAGACCCGGTGCGCCGGACGGATCAGCAGGTGGACGCCCCGCCCGACCTCCTCCTCGGCGCACAGGCCGTAACAGGAGGCCTCGGCCACCCGGACCCGGGACTCGGGGATCCCGGCCTCGCCGAGGAGCTGGACGCAGCGGTCCCGCAACTGCGGGCCGATCCCCTCCTGGCAGCGCGGGGCCGCGCAGAAGACGAGCTCGAGCTGGGGGAGCGGCGCAGCGGTGCGGGGGAGGGGCGTGGTCGCGCTGGCCGGACGGTGATCGAGCAGGAGGTCGTGGCAGGGCGTCCCGCCCAGGAGGTGCTCGGTGAAGATCCGGTGCGCCCGGTCCCGATCGACCTGCTCGTACTTCACCGGGAGCTCACCGGGACGGAGGACGCCGACGATGGGCTCCCGGCTGCAGCGACCGGTGCAGCCGACCCGATGGATGCGGATGTCGGTCCGGCCCGTGGCCCGGATGTGCTTGAGGAACTCGTCGAGCACCGCCTCCGCGCCCGCGGCGTTCTCGCAAGTGGCCGAGCCGACCTGGATCCGGACCGTCGTGCCGGCCTCTCGCGAGGCCCGGCGGGCGCTCGCCGCCGCGACCAGGGCGGCGTGGGCCGCGCGCACGGGATTCTCCATGGCTCCTCCTCCATCGGCCACCACGCCGACGCGCCGGGCCGGGATGCACGATCCCCCGAGCATACCTGGAACCGGGAACGAGACAAGCGCGCACGGAGCGCGGCCGGCTCGCGCCGCGACCGGCCGGCCCGGACCCGGGGCTACCCGAACAGCCGCGCCACGAGCTCCCGCCGCTCGAGGCCGAAGTGCCGCACCAGCTCCCAGATCACCGCGTTGACCTTGCCGATGGTCAGGTTGGCGTGGGCCGGGATCGTCAGGTGGTGCTGCCCGCCTTGCTCGGTGGTGAGCCGCAGGTGGCTGCCGAGCTGGCGGGTCACGCGGTAGCCGAAGGGCTTCAGCCGCCGCACGAGCTCGTCCGCGGAGAGGTCCCGGGGGCGCTTCACGGGGTCAACAGCTCTTCGCGCAGGGTGGTCACGAAGCGCAGCCGCACGGCCTGCGGCTGGCAACCCTCGTCGAAGTGGCAACAGACCGCCTCGCAGATCGCCGCGCGCAAGGACGCGAGGTCCGGCGCCTCGGTGAAGATGCAGGCCCCCAGGGACTGGGCCTGGTAGCCTCCCGTGAGGGTCTGCTCGACGATGAACTCCAGGGGTGCATCCGGCATCGTGCGACCTCCGATGGTTCAATGGTACTGCTTGGCGAAGCTCTCCCGCTGCTCCGGGGTGCCGATGGCCAGCAGCTCCGCGTCCCGGACCAGGGGGAGATCGGGGCGCAGCTCCGTGAGCAGGGCCCCGTGCTGGCGGAGGCCGATGATCTGCAGCCCCGTGCGCGCGCCGATCCCGCTCTCCGCCAGGACCTTGCCGTGCAGCGAGGCCGGCGTCGCGAGGTAGTACAGCTCGACCCCACCGCCGAGGATCACCGGGCCCGTACCCCGCAAGAACGAGGCGACCGTGCCGACGCCGAGGGAGGAGAGGCTCAGCACGAGGTCGGCCCCCGCGCGATGGATCGCGTCGAGGTTCTTCTCTTCGGTGATCCGGCTGAGGATGCGCACGTTGGGACGCAGACGACGGCAGTACAGCGCGAGGAAGATGTTGGTCCCGTCGTCCGAGGTCGAGAGGATGACGGTCGGGGCCTTGGCCAGGCCGGCTTCCATCAGGGCCTCCCGCTCCGCGGCGTCGCCGATGACCACGTGCTGGGCGAGCTGGCGCAGCCCCGGGGGCAGGGTCTCGTCCCGGTCGAGGAAGTTGAAGGGGATGCCCCGCTGGTGCAGGGAGAGGGCCGCGGCCCGGCCGACCATCCCTGCACCGATCACCAGGACCGGGTTGGGGTTGACGTCGTAGCGGTCGAGGACCTGGTTCAGGCGGGCGAGGGAGGCCTCCGAGCCGACCAGCACGACGACGGTCTCGTCGGAGAGCCGGGTGTCGGGGCGCACGGGCTTGAGGCTGCTGCGCTCCCAGAGGCAGGCGATGCTGAGGCCAAAGCGCTCCCGCAGGCGGGCGGTGGCGACGGTCTTGCCCTCGAGGAAGGTGTGCTTGACCGGCAGCTCGGCCAGCACGAGCTGCTCGTGGCGGCCGATGACCTGCGCCTGGGCGTGGCCCGCGAGCACCCGGTTGGCGAGCTGCTCCCCGAGGCGGTGCTTCAGGGGCATCACGTAGCTCGCGCCCCCCAGCTCGAGCACGTCGACGGAGTCGATCTCCGCGGCCAGGGTCAGCACCGGGAGCTTCTCGCTGAGCTCCCGGATGGTGAGCAGGATGTTGGCGTTGACGGTGTCCGCGCAGTTGGCGAAGACCAGGCGGGCGTGCTGGATCCGCAAGGCCTCGTAGGTCGCGCCGCTCTCCGGATCACCGACGATGACCGGCACCCCGTCCTGCTGCAGATCCGGGGCGCGGGCGAGGTCGGGCTCGAGCACGAAGCAGGGCACCCCCTCGGCGGCCAGCCGCTTGACCAGCCCTTTGGCCAGCTCGTCGTAGTGCGTGATGATGACATGGCCGCTGGTGTCCGGAGGCACCGCTCGCGGGAGCTGGCTCTGGGTCTGGGCCTCGAGCCAGGGCGCATAGAAGAAGTGGATGAACGAAAACGGCAGGACCACCAGCAAGAGCACCATCCCCGAGATCAGCACGAGGATGCTGAACAGCCGGCCGAGGTCGGTGCCGAAGGTGATGTCGCCGAAGCCCAGGGTGCTCATGACCGTCAGGGTCCAGTACAGCCCCGTGAGCCAGGTGTGCTCCTTGCCCTCGTAGAGCATGATCACGTGGAAGAGGATGGTGAAGACGAGGACCAGGACGAGGGAGATCGCCAGATACTGCGCGAGCACGCGCAGGTTGCGCTTGGTCCGATAATCCCGCGCCAGGTACGCCAGCTCCGTCCCGAGGATCTTCATGATCGGCCTTCCACGAACGACACCTCCCGGCCGAGGAGCGGCCGGCGCGATTGTACCCGATCCTGCCGGCCAGAAGACAAGCCGGAGGCAAGCCCGGGTCGAGCCACGCGGCCGGTCGCAGCGCCGGGGGAGGGGTGCGACGCGCCGACCACCGCCCCGCTCCCCGCTGGCCGCCCCAAGGGGGCTCTTGGCCGAAAGGGCAAGAAGCAGGACTGGCAGGACCAACGCCTTGACTCCCGCCCATGCCGGGGCCATACTAAAACCAAGATCCTGGTGAATGATACTTTAGTTCCGGTGTCTGAACACGGCCAAGGAGACACGCCATGCCAGACAGAGACCGCTGGAGAAGCCGGGGTAACGTCGACAGAGGAGGCGAGTGGGGGGGGGGGGGGGGGGGGGGGGGGGGGGGGCGGGGGGGGGGCGGGGGGGGGG
>JAVEVO010000165.1:0-14881 GCA_034005005.1 Myxococcota bacterium
GAGGAGTTGACCAGGAACAGCCCGAAGGAGCCGCCGCCGCCCGAGCCGCCCAGGCCCCCCGACCCGCCGCAGCCCCCGCCGCCGCCCCCACCGCCGCCGTTGCCGCCGCCATCGGTCACCCAGGTGCCCCCCTGGCCGCCGCCGCCGCCGCCGCCACCGCCGCCGTTGCCCGGGTTGCCCGTGCCCCCCGCGAGGCCCGCGCCGCCGATCCAGAACCCGTCAACGGTCCGACCCGCGACCGGGCCTGCCCCACCGTTGGTACCGGTTGCGCCGGTTGCGCCGGTACTACCGACCCCTCCCGGCTTGCCCGTGGTACCTCCCGCGCCCCCCGCGCCCCCCGCGGTGCCGCCCGTCCCCTGGGCGCCGGCGTCCCCGGCTCGGTCCTCGCTGCCCCCGTTGCCGCCGCGGCCCCCGGCGGTGCCGCAGGGAGAGACGCCGCCGTTGCCCCCCAGGCCCCAGGCGTCCTGGTTGTCGCAGGAGCCCTCGCCGCCGGCGAAGCCCCCACCGCCAGCCTGGCCGGCGCTGCCGCCCCCACCGGCCACACCCGGCCCCGCGTCCCCGGCGACCAGCACGCAGCGGTGCAGGGTCAGCCCCGTGCAGGAGAGGCAGTGCAGGCCGTACACGGAGGTCTCGGCCGTGGCCGAACTGCTGGCCTCGAGGGTCAGGTCCGCGACGACGACCCCGGAGAGCAGGCCGCTGCCCTGCGCGGCGACGACCCGCCCCCGATCGGCCGTGGCGTTGCGGATCACCGTGGGGTTGGCCCCGCGGGACCAGCCGTCGGCCCGGGAGTACCCGCCGTAGACCGAGACCCCGTCCAGCAGGGTCAGCTTCTCGGTGTAGGTCCCGCCGGCCACGTAGACGTGGTTCACGTCGGCCCGGGACGCGGCCCGCGCCACCGCGGCCGAGACGGAGCGCAGGGGATCGGCCATGGTGCCGAGGCCCACGTCCCGCCCGTCGGGCGCGACGAACAGGGCGCGCGCCAGGTCCCCGTCGATGCCGTCGCAGTTGCTGTCCCGGTAGTCGTCGTCGGGCAGATCGGGATGCTGGCGATCGGCCAGGCACTCGCAGCCGTTGTCGGCACGCCCGTCGAGGTTGTAAGCGTTGAGCGGACAGCAGGTCCCTTGCTGGCAGAGGTCGGTCACGCACTGAGCGTCCTGGTCGCAGGGCGCGCCTTCGGGCAGGAGCAGGGAGCACTGGCCGTGCCGGCAGGTGGCGCCGGGGATGCAGGTCGTGTCGTCCTGGCAGGTGGTCGCGCACTTCGTGCCCCGTGCGCCGCCGGCGTCGCAGGTGTAGGCGCCGCAGCTCGTCGGCGCCACCACCTCGCACTCCCCGCCGAGGCAGCGGGCCGCGGCCAGGGCCTGGTAGCCGTCACCGCTCGGCTCGCAGCGAGCGGAGGCGCACTGCCGATCGCACCGGCCGCAGGCCGCGGGATCGTTGAGCAGGTCGGTCTCCTCGTCCGTGGCGCCGTCGCAGTCGTTGTCCAGCCCGTCGCAGCGCTCCTCGCCGTCGAGGGTCACCAGGCACGAGTAGGTGCAGCCCACGCCGGGCCGGTCCTCGAGGTTGTACCAGCCGGGGTCGCAGCACCAGCCGCGCTGGCAGGCGTAGCTGCCGGTGCAGGGGTTGCCCGCGGTGCACGTGACCTGCAGGCACTCGCCAAGGACGCAGCCGGCCTGGGCGTGGGGGTAGCCGCAGGCCTGGTTGCAGCGACCGCAGTGCCGCGGATCGGTGTCCAGGTCGAAGCCCTCGTCGGTCTGGCCGTCGCAGTCGTTGTCGAGCTCGTCGCAGATCTCGTCGGCCCCCAGGTGGACCGAGGGCCGGGTGTCGTCGCAGTCGACCGACTCGGCGCACTGGGGCCCGCCGAGCCGGCCGTCGCCGTCCTCGTCCCGGCAGACGGTACACCAGCCCTCCGTGGGCAGGCACTGGCGCGCGCCCGCGACCTCGGGGATCTCCGTGCAGGTGTAGCCGTCGGGACAGGGGAGATTGCGGCAGTCGCGGCCGCAGAAGGTGCCGTCGCCGATCTCCAGGCAGAGGTTGTCCGGCGACCGGCAGGTCGTCGTGGCGTCGCACGGCTGACAGAGCACGGGCACCCAGACGCAGACGAAGACCGGGTCGCCGCCCTCGTTGAGGATCTGCCGGCAGGCCCACTCGTCCGGGCAGTCGTCGTTGCAGGGCCGCGTGCAGCGCTGGCCGCCCTCGCCCGCGACGCAGAAGCCGGACTGGCAGTCGCGGTTCTCCGCGCACGGCTCGAGGAAGCCGGCGAGGGAGCCACCATCGGGGGGGCGCGCATCCGGCCCACCCCCGCCGGCGTCCCCGGGCCCGAGGTCCCGGACGGGACCGCCGCCGTCCGGACCGAGGTCCACCTCGCCCTCGCCCTCGCCCTCGCCGCCGACCTCGACCTCCCCGCCGTCGAGCTCGACGGTGGCGTCGGTGGTGGCACACCCCGGGCCGGCCACCCCGAGCAGCAGCAGCAGGGCTGGCAGCAGGGCTGGCAGCAGGCCGCCCGCGGTCCGGTCGCCCGGCCGTCGACGCCGGTGCGGGCGCGTCGTCGCTGGTGAGCCTCCCGGGGGCAGGGCACACGGTCGCTGGAGCATCGTCCATCCCTCGTCGTCGGTGGCCGACGGGCCACCGCGACAGGGTAGCGGAAAATCAGATCATCCCCAACCCCAGGAAGAGGGCGTGCAGGGAAACGGCCAGGGTAAGGAACGCGACCCGGGCGGTGGCGGGGCCCAGCCCGGGGAAGGTATAGGCGAGCCTCCCCGTGTGGCAGCGCGGCAGGCAGTCACCGCAGAGGGTGCAGCTCAGCCCGGGTCGTCCCTGGGCGAGGGTCGCGGGGCTCAGGGCGTCGTACCGGCACGCGGCGAGGCAGGCGTGACAGCCGGTGCAGCCCGGCAGCACCCGGACCCGCCAGGGCGAGAGCTTCCCCAGGAGGTTGGCCAGCAGCCCGATGGGGCACCAGAGCAGGCAATGGACCATGGTACCAGATCTTCGTGACCAAAGAACCATGATCCCGAGGCCCAGGCCCCAGAACACCGCGACCCCGACGCCCGCGGCCCGCGGGGGCAGCCCGGCCAGCCGCAGGCCGAGGGGCAGCAGCACCGCCAGCAGCAAGACCGCGAGCCGCGCCCCGTGCCGCCAGGCGGGCAAGGGCTGGGGCAGCCGGCGGCGGCGGGCCGCGAGGTCGTCCCAGGGACCGAGGTAGCAGAGGAAGCTGCACCAGGCCGGCCCGACGAGCAGCAAGGTGACGCCGAAGAGGATCGCCATGAACAGCCCCTCCCCACGGTACAGGGGCCCGGCGAGGATCACCGCGGGCACGGGCCAGTGTAGCTCGCCGCTGAGGAGCAGCTCCTCGACGCCCGCGACCCCGAGGGACAACTGGACGAAGAAGACCACGGAGAACAGGCGCCAGAGGCGCCGTCGCCAGACCGCGGAGCGCCCCGGGGAGAGGATCTGGCGGGTCAGCCACGCGGCGTAGACTCCCAGCGCGAGGATCTCCAGCGCCCCGAAACCGGGCCAGAAGCGCTCGAGGACGACCAGCCGCAGGGGGGAGGCGAGGTGGGCCGCGGTCAGCCCACCGGCCACCAGCCCGAACGCGACGAGGCTGGCCCTGGCGGGGACCGCGTCGGCCGGATAGCGCCGCCGCAGGGGCGCGCCCTGCAGCAACAGGGCCCCCGCCGCCGTCAGCAGGGCGACGCCGCCGAGGATCACGGCCAGGCGCAGCCAGGGTTGCCCCGTCGCGACCCGCACGCGGATCAGGACCCCGAGGGTGTCGGCCCAGACCGCCCCCCCGGCCAGCAGCGCGGCCTGCACCAGCCGGGCTGCCCAGCGCCGGCGGACGAGCAGGAGCAGGGGGGTCAGCAGACAGACGGTCAGCAGCCCCGGCTCGCCCGCCCGGAAGAAGTGGGCGCCGAGCAGCCCGAAGAGCAGCAGCAGCGGGATCAGACGGGTGAGGGGCAAGGGGGCTCCTGCGCGGCTACTGCCTCGACACCAGGATTTCGACTGGTTGCCTGCTGCCGGGTGGGTGCCGGCCGCCGCGCCGGCACCTGCGCGACCGTCGTAAAGGCCGGTCGCCACCAGCAACCCTCTGTCTGCCAACCGGTCATCTCTGCTGTGTCCAGGTACTACTCCCAGTCGAGCAGGCGCTTCTGTCCCGTGAGGGTGCGCAGCCGGGTCAGGTCCTGGGTGACCTCGAGGGTGCCCTGGTACGCACCCTGCTCGTCCCGCAGGGCGACGTAGAGGATGCGCACGAACTTGCCCCCGACCTCGATCCAGAACTCCGCCTCGTCCCGGCTACCATCCCGGAATGATTCCAGGATCTTGTTGACCGTGCCCAGGCTGGCCGGCGGATGGCAGTGCTGCACCTGGCGGCCGATGACCGCGGGGCTCCGGGGGAAGATCCGGTGCGCGTGGTCGCTGTAGTAGCGGACCTCGTCGTGCTCGTCGACCAGGGAGACCTCCACCGGCAGGGCGCGCAGCAGCAGGTCGATCTGCTTGGCGGTGAGCTGGCCGGTGCGCAGTGCGAACAGCCCGGCCGCGGGGGTGCCGGCCGCGGTGGTGCCGGCCGCGGGGGAGCTGGCGGGCAGGCCGCCCGCGGGCCAGTCCGAGCCCGGCGTCGCGTACGCGTACCCGAGCTCGTCCTCGCCCCGCCGGACCTCGAGCCACTCGGCCTCGTCGAGGGTCTGCAAGGCCCAGGGGAAGAGGATGTGCTCCTCCTTGTAGATCATCTCCAAAATGTGTCGCGCCAGCTCGGGCACCTGGCGGAGGGTGGTCGTCGCGTCCTCCCGGGCGACCGCGGCCGCGACGACCTTCAGCAGGTCCCGCACCTGGTCGTGGACTCCCCACATGACCATGGACGGACCCGTGATCCCGTGGCGCTCGAGCAGGGGAAAGAGCTGGTTCTCCTTGCGGACGTAGTGCGTGACCACGCCGCCGAGGGCCGCCACCAGGCCGCCGACCGTCGTCAGCGTCCTCCGGACCGCGGCCTCGTCCAGCCCGTCGAGGGTCCGGGCCTCCTCCGCGAGCCGGGTGGCGAGCCGGGCGATCTCCTGGTTCTCGATCATGTGGGTGTGCACCGGATGGCCCGCGGGCTCGGCGGGCGGGGGCAGCTCGGAGAGGACCCGCTTGAAGAGATCGACGTGGACGTCGCAGAGCTTGTGGATCTCCTCGACGGGCGTGCCCTCCTGGATGAGCTGCTGCTCGAGGCGCGGGATCTCGGCCGGATCGAGCTCGCCGAAGGAGGCCTCGAAGTCGGCGCGCACGACGTCGAGGGGCTCGCCCGCGTGCAGGCGGCGGATCATCGCCTTGAGCTGCTCCTTGCGGGCCGCGTCGTCCAGGGCCGGGGTCGCGGCCGCCGGGGGGACGGGCTCCGCCGCGTGCCGATCGATCTCGGCCTGCAGGTCCGCCAGGAGCCGGTCCAGGGGCAGATCGGCCATGGACGCGACGAGCTCCAGGGTCGCGACCCGCCCCATGGTCGCGCGCATCACCCGGTTCCGCAGCAGCTCGTAGCGGGGGTGGTAGCTCACCAGGAACTCCAGCAGATGGGGGTGGCTGGCGAGGAGGTCGTTCACCTTGGTGGCGGCAGTCGGCTTCATGGTCTCTCTCCTCCAGGGGCCATCCCCTGAGCTCGCCCCCCCCCGGAAAGCAGCCCGGGAGCGGGTACATCCCTCCTCCACCGCGCGCCCGACCGCGGGAGGAGCCCGGGAGCACGTCCCCGGGCTCCTCACCGGCCGGTCGACTACTTGCCGAGCATCGTCGCGAGATCAGCGTCCGCGGTGGTCGTCGGCAGCAGGCCGAACTGATTCACCAGCACATCGAGCACCGCGGGGCCGACGAAGGCCGGCAGGGTCGGGCCCAGGCGGATGTTCTTGATCCCGAGGTGCAGCAGGGTCAGCAGGACCACCACGGCCTTCTGCTCGTACCAGGACAGCACCAGGGAGAGCGGCAGGCCATTGACGTCGGTGTCGAAGGCGTTGGCCAGGGCCACCGCGATCTGGATCGCCGAGTAGGCGTCGTTGCACTGGCCGACGTCGAGCAGCCGGGGCAGGCCGGCGACCGTGCCGAAGTCGAGCTTGTTGAAGCGGTACTTGCCGCAGGCCAAGGTCAGGATCACCGAGTCCGGGGGCGCCGCCTCCGCGAGCTCGGTGTAGTAGTTGCGGCCCGGCTTCGCACCGTCGCAGCCGCCGATGAGGAAGAAGTGCTTGATCTCGCCCTTCTTGACCGCCTCGACGACCTGGCCGGCCACGCCGAGCACCGCCTCGTGGCCGAAGCCGACGAGGATCGTCCGCTCGGGCTCCGTCTCGGGGAAGCCGGGCGCGGCCAGGGCCGCCTCGATCACGGGACGAAAGTCCCGGTCGCTGATGTGGGTGACGCCGGGCCAGCGGACCAGCCCGCAAGTGAAGATCCGGCCCATGTACGAGTCCGCGGGGGCCTGGATGCAGTTGGTGGTCATGAGGATCGCGCCGGGGAAGGCGTTGAACTCCTTGCGCTGATCCTGCCACGCGCCGCCGTAGTTCCCCGCGAGGTGCGGAAACTTCTTGAGACCCGGGTAGCCGTGCGCGGGCAGCATCTCGCCGTGGGTGTAAATCTGGATCCCGGTCCCGGCGGTCTGCTCGAGCAAGGCGTACAGGTCCTTGAGGTCATGACCGGAGACGAGGATCGCCTTGCCCGCGACCGGGGTGATCCGCACGGGCGTGGGCACCGGGTGACCGTAGGCGCCGGTGTTCGCCCGGTCGAGGAGCTCCATGACCTTCAGGTTGACCTCGCCGACCTTCAGGGCCATCGCCACCAAGGCGGGCACGTCCTGCTCCCGGGAGAGGAAGTCCAGGACCTCGTGGAAGAAGAGGTCCAGGGACGGATCGACGTGGCCCAGGATGCGGGCGTGGTCCGCGTAGGCGGCCATGCCCTTGAGCCCGTACAGCACCAGCTCCTGCAGCCCGACCCGATCGGGGCCGCCCGCGGCCAGCCGGTCCGCGAGGGAGATGCCCTCCCCCTGGGCCACCAGCCCGTCGAGGGTTCCGGCCGGCTGGAAGGCCGCGGTCCCGATCAGCAGACCCGAGGCCCGGTCCACCACCAGCCCCGCCTCCCGGGCACGGCCGAGCAAGCCCTGGCGCAGCTCCACGGCCCGGCGCACGAGCACGCCGAGCTGCTCCGCGTCGAAGTTGACGTTGGTCACGGTGGTGAAGAGGGCCTCCTGGACGAAGGTGTCCACCGCCGGATCCCGGACCCCGAGGCCGGCCGCCCGGAAGGCGACCATCGCGAGGCCCTGCGCGGCGTGGATCAGCAGGTCCTGCAGCGCGGCGACCCGAGAGTCCTTGCCACAGACACCGAAGCTCGTGCACCCCGTCCCCTTGAGAGCCTGCTCACACTGATAACAGAACATCCCTGGCCTCCTTGCTCGATCGCCCGCGGACGCGCGGACGAAGCACACCCCAGCAGCCGACCGATCCGGCTGCCCCCACTGATTCGCACAGATGAGAATCGTTATCCAGCCGCCCCCGCACCGGGGCGCCGCCCCGGCGAGAGGGCCGTGGCCTGCACCTCGCTGGCGAAATCCCTCAACCGCAGGGCCCCGAGCTCCTCCCGGGCCGTCCGGGTCACCCCCTCGAGGAGCCCGCGCAGCCGGCAGCGACCCGCCGGGCAGACCGGCGTGCCGAGGAGGCAGCCGCCCTCCAGCAGGGGCCCGTCCACCGCCTCGAGCACCTCGAGGAGGCTGACGGTCGCCGGGTCCCGGGCCAGGGAGAAGCCTCCCCGGGCGCCGCGCACGGAGGTCAAGAAGCCGAGCTTGACCAGCCGCTGGAGCACCTTGCCGAGGTGCGACTCGGAGACTCCGAGCCGGCTCGCGATCAGCGTGGCCGCGGCCGCCGTGCCCGGAGCCTGCCCCGCGAGGTAGGCCAGGGCGTGCACCGCCAGGTTCGACGCCTCGCTGACGTGGAGGATCCCTTGCACCCTGCGCTCCTGATCCGCTCGAGCTGCCGGGCAGCTCATTTCAGATTGCGGACTCTGAATGCCGATTAGCCGCCGCGAAGTCAAGGGGAAAGGAGGAACGAGGAATGAGGAATGAGGAATGAGGGGCGAGGGGCGAAGACGAACGCGAGCACGAGCAGGAGCACGAGCAGGAGCACGAGCAGGAGCACGAGCAGGAGCACGAGCAGGAGCACGAGCAGGAGCACGAGCACGAGCAGGAGCACGAGCAGGAGCACGAGCAGGAGCAGGAGCACGAGCAGGAGCACGAGCAGGAGCACGAGGGCGAGCATTGCCGCTCCTTCCCGCGCTGGCCCGCGACGCGGTCCTGAGCTACCCTGCCCCCATGGAACACCCCCTTTGCGATACCGACCGCGATCTGGCCCGGGTCCTGGGACCCCGGCCCTTCGCTCCCCCGCTGACCGGCGATGACGCCCCGCCGCCGGGCGCTCGGCAGCCGGGAACCAACCCCCTGCCGGCGTCCCTCGTCGCGACCCGGGGGCAAGCACGCCTGGCCGTGGCGGCCGCCGGAGGGAAGCCGTGAGCCTCGCACAGATCACGGACGAGCTGGTCGCCGACCTGGCCGGGCTGCGCTTCGGCTCGCCGGTCGCCCTCGTCTACGACCCTCTGGTCTACGCCCGGCAGCCCTGGGATCGGTACTGCGAGCGGTACGGCCGCGGGACACGAGAAATCCTGTTTTACGGAATGAATCCAGGGCCTTTTGGTATGGCTCAGGTCGGCGTGCCCTTCGGGGAGGTCGCGCTGGTGCGGGACTGGCTGGGGATCGAGGCGCCGGTGGGCAAGCCCGCGCGGGAGCACCCGAAGCGCCCGGTCCAGGGCTTTGCCTGCAGGCGCAGCGAGGTGAGCGGCGCTCGCTTCTGGGGCTGGGCCAAGGAACGGTACGGCACCCCGGAGGCCTTCTTCGAGCGGCACTTCGTGGCGAACTACTGCCCCCTGGTCTTCATGGGGGAGAGCGGGGCGAACATCACCCCGGACAAGTTGCCCAAGGCCGAGCGGGAGCCGCTCTTCGCCGCGTGCGACCGGGCGGTGCAGCGGACGGTCGCGCTGTTCGAGCCCAAGGTCGTGATCGGCGTGGGCAAGTTCGCCGCGGATCGCCTCCGGGCGGCCCTCGAGGGGGCGCCCGGCCTCACCGTGGGCCGGGTTCCCCACCCGAGCCCCGCGAGCCCGCTGGCGAACACGGGGTGGGCGGAGCTCATGGACCGGGAGCTGGCCCGGTTCGGGGTCGACCCGGCCGGCTGGCCGCCCGTGGGTGCCTGAGCTCGGGCCAGGTGCGGCGCGAGGCAGGCCCACCGGAGGACCACGCAGCCCCCGCCGCGGCTGAGCAAGCCTCCTGGTCGAGCATGACGAAAGGCCCACGGATCGGCCCTTGCTGCCCCTGCTGCCTTGTCGGCAGCAGTGCGAAAGGTTTACCCTGGCCCCTCCGAGCAGCCCCGCAGCAACGAGGTGGAGGTGCGGCGGGGCCATTACAGCGGGAGACGAGCGATGGTGCGGCTGGAGCAGTTGCAGACCGGCACCCGGGTGCGTGGCCTCACCGTCGAGGGCATCGCCACGGTCAAGGCCGTGACCTGGTACGGGGATCAAGCCGTCGAGGTCATCTTCGAGGGCGGCCACGGCGTCCAGAACCGGCTGGTCTACCGGGAGGACGAGCCCTCCCTCGACCTCGTGGCCTCGGGCCGCCCCTGGTCGTTCGACGGGGACGGGGCGCTGCTCCGGCTGGTCTCCGAGGCCCAGCGCATCCGGCTCGCCTGGCTGTTCGACCCCTACCTGGCGGTGACCACCTCGATCATCGAGCCCCTGCCGCACCAGATCAGCGCCGTCTACGAGGAGATGCTCCCCCGCCAGCCGATGCGCTTCTTGCTGGCCGACGACCCCGGGGCCGGGAAGACCATCATGGCCGGCCTGCTGATCCGGGAGCTGATGGTGCGGGGCGAGCTGGAGCGGTGCCTGATCGTCTCGCCGGGCAGCATCACCGAGCAGTGGCAGGACGAGCTGGCGGAGAAGTTCGGACTCGAGTTCGACCTCCTCACCGGGGACATGATCCGGGCCGCCCGCACGGGCAACCCCTTCGAGCAGAAAAACCTGCTCATCGCCCGGCTCGACCAGCTCTCCCGCAACGAGGACCTGCAAGAGGTCTTCCAGCAGTCCCCTGAGTGGGATCTCATCATCTGCGACGAGGCCCACCGGATGTCGGGCCACTACCAGGGCGGCGAGGTCAAGCTCACCAAGCGGTACAAGCTCGGCCAGGTCGTCGGCGGCCACTGTCGCAACTTCCTGCTGATGACCGCCACCCCGCACAACGGGCTGGAGGAGGACTTCCAGCTCTTCCTCGCCCTGCTCGACGGCGACCGCTTCGAGGGCCGCTTCCGGGACGGCGTCCACTCGGCCGACCCCTCCGATATGATGCGCCGCATGGTGAAGGAGGATCTCGTCCGCTTCGACGGCCGCCCGCTGTTCCCCGAGCGCAAGAGCTACACGGCGCAGTACGACCTCTCCGACGCCGAGGCCGCCCTGTACGCCGAGGTGACCGACTACGTAAGGGAGGAGATGAACCGGGCCGAGCGGTTCGCAGACAGCGAGGGCCAACGCAAGGTGAACGTCGGCTTCGCCCTGATGACCCTCCAGCGGCGGCTCGCCTCCTCCCCCGAGGCCATCTGGCAGAGCATCCAGCGCCGTCGGGAGCGCCTGGAGAAGCGGCTGCGGGAGGAGCGCCTGCTGCTCCGGGGCGGCTCCAGGACCGTCGAAGCGAAGCCCGAGGAGCCGAAGCTCTCCGACGAGGAGCTGGACGACATCTACGAGGAGGCGGGGCAGGAGGCCCGGGAGGAGGTCGAGCAGGCCCTCGTGGACAACGCCACGGCCGCCCGCACCATCGAGGAGCTTCAGACCGAGATCGGCACCCTGAAGGTGCTGGAGGGCAAGGCCCGCACGGTGCGGCTGTCCGGGGTGGACGCCAAGTGGATGGAGCTGAACTCGATCCTCGACCACCCGCTGATGTACGACGAGCACGGCAACCGGCGGAAGCTCGTCCTGTTCACCGAGTTCCGGGACACCCTGGCCTACCTGGCCGACCGCATCCGCACCCGGCTCGGCCGGGCCGAGGCCGTGGTCGAGATCCACGGAGGCGTGACCCGGGAGGAGCGCCGCAAGACCGTCCACGCCTTCATGAACGACCCCACGGTGCTCGTCCTGGTGGCCAACGATGCCGCCGGTGAAGGCGTGAACCTCCAGCGGGCGCACCTCATGGTCAACTACGACCTCCCCTGGAACCCCAACCGGCTGGAGCAACGGTTCGGCCGCATCCACCGGATCGGGCAGACCGAGGTGTGCCACCTGTGGAACCTGGTGGCCAAGGACACCCGGGAGGGGGATGTCTACCTGCGGTTGCTGACCAAGCTGGAGGCGGAGCGGGAGGCCCTCGGGGGCAAGGTCTACGACGTGCTGGGCCAGCTCTTCGAGCAGCGGGCCCTGCGGGACCTGCTGATGGAGGCCATCCGCTACGGCTCCGACCCGGCCGTGCGGGCGAAGCTGAACAAGACCGTGGACGACGCCGTGGACCGGCAGCGGCTCCGGCAGCTCCTCGAAGTCCGGGCCCTCGTCCACGACTCGATGGACACCTCCCGCATCCAGACCTTGCGGGAGGAGATGGAGCGGGCGCACGCCCGGCGGCTCCAGCCCAACTACATCCAGGCGTTCTTCCAGGAGGCCTTCGACCGCCTGGGCGGCAAGATGCACCGGCGGGAGCCGGGCCGCTTCGAGGTCACTCACGTCCCGGCGACGGTCAGGGAGCGGGACCGGCAGGTGGGAGCCGGCGCCCCGGTGCTGATGCGGTACGAGCGAGTCACCTTCGAGAAGGACCGGGTGGCCGACCAGCCCCGGGCCCTCCTGGTGTGCCCCGGGAGCCCCCTGCTCGATGCCACCATCGACCTGGTGCTCGAGCGCCACCGGGACATCCTCGAGCGGGGCGCCGTCCTCGTGGACGAGCACGACCCTGGCGAGACGCCCCGGCTGCTGTTCTACCTGGAGCACGCCATCACCGACGGACGGTACACCCGCAAGAACGAGATGCAGGTGGTCTCGCAGCGGATGTGCTTCGTCGAGGTGCGGCCCGACGGCACCTTCAGCGATGTGGGCGCTGCCCCCTACCTGGACTACCGGCCGGCCACGACCGAGGAGCAGGCGGCGCTGACGCCCGAGCTGGATGCCGACTGGCTGCGGACGCAGGAATGGGAGAGCCAGGTGTTGGGGTTCGCCATCCAGGCCGTCGTCCCTGCCCACGTGGACGAGGTGCGGAGCCGCCGGCTGCCGCTCATCGCCAAGGTCGAGCAGGAGGTGAAGGCTCGGCTCCAGAAGGAGATCAACTACTGGGACCACCGGGCCGCCGACCTGAAGGCGCAGGAGGAGGCGGGCAGGCAGACCCGGCTGCCGGCGGCCGAGGCCCAGAAGCGGGCCGACCTGCTTTACGACCGGCTGAAGCGCCGTCTGGCCGACCTGGAGAAGGAGCGGGGGATGGCTCCTCGTCCACCAAAAGTACTAGGCGGAGCCCTGATCGTGCCTGCTGGCCTGTTGCATAAGTACCATGGAATCATCGTGCCAGCCGAGGCAGATGGCAGCGACCGGGCGGTGGTGGAGCGCCTGGCGATGGAGGCGGTCTTCACCGCCGAGCGAGCGTTGGGTCGGGAGCCCAGGGACGTATCGGCCCAGCGGGGCATCGGCTACGATATCGAGTCCAAGGACCCGGCCACCGGCCAGCTCGTGTTCATCGAGGTGAAGGGCCGGGGGCCCGGCGTCGATCAGCTCACCATGACCCGCACCGAGGTCCTCTGCGGGCTCAACGAGCCGGAGAAGTTCCGCCTGGCCATCGTCCAGGTCGAGGGCGACCAAGCCCGGTCGCCCGTCTACGTCCGGGGCTTCGACTGGGGCCAGCCCGGCTTCGCCCAGACCAGCTCGACGTTCTCGTTGGCGAGCCTGCTGACGCACGGGGAGGGGCCGTCGTGAAGAGGGAACCGACCGCCCCGCGGAGCAGGAAGCCGGCAGCGAAGCTCGCTCCCGCGCCGGTGAAGCAGATCGAAGAGGCTTCGAGCATCGAGGCCCTGGAGCCCGCCCCCCGTGTGCCGGTGAGCAGCAGCGAGGCGCTGTTCGGGGACGTCAGGGCCCTCGTGGAGCAGGCCCGGGGGCGGGTGGCCGTCCATGCCAGGACGGAACTGGCCCTGCTCCACTGGCGGATCGGACGGCGCATCCGTCTGGACGTGCTCGGGGAGGAGCGGGCCGAGTACGGAAGGAGGGTGATCGAGAGCCTCGCCGGACGGCTGACCGCCGAGTACGGCAGAGGTTTCTCCAGGCAGAGCCTCTTCCACATGCTCCGCTTCGTCGAGGCCTTCCCCGAGGAGGAGATAGTCTCGACGCTGTCGAGACAATTGGGCTGGTCGCACTTCCTGGAGATCATCTACCTCGACGAGCCCCTGCGACGGGAGTTCTACGCCGAGCTGTGCCGGGTCGAGCGGTGGGACGTTCGCACGCTGCGGAGCAGGATCAGGGGGATGCTGTACGAGCGCACAGCGATCAGCAAGCAGCCCGACGAGCTGATCCGCCGCGAGCTGGCCGAGCTGCGGGCCACCGACACCGTGAGCCCCGACCTGGTCTTCCGGGACCCGTACCTCCTGGATTTCCTCGGCCTCGCAGACACTTACAGCGAGAAGGACCTGGAGACGGCCATCTTGCGGGAGCTGGAGCGGTTCCTGCTGGAGCTGGGCACCGACTTCACCTTCGTCACTCGCCAGAAGCGGATGACCGTGGACGGTCAGGACTACTACCTCGACCTCCTCTTCTACCACCGCCTCCTGCGCTGCCTCGTGGCCATCGAGCTGAAGCTCGGCCGCTTCCAGGCGGCCGACAAGGGGCAGATGGAGCTGTACCTCGGCTGGCTCGACCGCCACGACCGGCGGCCGGGCGAGGAGCCGCCACTCGGCCTCATCCTGTGCGCCGGCAAGTCCTCGGAGCACATCGAGCTGCTGCGCCTGGAGCCAGCCGGCATCCGGGTAGCCGAGTACCTCACGGAACTCCCATCCAAGGATGTGCTGGAGCGCAAGCTGCACCAGGCCATCCGGGCCGCCCGTGAGCGGCTGGCGCTGGACCGGCCGAAGGGGGAGCCGGCATGATCACCAGCTCGATGGTTCCCGGGTCCAGCGGAGCCCATGGGTCCGGAATCGACGGGGTGCAGATCATCCCGGTGAGCGAGCAGCGAGGCCTTGGCACAACTCCCCGCACGAAAAGAATTTTCTCGCAGAGCCGCCGAGCCGCAGAGGGCTCAGTCAGAGTGAGCACTTTGCTCTGCGAACTCTGCGGCTCTGCGAGAGATTTTACAGCTCGAGCCGGGTGCCGGAGGAGATTGGCAAGGAATCCGCCCACTCGGACCGGCTGCACCCGAATCGACGGAGTGACCCAGACGATCGCCCAGAGGGGTTTTGTAACCAATCTTTTTTTATACGATTCCTGTGGGTCGGAGGGGAACCTCCGGTCCCATCGCCACGTCCAGAGGAGAACGGCGTGACCGTCATCCACAAGAAGCTCATCGAGGTGGCCCTGCCCCTGGAGGCCATCAACGAGGCGTCGGCTCGGGAGAAGTCGATCCGTCACGGCCACCCCTCCACCCTGCACCTGTGGTGGGCTCGCCGCCCCCTGGCGGCCTGCCGGGCCGTGCTGTTCGGCCAGCTCGTGGACGACCCCTCCGCATGGCCCGACCAGTACCCCACGGCCGAGGCCCAGGACCGGGAGCGGCAGCGACTCTTCGGGCTGATCACCGACCTCGTGAAGTGGGAGAGTTCCAACAACGAGACCATCATCCACGCCGCCCGGGTGGAGATCGCCCGCAGCCTTGCCCGCAACCGCAAGGCCGAGGGCACGGCCAGCG
>JAVEVO010000166.1:0-14819 GCA_034005005.1 Myxococcota bacterium
GCGAAGGGACCGAGGGGGAAGGCGAAGGGACCGAGGGAGAGGGCGAGGGGACCGAGGGGGAGGGCGAAGGGATCGAGGGAGAGGGCGAAGGGACCGAGGGCGAGGGCGAAGGGAACGAGGGCGAGGGAGAAGGCGAGGGAGAGGGTGAGGGCGAGGGCGAGGGAGAAGGCGAGGGAGAGGGAGAGGGAGAGGGTGAGGGCGAGGGTGAGGGCGAGGGGGAGGGCGAGGGCGAGGGCGAGGGCGAGGGCGAGGGCGAGGGCGAGGAGGAGCCGCTCACCGCCGGGACCGCGGTGGTGACCCTCCCGGTGCCCGTGGGGATCGGCACGGCCGGCTTCGGGCCGGCCCAGGTGGTGTCCCGCAGCCCCTACGCGCGCAGCTTCCCCGGGACCCGCGCGCAGCACACGCCCATCCAGGCGCGAGCCCTCGCCTTGCAGGGCGGGGGAGGTTGCCTGGTCTTCCTCTCCCTGGACCTCGTCGGGGTCACCCAGGCTGCACGGACGGCCATCGTCCAGGAGGTCCGGCGCCGCACGGGCGAGGATCTGGACGACTGCCTGATCGTCGGCGCGACCCACACCCACTCGGGGCCTGGCCGGATGATCGACAACGGGGTCTGGGAGCTCCTCGCGGACCAGTTCTCGCCCGAGTTCTTCACCCGGATGATCACCGGCATGAGCGACGCGATCGTCGCCGCGCTGGACGCTCGCCAGCCCGCGGCCCTGGGCTTCGGCTACGCGTCCAGCAGCGAGGCCCACGGGGACCGCCGCTGCGAGAACCCCGACCTCGAGGATCCGACGATCCCCTTCTTGCGGGTGGACGGCCCCCAGGGAGAGCTCCTGGCGGTCGTGCTGAGCTACGCGGTCCATGGGACGGTGCTCGGCGCGGCGGAGCTGACCCTGTCCGGGGACGTGGGCGGGGGGATCGTGCGGGAGCTGGAGGAGCGGCTCGATCGGCCGGCCACGGTGCTCTTCTTCGACTCCGGGGGTGCGGACATGGCGCCGGGCAACCCCGAGCGCCCCGCGCCACCCGACGCGGCGGTCCAGCACCCCGGCTTCGCGCGGCTCGAGCGGATCGGCCAGGCGGTGGCGGAGGCGGTGCTCGCCGAGCTCCCCGCGGTGACCACCAGCGACCGGATCCCCCTGCGCAGCCGGACGGTCCGCGTGCCCCTGAGCCGCGAGGCCCTGGGCTACCGTCCCACCGAGTTCCCCTATCCCCATGGCGGCGTCTACTGTGGCACCGGACAGGACGGCGCGTGCGACGGCCACCCCCCGCCCACGAACCTCGACCGCTCCTGCATCCCCTTCCCGGAGGACTCGCCGGCCCCCTCCTCGACGGTGCTGACCCTGGCCGCGGCCGGCGAGCTGCTGCTGGTGACCATGCCCGGCGAGCCGACGACCCTCCTCGCGGCCGCGGCCCTCCAGGAGGTCGCGGCGCAGACGGGTGCGGCCCACCTCGCCTTCTTCGGGTACGCCCAGGACTACATCGGCTACAGCCTGACCGAGGAGGACTGGTGGCAGGGCGGCTACGAGTCCTCCGGGAGCATCTGGGGGCCCCGGCAGGGCGACTACCTCGTGGAGCGGCTCGCCGAGCTGGCTGCGGTCTGGGCCGCGGGCCACGAGGAGCTGCCCTGGGTGGAGCCGCCCCCCCTCGAGATCCCCGAGTACGACTTCGTCCCCCACCAGCCCGTCCCCTCCCCCGGACCGGCCGAGGTCCTCGAGCAGCCCCGTGACGGCCTCCAGGGAGAGGTGGTGAGCTGCCGGTTCGCGGGGGGCAGCCCCTGGTTCGGCACGCCGCAGGTCGTGCTGGAGCAGGCCAGCGACGAGGGACCGGACGAGATCTGGAGCCCCCGGCGACGACACGCCGGCACCGTGGTCGGCAACGACGGCGACGAGGTGCTGCTGCGCCTGGAGCTGGACCCGCCCTACCCCCAAGAGCGTGGCGCCGTGGACACGGCCACCCAGCGTCGCTACCTGTGGCAGCTCGAGCTCCCCACGGTGCGGGCCGTCGTCAGCCCGACCGGGCCCTTCGTCGGTCGGCTGCGCTTCCGGATCCGCGGCCTGCTGCAGCAAGACGGCGAGGCCGCGCCGGCCGCCTACGAGCTGACCACGCAAGCCTTCACCGTCTCCCCCCCGGCACCGGGAGACGGAGCCGCCGACCGTTGATCCTGCGGTGCCAGGGCCGGCGAACCCGGCCGTCGCCCTCCGGGAGGTAAGCACCCATGGCCGATCCGGCCCCCCTGCTCTCGCTCTGCATGATCGTCCGCAACGAGGCCGACCGGCTCCCCGGCTGTCTCCGCTCCGTGGAGGGGCTGGTGGACGAGGTGGTGGTCGTCGACACCGGCTCGACCGATGGCACGCCGGAGGTGGCCGCCCGCTGCGGCTGCCGCGTCTTCGCGCACCCCTGGGAGGACGATTTCGCGCGGGCCCGCAACGTCGGCCTGGAGCAAGCGTGCGGCGAGTGGATCCTCGTCCTCGACGCGGACGAGGTGGTCAGCCCCGAGGAGGGGTTCGACCTGCGCCGGGAGCTGCAGGAGTCGCCGACGCTCGATTTCGGACTCGTCCGGCTGATCACCCCCGATCACACGGGCGAGCGGGAGGAGGTCTGGGCGACCCGCCTCTTCCGCCGGGCGCGCGGCTTCCGCTACCGCTACCCCGTCCACGAGCAGTTGACGATCCGGGGAGCCCAGGGCCGGGAGCTGCCCGTCGGCGTGCTCCACCTCGGCTGCCTCGACGAGCAGCACACCCGGGAGCGGCAGCAGCGCTACCTCGAGCTCCTGGAGAGCCTTCCCGAAGACGACCCGCACCGGATCGTCTTCACCGTGCGCGGGCTGGTCGCGCTCGGCCGCTGGCGGGAGGTCGAGGCCTGGGCCGAGCGGGGCCTGGCCGCGCTCCCCGCGGACCACTCGGCCCTGCCCCGGCTCTTATTCCAGGCGGCGGTGGCGGCCTTCAACTGCGACGAGCGGGAGCGGACGCGGCGCTGGATCCAGCAAGGGCTGGCGCGCTTCCCCGACCACCCCGACCTGCAGTTCGTCGCGATGGCTCACGCCGCCTGGCTCTGCCGGCTGAACCACGCCGTCACCCAGGACCCGGGCCATCCCCTCTTCCGCCAGGTGGGAGACAGCCTGCGCTGGCTGGGTGCGGTGGAGGAGCTCCTGGAGCGGCTCGGGGTGCGCGGCGCCCCCGCCACGGAGGCTTGACGATGCGCAGCCAGCCTCGCGCACGACGTCTGCTGCCCGGGCTCGTGGCCCTCCTCTGGCTGATCCCGGCCACCGGTCGGCCCTGCGGGCCGGGCGTCCACGTGCGCGACGCCCAGGTGCTGCTCGAGCTGCTCGTCACGGAGGACCCCCTCTGGGCCGCAGACGCCGAGACGCCCCTGGCGCTGTCCTACCTCCAGCTCGGCTCCCTGGCGCCGGATTTCCAGTGGGCGACGAGCCGCCTCGGCATGGGCCACGACCTCGGGCTCGCCTACCACCTGCTGAACTCCGCCCAGACCCCGGAGCAGCGGCTCTTCGCGCTCGGCCACCTCGCGCACCAGGCCTCGGACCCGGTCTGCGAGGGCTTCTTCGCCCCCGCCCTCTTCGCCTCTGCCCCCCTCGGGATGTTCGACCTCTTCACGGGGGACGACGGCCCCCGGGGCGAGACCGAGACCATCGTCGAGGGGTTCGGCGACCTGATCGTCGGCGACTGGTCGGCGGTCGTCGACCTGCTCTACGACTTCTGGTTCGAGGACGAGGCCGCGGTCCAGCGGATGCGCACCATCGTCGGCTGGTACTGCGAGACGGGAGCGGCCTTCTACGGCCGCCGGCTCGACTGCCCGGCGGTGGTCGCGGAGCTGGAGGACCTGCTGGACCGGGGCGCCGTCCTGCTGGGCGGACTGGACCGGGAGCAGGCCCGGGAGGTCCTCCTCGGTCTGGTCCAGCAGCCGCCCGCGGCGCTGGTCGACCTCTTCACCAGCGGGCTGCTCTCCGGGCTGCTCGGCGGCGAGATCACCCCCTCGGCCGAGGTCGCCGCGGAGGCCGCCCGGTTCAAGGAGACCCCCCTGGTGGACCCGGTCTTCTGGAGGATGTACGACGAGCGCTTCGCCGACCTCGGCCCGATCCACGCCCGCGCCCGGCTACACCAGCGCACTCAGGGCTGGCCGAGCTGGAACCCCAACAGCCTGATCTGCGGCAACCTCCAGTCGATGCTCGAGTTCCTGCCCGACGAGTATGCGACGCAACCAGGCCTCATCGTCGACTCCCTGGAGTGGCGCGACGAGCAGGGGCGTGCCCTCGACGAGGTGGACGCCACGGCCGCGGGCCGTACCCTCGAGGCCCGGGTCCGCTTCTTTGCGGCGTGGCCCTTCACCGGGACGGTCGAGGGCGTCGTCAAACAGGACCAGCCAGGTTGGTCCGGCGAGGCCGACCCGGTGCTGGGGAGCGGGATCCTCGAGGTCGACCTCGACCCCGCCCACTACGTCAGCGAGCCCCGCAGCGAGCTCGTCGTCCCCTTCACCGTCGACGTGGAGCAGAGCCTCGGCTTCTACGTCGAGCTGCGCGTCCAGGGGGACTCGCGGCCCTTCTTCACGACCTCCCTCGACCGCGTCTGGACCAGCGAGGACCTGGACCTGGACCGGCCCCTGTACCGCGACAACTTCGCGACCTACGGGCGCTGGCCTCCCTCCCTGCCCGTGAGCGACTCCCACGCCACGGGGAGCACCTTGCGGGTGCAGGCCCGGGTCGCGCCGCGCGGGAAGGGGCTCCCCGGCGTCGAGGTCAGCCTACAGCCCGGGGACCAGGCGGCAATCACTGCGGCCAACGGCGGCGCGCTCTTCGACCTCCTCCCCGGGGGTGACTACCAGCTCACGGCCACGGCCGCGGGGTACCTCGGCGAGGAGCCCCGCCTCCTGACCCTCGCCGACCGCGAGGAGCGCTGGGTGCAGCTCCCCCTGCACCTGCTGCCGGTGATCGCCCTGCCCGGCCCCGCGTACGATTCGACGCGTCCCCTCCGCCTCACCTGGAACGGAGATGGCTTCGACCAGCAGCAGGAGCTGTTCCTCGCGCAGGCCTTCGATCTGGATGGCACCCCCCGCGGGGAGGAGCAGGAGGTCGGCGCGGGGTCCCGGGGAGCCTTGACGATCCAGCCTCCGCCACCGGATGGCGGTAGCGTGACCATCAGACTACGAGCCCGCTACAAAGATGGCACTTTCGGACCAAAGGGCGAGAGTTCGACCATCGTGGCCGACGGGTCCCCGCCCACGGTCGTCTCGCTGGAGCTGCGGGAAGCCCCGGACCAGCCGGGCTGCCTGCCCGCGGGCACTCCCCTCCCCTGGCTCCCCCGCCTGCAGGCCGAGCTGCGCGGCGCGGAGCCGCACACCGATCTCGTCCGCCTCGCCTGGCGCCCGGACGAGGGAGCCTGGCGGGAGGTCCCCGGGGAGGCCTGGACGCGAGGAGGGCCGGACGGAGCCTGGCAGGCCCTGCTGCCGCTGGAGGACCCCGATCTGGAAGCCGGAACGAAGGTCACCTTCCTCGTCGTCAACGCGGCCGGCCTGGAGGCGACGGTCGCGGACCAGGAGCTGCCCACCTGGGGGAGGGAGCGGCTCTGCGCGCCGACCGACGAGGACGCCGGGGGCGGACCAGCGGACACCGGCCCGGAGGAGGACCTCGAGCCCTCCCCGACCGACGGCGGCACCCCGGAGGACGACCTCGCCATGCCCGCCGACGTCGAGGCCGGCGGCCGGGATCTGGGGACCGAGCGGGACGCCACGACCGCCACGGACGCCACGGACGCCTCCGCCCCCGTGGCGGCCGGTGAGGGCGACTCGGGCTGTCAGTGCGGGATCGCCCCCTCCGCCGCCGGCCCGCGCGGTGCCGGCCTGGTGCTCCGCGTGGTGGCGCTCCTGGTCGGCCGCACGCGGTAGCCTGGCGCGGGTGGTGAGCGGGGGATCGGGGCTGGGACCGGCGCGGAGGCCGGCACCCACCCGGAAGGTCACCAGATCAACGATCACCTTGGGGATCGGGGCTGGGACCGGCGTGGAGGCCGGCACCCACCCGGAAGGTCACCAGATCAACGATCACCTTGGGGATCGGGGCTGGGACCGGCGCGGAGGCCGATCGCCATCAGCCATCCTTTGCCTGCCAGCCGGTCAGAATCGCTGGGGTGCAGATCATCCCAGTGAGCGAGCAGCGAGGCCTTGGCGCAACTCCCCGCACGAAAAGAATTTTCTCGCAGAGCCGCAGAGCCGCAGAGGGCTCAGCCAGAGCGAGCACTGTACTCTGCGGACTCTGCGGCTCTGCGAGAGATTTTGCAGCTCGATCCGGGTACGGGAGGAGATTGGCAAGGAAGCCGCCCACTCGGACCGGCTGCACCCGAATCGCTGTGACGAGAGATCAGTAGTAATCGATGCAGGGATCACCACATACGGTGACCATTGGATTCTGTGAACAGCCGAAATCGAGACAATCGGTGTGCCCGTTGGTGTTGTTGTCAAAGCCGTCCATGCACAAGGCGTTTGTGTTCTCCTGGTTCCCGCAGATCGAGACGAAGAACCTGTTCCGCGAGCACCCATAGTCCTCGCAATCGGTATAGCCGTTCTCGTCGTCATCGATCCCGTTGTTGCACAGGAAATCGGTATTCTCGCGTGGACCGCAGACGGTGACCGCGGGATTGTTCGTGCAGCCGAAATCCTGGCAATCGAGATAACCGTTCTGGTCGTTGTCCACGCCATCGCTGCACGTGCGATCGCTGGCCTCGGGGAGCAAGCACCAGCCCCAGCCACCCTCGCCCTCGCCCTCGCCTCCCTCGCCCTCGCCCTCGAACCCCTCGCCCTCGCCCTCGCCCTCGGCGCCCTCGCCCTCGCCCACGGACCCCTCGCCCTCGCCCTCGGCGCCCTCGCCCTCGCCCTCGGCGCCCTCGCCCGCGCCCGCGGCGCCCTCGCCCGCGCCCTCGGCGCCCTCGCCCTCGCCCTCGTCGCCCTCGCCCTCGCCCTCGGCGCCCTCGCCCTCGCCCTCGGCGCCCTCGCCCTCGCCCACGGCGCCCTCACCCTCGCCCTCGGACCCCTCGCCCTCGCCCTCGGACCCCTCGCCCTCGCCCTCGGACCCCTCACCCTCGCCCTCGGACCCCTCACCCTCGCCCTCGGACCCCTCGCCCTCGGCGCCCTCACCCTCGGCGCCCTCGCCCTCGCCCTCGCTGGCCTCGCCCTCGCCCTCGCCTTCGCCGCCGCCACCGCCACCGCCCCCGCCTCCACGACGATTGGGGCTCGTCTCGCACGCAGCCAGCGCCCCCACGGCCACCATCACCACCAACAGACGCCAAGACCGACCACGCATGGTTCCTCCTCTCCGTCCCGACTCCGAGGTATAGCAGCCGATCGAACGGCTTTCCAGGGGCAGCCTGGTGCCAGCCTGGATCGCCTGCTACATTGCCCTCCGGTCAACCTGCCCTCCGGGCTCATCGTCGTGCCCCGGAGAGGAGCCCCGGCTGATGGAAGTGTCGACTCCCCTCCCCTGCGTGCTCTGCGGCGCCCCCCTCGGGGAGCAGCCTCGCCTGGTCAATGGGCGGCCCCTCTGCCCCGGCTGCTATGCCCAGGTGCAGGACGAGCTCGCCCGCGAGCAGCCCACCGCGGCCCGCCTCCCCCTGGCCGCCGCGGGGGGCGTGCTGGGCGGAGGTCTGGCCGCAGTGGTGTGGACGGCCATCGCCGTCCTCGCCGGCGTGGAGATCGGCTACCTCGCGATCCTCGTCGGCTACCTGAGCGGTGTGGGAGTCAAGCTGGGCGCGCAGGGAGCGCGCGGCAAACCCTTGCAGCTCCTCGCTGTCGGCTGCTCCCTCGTCGGGCTCGTGGCGGCCAAGTACTTCCTGTTCGGACACGCGCTCAACGAGCACCTCGTGAAGACGGGGGCCTCGGCCCTCTCCCTCCTCGACCCCCGGGTGGCCGGCTCCTTCGTCGAGTTCTTACCCGAGCTGCTCTCACCCTTCGATCTCTTGTGGGTGGCGCTGGCCTTCGGTGCGGCCTATCGTGTCCCTCGCCCGACGTCCCTCGTCACCGCCTGAGGCATGCCCATGACCTCTCCTCGTGGCAGAGAGCCTTCGGCCCTGGAGCGCCTCCGGGCGCTCGAGGAGCTGGATCGCCAGCAGCGCCAGCCGGACCCACGCGACCTGCCGCCACCCGACGCCGGCGGCCGTGGCAAGGGCGTCGCCATCGGCGTGCTGGGGGGGATCGGCCTGCTCTTGTTCAAGTTCAAGGGCGTCCTGCTGCTGCTCCTCGGCAAGCTGAAGTACCTGCTGGTGGGGGTCAAGCTGCTGAAGCTGGGTTCCCTGGTCAAGACCGGCTCGACGATGCTGCTGATGATCTGGGTGTACGCCCAGTTCTACGGCTGGCTCTTCGCGGCGGGCTTCGTCGTGCTGATCCTCGTCCACGAGCTCGGGCACGGCCTCGCCGCGCGCCTGGTCGGGCTGCGCGCGGGCGCGCCGGTCTTCATCCCCTTCTTCGGCGCGTTCATCGCGCTGAAGGACCAGCCCCGCTCGACCTACCAGGACTTCCTGATCGGCGCCGGCGGCCCCCTCGCCGGCACGGCCGGCGCCATCGCCTGCCTAGCCTTCTCCTCGGACGTGCCCGACTCCTTCGGCGGCCTGCTGCGCGCGGTGGGCTACTTCACGCTGATCATCAACCTGTTCAACCTGCTCCCGGTCTGGAGCCTCGACGGCGCCCGGATGACCCGCCCCTTGAACTCCCGGCTCTGGCTGCTGGGCAGCGTCGGCCTGGCGCTGGTCGTCTTCCAGCTCTCCGGCATGACCGATCACCTCAACCCCACCTCGCTCATCCTGCTGCTGGTCGTCATGGCCCGGACCGGGATGACCTGGTGGCAGGAGCGCCGGGAGCGCCTGCCGCAAGCCCAGGCCGGGGCGCTGGAGCGGCTCTCGGCCCTCGAGCAGCAGCGGCAACAGCCCGAGGAGGCGACGGTGACGCCCCGCCAGCGACGGATCGCCGCCGCGGTCTACTTCGGCCTCGCCGCCCTGCTGATCGCCCTGATCCAGCTCGTCTGGGGCAGCCTGCCGCAGATCCCCCGGTAGCGCTCCGGGCGGACCTACCAGCGCGCCTCGAGCAGGTAGGGCTTCGCCGCGGACCAGCTCCCATCGAAGCCGTAGACCTCGACGTACAGCACGCGTGGGCGGCCGCTGGGGTTGGTGAAGGACAGCTCCTCGTCCTGGCCGGTCTCGCGCTGGCTGCAGCCGAGCTCCTGGCCGTCGGCCCCCGCGAGCACGAGGTCGTAGTCGAGCCCGGTGGGGACGAACAGGGTCAGGTGGAGGGTCGCCTCCCGGGGCAGCTCCAGCCGGAACGTATCGACGTCCTCGTGCTGGTGCAGCCGCCCGGTCAGCAGGGCCGGGCCGCTCAGCCGCGTCGCCTCCCGCCGCGAGCCGTTGGGCTCGTGCTCGCCGACGACGGGCAGCTCCCCGGAGGGCTCGCCGCCTCCGGCCCCGGGTGGTTGCGGGTCGCCCCCGGCCGGCTCCGGGTCCTCGGACGACGTCCCCGTGCCCACGAGAGGCAGACCGACGCGACGCAGCCAGTCGAGGTAGACGTCCACCCGCGTGTCGACCGCGTACTCGTCGCAGCCCGCGTCGCCATACGAGGTGACCCCCGCGACGCGCAGCCCGTGCTCGGTCGCGACGAGGGCGGGCCCTCCCGAGTCCCCGTAGCAGGTCCCTCCGTGCAGCTCGCTGTAGCGGAAGGTCGTCGCATCGAGCGCGGCGAGGGGCACGGTCACCTGCCGCTTGAGGCCCAGGCCCGTGTGGCGGTGACCATCGGTCACCCCATAGCCGACGAAGGTCAGGGGACGCCCGACGTCCGACTCGTCCAGGCGCGGCAGCAGGCCGAAGGGGGGCACCGGCGCCTCGACGGCCAGCTCGAGCAGGGCGATGTCGTGCAGCAGCAGCGCGGGATCGTAGTCGGGATGAGGCTCGGCCCGCACGAGCGCGAACTCGGCCGCGGGCCGGAACGCGTCGGGCCCGACCACGAAGCGGGTCGCGGCCAGGTCGAGGTCCACCAGGCAGTGGGCCGCGGTGAGGACCAGGGTTTTACTGACCAAAGTACCAGTACAGAACGGGTAGCCGTGCTCCGTCAGCGCGCCCACGGCCGGGTAGTCCGCGGTGGGCGTCCCGAGCAGGATGGGGCGAGCCCGCTCCCCCAGCGGCTCGCCCCCGGAGGGGATCGCCCAGGGCCCTCCCGCATCGACGCAGCCGGTCGCCGCGCACAGCAGGACCGTGATCCCCAGGAAGACCTCACGGGACAGGCGTTGCTCGGACATGGTCACCTCCCGGCCTCCCCCGGGAGGCCTCTGCCCGAGGTGCCGAGCAAGGACCAGGCCAAGAAAGAATATCAAAAAAATCAACGAGTTGATCGTGATCGCCGGACCCCGCCGGGCCCGGTGTCCGGCCAGCCGGACGAAACCGTCCGGCCCACCGGACAACGGGCGTCCGCACGAGGCTGCCGTCAGGGGGTCATCCGGCTTCCTATAACCCGGCGATCTTCGACGAGAAGCCGGTCATCCAGCGCCAGCGTCGCAGGCGCCTCGAGGCGCCCCGAACAGCTTACCCGAACAGCAGCCGATCCGGCATGGCCCGGGCGTAGAAGGTCGAGGGCCCCCCGGTGGACCGGAGCCCGGCAGCAGCGACGGGGGATCAGTCCTGCCGCAGGTCGCGGCGCGTGGAGCGCGGGAGCCGGTCGAGGATGGGCAGCAACTGGAAGGCCTCCTTGTGCGGCAGCCAGAGGGTGCCCTCGACCGCGGCGTCGGTCAGGGAGCCGTCGTGCACCCACCGGGTGAAGACTCCCGGGTCCTCGGTGACGATCGTGAAGTCGACCTCGGCCGGCAGCGTAGCGAGGACGCTGATGTGCGAATCGACGACGCGCAGGCCGAAGTCGCCGCCGCTGGTCTTCACCCCCACCACGCTCTGCTGGCCGAGCAGATCCTTCTGGGCACGCGCACTCCGACCGACGTCGGCCGCCAGCCGCTGCAAGGCGCTCAGCGCCTGGTCGAGGCTCGCACGACCGGCCTCGGTGACCGCGACCGCGGGCGGCGTCGGGCTGGCGAAGTCCAGCTCCGAGGCGCGCAGGGGCTGCTTGTCCCGGAGGTGCTCGGGGACCTCCCGCAGCGGGACCCAGAAGATGTCCCGGATGCGACCGACGGTCACGTCCTCGAAGACGCACTTGAGCTCGAGCCCCTTGACGAAGATCCCGGGCCGGACGAGGCCGGTGGTCGTGCGCAGCCGCGCCGGCAAGAACCCGGCGATGGGCGCGTCGGTGGCCACGTCGACGTAGCCGCGGGCGAAGGGGGCGTCGCCGATGAAGCTCGAGTTCGGGAAGATGGTGATCGGGGCGGTCTGGGCCAGCACGCCCCGCTGGGGCAGCTCCACCTCGTGCATCTCGGCGAAGTCGCAGTTCGGGCAGTGCCAGGTGTTCGCCGGCACCGCGACGTTCCCGCAGACCGGGCAGCGGGCGCCGATCAGCCGCCCCTCCCGCAAGGCGAGGAAGAAGCGCGAGTGCTCGCCGTAGGTCTGCTTGTAGAACGTGGTCATCTGGGACGCGAACTGCAGATAGGTCTGGCCGTCACGCCCTGGGACCTCGGAATACTCCTGCTCGAGGTCGTAGTCCGGGGGAAACACGGTGTTCTCGATGTGCTGTGTCATGGCTCCCTCCCTCACTCGCCCAGCTCGAGCACGACGGCGCCGCCGTAGCAGGCGTTGATCGCACCGGTCCCGTGGATGAGACCGAGAGGGATCTGCCGGGCGATCATCTCCCGCCGGCAGGACCAGGTGGAGAACATGTTGGAGCCACCGACGAAGTGGCCGCCGAAGATCAGCCCGCCCGAGGGGTTGATCAACAGCTTGCCCGGCTCGGGACGCTCGTCGTCCCGCAGGGAGCGCGGATCGACCATGAGGCCGTCGTCGATCAGCCGCCGGGTCTGGCCCGCCGGCACGAAGCCGAGCTCCCCCATGGTGACCATCAACTGGGCCACGAAGGCGTCGTGGAGCTCCACGATGCCGATGTCCGCTGGCTTGACGCCCGCGACCGCGTAGGCCCGCTCGGCCGCGATCCGGTCGGAGTCGATGCGGGACAAGCGCTTGTAGTTGCCCCCCCGGCCCGGCTGGTAGGACTCGTTGGCCGCGCCGATCCCCTTGATCCACACCGGCGGCACGCCGGTGCGCGCCGCGATCTCCTTCGCCCGCTCCTCGCTGGCGAAGATCAGGGCGCCCGCACCCTCGGTGTACATGCAGGTCTCGAGCAGCCGCAGGAAGGGAGCGATGATCCAGCGCGAGGCCATCACCTGCTCGGCGGTGACCGTCTCGAGCCGGCGCTGAGCGTGGGGGTTGCGGTTCCCCGCGTGGTTGAGGATCTCGATGATCTTGGCCCGGACCAGGGGATCGTCGATATCGCCCGGGTACTCGTCGTTGTAGGCGAGACAGACCTGCATGTAGGAGTCGGAGGCCGTCGCGCCCAGGGGGTACTCGTAAAACGGGTCCCAGGACTTGGCGATGGTGTCGACGACCATGGGCGTGGCGGTCTTGGAGCGGGGGTCGTAGCAGTCGGTGGCCTTCTCGCCGCCGATGCAGAGCACGACGTCGGACTGACCGCTGGCGACCTCGGCGGCCGCGGCGCGCATCGCGTAGAAGCCGGTCGCGCCGCCCGTGGTGACCCGCACGCCGGGCTTGTTGGCCATGCCGATGATGCCCGTCAGCGAGCTCTCCGGGATGGCCTGGTGCTCGAAGATGTCGTTGTAGATGCCATAGACCACCGAGTCGATCTCGCTGGTGGTGATCTGCGCATCCGCGCAGGCGCGGCGTGTCGCCTGCTGGAACAGGTCCCAGAAGGTCGCCTCGACCCAGCGACTCCGGCAATCGGTGATCCCGGCTCCGACGATGCCTACTCTCCTCATGGATCCCTCCCCTGGTGCAGGAACGAGCGATGGCTCGTACGGTCAGCAAGCGTTGCGCACTGTACCCCGAACCCGGGTGGGCGGGCAAGCCTGGCCGGCGGGACGTCGCGCCGGCCGGCAGCGGGGCGCGGACGACAGCCCGGAGGCCTGGCGATGCTTCCTTTGGGCCGCGCGTTGGACTATCTTGATCCATCCCCGGACGGTGCCGAACGCGGCCGCCCGCTCCGGAGACGGGAGGAAGGCGAGGAAGATGGCCCTGGTCAAGGTGATGCTGCCCTGGGGCACCACGGAGGTGGTCGACGGCACCCCGGTGGGCGAGATCCTCTCGGCCGGTCCGGCGAACGGCGACGAGGTGGTCGCCGCCCGGATCAACAACCGCCTGGTGGCGCTGGACGCCCGCATCGAGGCCGCCTGCGAGGTGACCGCGGTGAAGGCCCACTCCAGCGAGGGGGAGGAGGTGGTGCGGCGCACGGCCGCGCTCCTGCTGCACGGCGTCTGCCGCCAGCTCTTCCCCGAGGCGCGCCTGAAGGTCGGGCAGAGCCTGCGCGGCGGGTACTACTACGCGGTCTCGGGCCAGCACCCCGACCTGAAGACCATGGCCGCCGCGCTCCACGAGGGCTTCTGCCGGGAGACGGAGACGGGGCGGCAGATCATCCGCCACGAGGTCTCCCTCGAGGCGGCCATCGATCTGTTCGAGCACCTCGATCCAGCCAAGGCTCGCCTCCTGCGGATCTGGCCCTCGCACCGGGTCCCGCTGGTGACCTGCCTCGACTTCACCGACATCCGCCACGGGCCCTACGCGCTCCATGCCCGCTCGGCGCGCGGCTACCGCATCGAGCCCTACCCGCCCGGCCTGATCCTCGTCTTCGACGGTCAGCAGGCCGGTGACACGAGCGGCTCGTCCCTCTTCCGGGCCTACGCCGAGACCCGCCACTGGAACGAGCAGGCGGGCATCGCCACCATCGCCGACCTCAACGACAAGGTCCTCGACGGGACGATCAACGGCGTGATCCAGCTCACCGAGGGGCAGCACGAGAAGAAGATCGCCGGACTCGCCGACGGCATCGCCAGCCGCGGCGGTGCGATCCGCCTGGTGTGCGTCGCCGGCCCCTCCTCGTCCGGCAAGACGACCTTCGTCAAGCGCCTCTCGATCCAGCTCAAGGTCTGCGGCATCACCCCGCAGATCCTCTCGATGGACGACTACTACGTCGATCGCGAGGCGACCCCCAAGGACGAGGACGGCGAGTTTGATTTCGAGGCCCTGGAGGCCATCGACCTGCCCCTCTTCCACGAGCAGCTCGCCGACCTCGTCGCGGGCAAGGAGATCATGACCCCGGTCTACGACTTCAAGGAGGGCAAGCGCCGACCGGAGGCGCGCTGGCGGAAACGTCAGCTCAAGGAGAACGAGGTCCTCCTGATCGAGGGGATCCACGGTCTCAACCCGGTGCTCACCCAGAGCATCCCCACCGAACAGAAGTACCGGATCTTCATCAACGCGCTGACCCAGGTCTGCATCGACGACCACAACCGCATCCGGACCTCGGACGTGCGGCTGCTGCGGCGCATCGTGCGCGACCGGCGCTACCGGGGCTACAGCCCGGCCGAGACCATCGTCCGCTGGCCCAAGGTGCGGGAAGGAGAAGAGAAACACATCTTCCCCTTCCAGGAGCTCAGCGACTCCATGTTCAACACCGCCCTGGCCTACGAGACCTCCTTGCTCAAGGGCTACGCCACCCGCTACCTGATGGAGATCCCACCCGGCCACCCGGCCCAGGTGAAGGGCTACCAGCTCCGCCGCTCCCTCGACCTGTTCGTCTCGGTGGGCTCGGAGCACGTCCCACCGACGAGCATCCTCCGGGAGTTCATCGGCGGCAGCGGCTTCTCCTATAGCTGACCGCGGCCCCGCTCAGCCCTCGAC
>JAVEVO010000317.1:0-3160 GCA_034005005.1 Myxococcota bacterium
CTCGCCGCCAGCCGCGCTCGCAGCAGATCCCGGCCGTCCGGCCACGTCCGCACCCGCACCCGGACGCAGCCCCCTTGAAGCTCCAGCCTCGCCTGGATCGTCTCCATGCTCCTCGACCTCCCGCGGGGCCTCGTGCGTCACGGCCCCTGCGGCCGCGACCGGGTCTCCCGCCGCGGCGAGCATGGGCGGCAGGCCCGGGGGAGGGGAAGTATGATCCGTCACGCTTTTTCGTCGGCGGGCCGTCTGGCGGCGTCGATACAGGCGCTGACGGTCACGGTGATCGAGAAGACCCTCCGGGCTCTGCTGGTGGCGACGGCGGATTGCTCGGAGGTTATCCCGACGGGCGAGGGCCGCGCAGCACCGGCAGCAGTACACGTGCCCACGGTCGCAACTCGGGCAGATCACGAAGCCCCGATGGCATCGCGGGCACTGCCGGTAGTACAGCCCATCCAATTCGCGCCTGGCGTCGATGGGCTTGCGCTGGACAGTCGGGCGGGGACGTGGCAGAAATCAGGGCCTGGGTGGGCTGCGGGGCGGGGTCTGCCGTCCTCGTGGTCCATGCGTAAGCGCGGCGGCTCGGGTGCGGCTAACACCCGGGCCCCCGCCCATCCCACGTCCAAGCCTCTCGTACCCCTGCAGATGCCCAACGTCAACCACGGACGCTGCCGCTGGGCATACTCGTCGTTCCGACGGACAGCGACCGGCCAGTACGTCCAGGTTTACGCGGTTTCTCGTGATCGGCGACATCTGTCGTCAGGCAAGCAGAGGTGGACGGCACCGACGATTCAAGAGGCCCTGCTTTCGGAGGGGCTGTCGGCCAGCGAGCGGACGATCCGTCGGTGCATGGCGGAGTGGAAGCGGTCGCATGCCGAGGTGTTCGTGCCGCTGGTGTACCGGCCGGGCGAATTGGCCGAGGTGGACTTCTTCGAGGTCGTCGTCGGCCCGCCGGAAGCCCGCCGGAAGGCGCACCTGTTCCTGATGCGGGAGATGTACGGCCCGCAGGACTTCGCGTGCCTGTACGACCGGCAGGATCAGGTCTGCTTCCTGGACGGTCATGTCCAGGCGTTCGAGCACTTCGGAGGCGTGCCTCAGCGGCTCGTGTACGACAATCTGTCGTCGGCGGTGCGCAAGGTCCTGGTCGGTTCCGAGCGGGAGCTCACGGCCCGGTTCCAGGCGCTGGCGTCGCACTACGTCTTCGAGCCGTGCTTCGCCCGGCCCGGGACGGGACACGACAAGGGCGGCGTGGAGGCCCGCGGCAAGGGGATTCGCCTGCGACACCTGACGCCCATCCCGAAGGGCACGGACCTGGTCGAGATCTCGCGGGTCCTTCAGGCCCGCCTGGATGCGCAGGCTACGGCTCAAGCGGAGCGCATCGAGGAGAGCGCCCGGGCCTTTCTGCCACTTCCACAGCATCCGTTCCGGCCGGAGCGGACCCTGTTCCTGCCGGTCAGCGGCGCAGCGATGGTCCGCCTGGACAACGGCCACTACTCGGTGCCCGAGGGCTGGGCACGGCGACAGGTCGAGGTCCGCGTCGGCGCTCGCGAGGTCACCTTTGTCCGGGAGGATGTGCATGTCGTTCACCGGCGGCTGCGCGGCAACGAGAAATCGATCCAGTACACGCACTACCTGGAGCAGTTGTCGCGCAAGACACAGGCTCTGAGGCAGGTCGCCCCGGAGTTGATGCGAGAGTTGGGCAAGCCCTTCGACTGCCTCTGGAATGGCCTGGTGGAGCAGCACGGCCCCAAGGACGCCGCACGGCGCTTCCGGACCGTGCTCACGACCATCCGGCGCGACGGTCTCGAGCCGACCCGGGCCCGTCTGTCCTGGGCGATCCACGAGCCGCAGCCGCTGCTGGCCCTGCTGGGCGACGTGGCGGCGGTGCCGACCCGGGCGGTCGTTCCCTTTCCGTTGCAAACCATCGAGGTCCCGACCACGTCCGTGGCCCTCTACGACGCAATCCTGGGGGTGACACCATGACAACGACGACTCGGACCACCGCCATCGCCATCCGCGAGCACCTGCGGGTCCTCAAGATGCCCGGAGTCGCCCGGGAGTTCGAAGGACTGGCGCGAGAGGCCCGCGAGCGCGGATGGAGTCACGAGGACTTCCTGCTCGAGACACTGTCCGCTGAAATACGGTCACGCGAGGCCAGCGTGGTGCGCCATCGGCTGCACGAGGCCCGCTTCCCCGAGCAAAAGACTCTGGACACCTTCGACTTCGACACCGACGTCGGCATCGACCGGGACACGATGCTGCGCCTGGCGCGCTGCGAGTGGATCGACGCTGAGCAGGCCCTCATCCTGGCCGGCCCCGTAGGGACTGGCAAGACACACCTTGCCATCGCCCTGGGCGTGGAGGCCTGCCGCAGGCGACGGCGCGTTCTCTTCGTGCGGGCCGCCGACATGGTGCGCGACCTCATCGAGGCACGTGACCAGCGCATGCTCGGACGCATACAGCGCAGGCTGCTCAAGCAGGACCTGCTCATCGTCGATGAGCTGGGTTTCGTCCCCTTCGACCGCGTCGGCGGCGAGTTGCTCTTCAATGTCCTGTCCGAGCGGTACGAGCGTCGGGCCACCCTGGTCACGACCAATCTGGCCTTCAGCGAGTGGCCTCGGGTCTTCGGCAACGACGAGAAACTGGCCGCGGCGCTCTTGGACCGGCTGGCGCATCATGCCGAGGTCCTGACCACCAAGGGAAACAGTTTCCGCATGCGACAGCGCACCAAAAGAGCGGGTCGGGGCGGCGCCCCTCCGGGGCCTTCCCTCCAGGGGGCTACGCCCCCTTCCGCTACGGCCCCGGAGGGGGCCCAGGAGACGGACGTTGGGTGATCATTCGGGGGGAGGTTAGACTACCGGGGGTGGATCACTTTCCGGTGGCCGCCCTGGATCAATTTCCGATGGCCGGTAGCACCATCATTCCCTTTCTCTCGAAATATCAACACCGTCAGTCGCGAGTGGCCGTGCTTGCGCGGTCGGCACCGGACTTACGTGCATGAAATTAGGGCTGCCGAACAAACGAATTCACCCGACAATCGCTTCCGTCACGCCCGTTGCTGGCTTCGCCTCCGCGGCCCGCGGTGGTTCCGACCTGATTGCAGATGTCAGGCCGCGGGCAACGGGCGCGCCGGACCGGCCTGCGGCCGGGCGCGATTGCGGGTGAT
>JAVEVO010000167.1:0-14662 GCA_034005005.1 Myxococcota bacterium
CCGGTGCGCATCCGCTCGGTGGTCGCGGCCTGGAGGAAGGTGGTGGTGGGCAGGGGGGTCCAGCCCGCGAACAGGTAGATGGACTGTCCGCAGACGGGCGGCCGATCGGCATGGACATAGACCCCCAGCCTGGCGCCGACCAGGGTCACCGGCGAGGTCAGCTCCAGGTGGACGAAATAAGGCTTCTCCGGAAGCAGGTTGGCCGTGGCCACGTCGAGGCTGGCCTTCGCCACGAAGCCCGGCCAGCAGAGGGGGTGGCAGATGTCGAGATCGACCCACTCGGCCAGGCTCGAGCCGGCGTCGGCCGGCTTCTGGAGCAGGAAGTAGGCGTGGTAGGTGACGTTGGCCCACAGGGTGACCGGAGGGGTCTGAGCGATGTACCCGCTGCCCTCGCAGTCGCCGCACAGCCAGTGGTCCATCCCGCACACCCCGTCGGACAGGCACTGGAACCCGGCGCACTGCGTGACCAGGTCCTCGTGCTCCCAGCTCCAGGCGATCTCCTGGCACCGGCCGTCGATGCAGCGGTTGTGACGCCCCTCACACAGCTCCTCCCCGGTGGGCTCGTCGGTGAAGCCGTCGCAGTCGTCGTCGATCCCGTTGCAGCTCTCCGTCCCGACCGGGGAGACCGCCAGGGAGTCGTCGTCGCAGTCGCCGGCCCGGCTGGCCCGATAGTCGCCCAGGGCCGCGCACAGGCAGACGGCTGAGCCGACGCCGTAGGTGTCCCCGTCATGGTCCAGGAAGTAGTCGGCGCGGCAGCCGACCGCCCCGATCTCGTTGGGCTCCGCGTCGCAGTCGTCGCTGACCGCGGTCGCGCAGTCCTCCGCGGCGCCGGGGTTCACCGTTCGGTCGGTGTCGTCGCAGTCGGTCCCCCGGCAACCGGCCCCCGCACCGTACCCGTCGCCGTCCCGGTCCAGGCAGCCGTCGCGGCAGTCGGGCACGAGATCCGCGTCGACGTCGCTGACGCAGTCGGTCGTGCAGGTCGCGGCGGTGTCGTCGCAGTCCGGGCCCACGCAGCTCCCCAGCCCGGGGGGACCGTCGGTCCCGCGCCCGTCCCGGTCCCGGTCGAGGCAGGGGTCCTTGCAGTCGAAGAGCTGGTCCCCGTCCAGGTCGACGCACGCGAGGTTGCACAGCGCGGCGTTGGCCCCGGCAGGATCGCAGTCCCGGCCGAGGCAGTCGTCACCCGCCGGGCCCGGCTCGCCGTAGCGGTCGGCATCGGGGTCGAGGCAGCCGTCGCGGCAGTCGGGCACCCCGTCCCCGTCGACATCGGTGAGACAGTCGGTGGTGCAGGTGGCGTGGCCGTCGTCGCAGTCGGGTCCCTCGCAGGTGTTTCCGGGATTTAGCCGGGAAGCGCCCCGGCCATCGCGGTCCCGGTCGACGCAGGGATCGTCGCAGTCCCGCTGCCCATCGAGGTCCGCGTCGGAGACACAGTCGGCGCCGCAGGTGGGCGAACCATCGTCGCAGTCGAACTGGTCGCAGACCTGATCGAGGTCGAGGTCGACGCACGCGTCGTCGCAGTCCCGCACCCCGTCCTCGTCCAGGTCCGCGAGGCAGTCCACGTTGCAGGAGACGTCCCCCTCGTCGCAGTCGGCGCCCGAGCAGCCGTCGCCGAGACCGAAGCCGTCCTGGTCCGCGTCCACGCACGCGTCCCGGCAGTCCCAGGTGGCGTCCTGGTCGACGTCCACGCACGCCTCGCGGCAACTGGCGGCCCCGTCGTCGCAGTCCGGGCCCCAGGGAGCGGCCGCGAGCCCATCGCCGTCCGCGTCCGGGAGCAAGGACAGCTCCGCCAGCTCGGCCTCGCCCCCGGGCAGCAGCAGGACCTCGCCGCTGGTGACCGGGAGGTAGCCGGCCGCGGTGGCGTGAACCTGCCGGGCTCCCGGGGGGACGCAGGTGGCCGACGCCAGGACATAGGTACCATCAGCGGCCGAGAGGGTCTGGCAGTCGGTGTCCAGCACGGCGAGCAGCACCCCCTCGTGCCCGCCGATCGCCCGGTCGACCCGCGCCACCCGGCCGCGCAGTGTGGCGGGCCGGGGCTGCAAGGTCAGCCGCGGCACGGACGTCACCTGGCCGGCGAGCACGGCCACGTCGGTCGCCTTCGCCGGCTGGTAGCCCGGGTAGGCGGCGGTCACCGTGTAGGTCGCCCCGGGGGGGACCCCGTCCAGACGGTACGCGCCGTCCGCGGCGGTCTGGGTCGTCAGGTCGGTGCCTTCGATCGTCACCAGGATCCCGGTCTGATCGTCGACGCCGGCTCGCTGGGCCATTCCCACCATGGACCCCGTCTCGGGCGGGGGGCCGAGATCGGGCCGGGCCCCGTCGATCCCGGGGCCGGCGTCGCCCACGCCCAGGTCGCCAGGGGCCGGGCCGCCGTCGGGGCTCCCCTGGTCGGTCCCGCCCGCGCCGCCGTCGGGTTGCGCGCCCTCTCCCTCGCCCTCTCCCTCGCCCTCTCCCTCGCCCTCTCCCTCCCCTGGCGATCCCCCGTCGGGGGGAAGGGTCGCCGCCGGGTCGCTGCAGCCGCCCCCCAGCAGAGAAGCAACGACCATGACCTTGATGATCGCCCTGTCGTGGACCTGCATCGTTCCCCTCGGCGGCCTCGTCGGGCTTCACCACTCTGGCCGGGAGCGCAGCGGATCGTTCGAGTCCCGTATGCTTGTCCGTCAGGATAAACCGACGAGTGCCGGGGTGTCGAGCAGCAGGCGACCGATCCAGATCTTCGTGACGAGGTACTAGCGCTCCACTCGCCAGATCGCGCCCGCGCCGATGGCGTAGTCGCCGTAGAACAGCACCTCGGTCTCGGGGCCGGTGAGGGGCTCGCCGGCGCTGGTCAGGGCATAGTCGCTGCCGTCCCCGCGCACGACGATGGCGTCGTCGTGGACCCGCACCGCCTGGCCGAGGCTGCGCTCGGCGACGTTCCAGCGCTGCTCCTCGCTGACCGTGTCCCAGCGCGAGAGACCGGCGGAGGTCAACAGGTAGGCGTGCTGATCCGGGAGCTGGCCGCCGAGGGGCGCGATCACCTCCGCGTCGCCCAGGTCGCGCAGCAGCGTCCCGTGGACCGCGGTGGCATCGGTCAGCTCCGCGCCCGGCTGGCTCTTGAGCACCACCGCGCCCGTTGCGGCCGGCGGCTGCTGCCGGCCGAGCACCAGCGCGCTGCTGTCGCTCCACCAGAGCAGGGCGAACGCGAGGTTGCGCGTCTCGGCCTCCTGCCACACCGGGTAGGTGCTGCTGGCGTTGAACCCCCACTGGACAGGGTCGGCGATCAGCCGGGCATTGCAGATCCAAGGTCCCGTTGCTGCCCCGGTGTACTCCCCGAGGGTCACCACCCACTGCTCTAGTCCGATCGTACCATCCTGCGTGATGGAGCCGACCGGCACGAACGGGACGGAGGTCGAGTTCGCTCCGGTCTCCCAGCGGGCCAGCGGGGTGTTCGCGCGTGGGTCGAGGGCCATGATCTTGGGCACCTTCGCACCCGAGAGCGGTCCGATCGAGAGGAAGAGCAGATCGTGGGCGAAGAGCATCCCCTCGATGACCTGGGTACCCCGCTCGATCTCGTTTCCCGCGGCGAAGCCGTCGTCCAGGTTCGCCCGCCGCAGCTCGCGGCCGTCCAGCAGGTCGTAGCAGACCAGCTCGAGGTGCTCTCCGGGCGCGGTGGTCGCGTTCAGGCCGCAGACGACGCGCCCGTCGCTGACCACGTCGAGCGGCGCGAGCGCGTCCGCACCGCTCTTCTCCCAGCGGGGCTCGCCGGTCGTCAGGTCGAGCGCGATGGTCTTGCGCGCATCCCCGTCGCTGTAGACCGCGACGTCGTCCACGAGGACCTCCGGACCGAACCCCCGGGTCCCGGTCAGCGTCGCCACCGACTCCAGCCGGGGCGCCACGGGGAGCGGCCCACCGGCGACCACGTCGTAGCAGGGGCGGCTCGGGCCGTAGCGGAAGCCGAAGAGGGCGGCGCCCTCGCCCTCGCCCTCGCCCTCGCCTTCTCCCTCGCCCTCCCCCTCGCCCTCGGCGCCCTCGCCTTCACCCTCGCCCTCGGCGCCCTCGCCTTCACCCTCGCCCTCGGCGCCTTCGCCCTCGGCGCCCTCGCCCTCGGCGCCTTCGCCCTCGGCGCCCTCGCCCTCGGCGCCCTCGCCCTCGGCGCCCTCGCCCTCGCCTTCGCCCGCCTCACGACACGTCCCGTCGACGCAGACCAGCCCCTCCAGGCAGAGGCCCAGCGCGCTGCAGGGCGCGCCCGCCTCGTGGCCGACCCGCTCGGCGAGGCAGCCCGCGCCGAACACGACAATCAAGAGCAGGGCCAAGGCCCCGGAGAGGTCCCACCACCTCCCGCGCATCAGAACTGCCCTCCCAGCGCGATCCAGCCAGGACCGCCGGTCGCGGACCAGGCAACGGCCGCGGCCCCGCCGTCGTCTGCGGAGGTGAAGGTCAACCAGCGCCAGCCGCAGACGCCGACCGCCACCCCGGCGACGATCCAGCCGCCGAGCTGCAGGAGATTGCCGGTGGTGATCCGCCCGTCCGCGTCGGCCAGCTCGTCGGTGGTCGTGGCCGCGTCCGCCTCCTCCCGCCCCTTGCTCGCCATCGACCACCCCAGCCCGGCGCCCAGCCCGCCGGCCAGCGCAACCAGTCCCCCGCCGAGGAACAGCGGGTCACCGAGCAGCCGGGGCGTGCGCGGTGCGGCGACCAGCCCGGCGTCCGGCGACGGTGCGGGCAGGGAGGCCACAGCGGGCTCGTTGGAGGGCCCCTGGGCGGCGACCGGGGCCGCGGTCGGGGGCGTGGGCTTCGGCAGGGGCGCGACGGGCGCGGTCGGGGGTGGCGTCACCACCACGGGGGGGGCGACCGCCGGTGCGGCAGGCGGCGCCACCGGCGCAGGGGGTGTGGTCCCGGGCGCCGCGACGGGCGCGACCGGCGGCGTCGCGGCCCGGGCGACCGTCGGCTCGTGGTCGGCCTCCCCGGCCAGCCGTGCGCCCGCGACCTCCAGCTCGGCGAGCAGCGCGTCGAAGCCGCAGGGGGCGAGCAGCCGCACGACCTTGTTCGTCGTCAGCCGCGTCTCCAGCTCGGTGCGGCGCAGGGAGATGGAGCAGCTCTTCTCCGAGCCGGTGATCTCGCCGCTGACCATCACCTGGGCGCCCTGTCCCTGGCCGATCCGGATCCAGCAGCTCTCGTCGGTGCCGTCCCGGTTCACCTGGCGCACGCACCCTTCGATCTGTCGCTCGGTCTGGGCGCTCACTGCCTCGGTGTAGCGGCCGTTGGCGATCATCCGGGCAGAGACGACGTCCCGCAGCAGCCGCTCCCGGGCCGCGAAGGCCCGCGGCACCTCGAGCGGTGCGAAGAGCACGGGCCGCGGCGGCGCGGTCGGTGGCGGCTCGCCGGCGAGGACCGGCGCGCCGCCGGCGACGGGAGTGCACAGGAGCAGCGTGAGGGAGACGACGCGAAGCACGCTCGAGCCCACGGGGCGATCCTCCAGCGGAGCAACGTGCGGCACCATAGGTCAAGCGAGCGCTCCAGTCCAGGGCGCAGTCGCGTCCCGTCGTGCCCTGGCAGCCGATTCCGTAGCTCGGGCTCGGCGAAGATCCGTCGCCTGACGCTCCCGGGCACCGCCGGCGGCCACCTCGTCGGCCGCCCCGTGGTATCCTGACCGGGCGGCAGCCGGAGGCCCAGATCATGACGTCCACCCCGCGACCCCGCCGAGTCGGCCGGTCGGCGCTCCTCCCGGGGGCGCTGCTCGCGCTGCTGCTGCCCTCCCCGGGCGGGGCCGCGGCCGGCCCGTCCCCCGGAGCCTGCGCGGGGCGCCCGACGATGCTGGTGGTCGACACCGCCGCGCACACCTTGCTGCTGTGCAAGGACGGCGCGAGCCACGGCAGCTACCGGGTCGCGCTCGGCGCGGGGGGCACGGGCAAGCAGCGGGAGGGGGACCGGAAGACGCCCCTCGGCAGCTATCCGCTCGCGCCACCGCGCCCGTCCAAGCAGTACCACCTCTTCCTGCTGCTCGGTTACCCCACCGCTCAGCAGCGCGCCCGGGGGTTCTCCGGCAGCGCGATCGGCATCCACGGCCCCTCCCGCACGACCCGCGTGGCCGGCTCCTTCCTCAACACCCTCTTCGACTGGACGCAAGGGTGCATCGCGGTAGGCAGCGACGAGGAGATCGAGCAGATCGCCGCCTGGGTCCGGCGGGAGCAGCCGGACACCGTGGAGCTGCGGTGAGCTGCCGTCGTGGCCCTGCGGGCGAGCTGCTCGGGCTCGTGGCTCGCGGCGCCGGGGGCGGGTGCGCGGTGCCGGGCGCCGGGGGCGCCGCGCCCGACGCCGGCGCCCGGCCACGCTCCGGCCTGGCCGGATGCCCGATGGTCGCGACGTGCCGTCGGCTGGCCGTGGTCGGGCTGCTGGCCGCGGCCCTGCTGCCCCGGCCGGCCCTCGCGACCCCTCTGCCCACCTTCTCCGAGGTCTTCCACCCGGCGGAGCCCTGGGCGCTGGGCGGGGCGGTGTTGCTGACGGGGGGCCTCTTCGCGGTCGAGCTGGTCCACGGCGCCCGGCTCGACCCCAGCCTCGGAGTGCCGGCGGAAGGCAGCCTGGACCGTCGCCTCGCGGCGACCTTCGCCGGCGGGGAGGACTCGCCGTTGCTGGGTGGGATCCCCTTCGTCGGGGGCCTGATCTTCGCCGCGAGCCCGCTCTTGCTGTACGGGAGCGACCGACTCTGGCACGCGGGCACCGGTGCGGGCTGGCTCGACCCGGTCCAGGGTTCGGGGTTGCGGCTGATGGCCAGTGCGGAGGCCTTGACCGCGACCCTGCTGGTCACCCAGGCCCTGAAGCTCGGCATCGGCCGCACCCGCCCCCGGCATGCCTTGTACGGCCAGCCCATGGACGAGGAGGCCCACCTCTCCTTCCCCTCGGGGCACGCTTCCCTCGCGTTTTCGGCTGCGTCCTTCCTCACCCTCGACCTGGGCGCGCGGGTCTCGGGGCCCGCTCAGGTCGGAGCCGGCGTCCTGCTCCACGCGCTGGCCGGCCTGGTCGCGTTCAGCCGGGTCCACGACCAGGCCCACTACCTCTCGGACGTCGTCGCGGGCGCGGCGCTCGGCATCGCCTCGGGGGCCGGCTGCTACCTCGCCCACTTCCACCTGGATGGCCGGGCGCGGCGCCGGGGGGCCTCCCTGCCGGTCGCGGGGACCGGACTCTCGATCGCCCCGCTGCTGGGAGTGGTCGGTCGGTTCTGAGCCCTGGCCTCGGCGGGCGCGGGGATCGACACTCCCACCTCCCTGGACTAGCTTCTCCGTGGACGTCGATCGCGGTGACACGGGCCGGGCGCGCCGGTGTTGCAGGGGGGGGGACGGGACGGCGTGAGGGCAGCCCGCTGCGAGAGCTACGTGACTAAAGTCATGGATGTCGAGGAAATTTACCGACGATATGGGCCCATGGTCCTGCGTCGCTGCCGTCGCCTCCTCCATGACGAGGAGGCCGCGGTCGACGCGCTCCACGACGTCTTCGTCCAGGTGCTCCGCCACGAGCAGCTCCTCGATCTGGCGCAGCCCTCGAGCCTGCTGTACCGCATCGCGACCAACGTCTGCCTCAACCGGCTGCGCGCCCGCCGCCGCCGGCCCGAGCACCCCGACGACGAGCTGCTGTTGCGCATCGCGTCCCTGGAGGAGCCGGAGGAGCGCCTGATCGCGCGCCGCGTCCTGCAACGGCTCTTCGGGACGCAGCGCGAATCGACCCGGACCCTCGCGGTGCTGCACCTGCTCGACGGCCTGACCCTCGAGGAGGTGGCCGCACAGAGCGGCCTCTCCGTCTCCGGGGTGCGCAAGCGGCTACGGCGCTTGCACGAGGACCTCGCGCGACTCCAGCCGCCGGACTGAAAGGTCACGGGGCGTCACGCTGCCCTCCCAGACGCCCATTCTCCAGAGATCGCCTTTCAATCCAAGATGTTACGCTGCAGGCCGGTATTCTTGCCTCGCCGGTGACAGCGCCGGCCTGCGTCGGTGTTGCAGGGAGTGAGCCGGCGCGTGAGCGCCCACGTCGAGGAGCGGGAGAAGGAGCGGGAGATGGACAGGCGAGCACCCCGATCGAGTCACCCATCGCTGCCCGACTGGCTGCTGGAGGGGTACCGGCTCGGTGAGCTGGATCCTGCCCGGCAGGCCGAGGTCGAGCAGCGGCTGGCCTGCGACCCCGCGCTGCGTGCTCACCTGGAGGGGCTGGCCGCGAGCGATCGGGAGATCCTCACGGCGTTGCCGCCCGCGCAGGTGGCCGGGCGGGTGCGGCGGATGCTGGCGCGCCCGGAGACCCACCCCGCGCGGCGCCCGCTCTCGGGGCTGGCCTGGCGTGGCCTGGCCGTGGGCGTCCCCCTCGCGGCCGCGGCCCTCCTGCTGCTGGTCGCCCACCCTGCGGATGGGCCTGTCCGGCCGGATCAGCCCTCCCGGGCAGCGACCGGGATCGGGCCCGGAGCGGACGAGGCCACGCGGATCAAGGGGCTGGCGCCCCGCCTCTTCGTCCACCGCCAGCGCGCCGGTCACACCGAGGCCCTGAACAGCGGGGATCGCGTGCAGCCGGGCGATCTGCTGCAGCTCAGCTACCAGGCCGCCGGACAAGGCTACGGCGCGGTGCTCTCCCTCGACGGGCAGGGGGCCGTGACCGTGCACCTCCCCGAGGCTGCGGCCGAGGCCGCCCCCCTGCTCGCCGGGGAGGCCGTCCCGCTGCCCCGGGCCTTCGAGCTCGACGCGGCTCCCGGGTTCGAGCGCTTCTTCTTGGTGACCAGCGCCACGCCCTTCGCCCTGGCGCCGACGCTCGCGGCCGCGGCCGCACTCGCCCGGCGTCCCGATGCGGCGCGGCAGCCCCTGGAGCTGCCCGCCGACTTGAACCAGACCTCGTTGCTGCTCTCCAAGGAATGATCATGAAGATGAGCACCCCGCCGCACCGTTCTCCCTGGCTGCTGGCCGCTGGCTTCGGCCTGCTCGTCCTGGGCGGCCACCTCCTCCCGGCCGCGGCCGCCCCGGCGGAGGCCCCCGCCCCCCTGCGTCGCTTCGCGCTGGTCGTCGGCGCCAACCAGGGCGGTCCGACGCGCGTGCCCTTGCGCTACGCGGTCAGCGACGCCCGCTCCTTCTCCCGGGTCCTGGAGGAGCTGGGGGGCGTGGCACCCGGCGATCGCCTCCTGCTGGTCGAGCCCGACCGGGCCGGCCTGCTCGGGGGCCTGGCGGAGGTCGGTCGGCTTCTCCTCGCGGAGCAGGCGCGGCGCCCCGTCTCCCGGACCGAGGTGGTCTTCTACTACTCTGGCCACTCCGACGAGCAGGGCCTGCTGCTCGGCACCCAGCGGCTCGACTACCCGGAGCTGCGCCAGGCCCTGGAGGCGGTCCCCGCCCAGGTGCGCATCGCGGTGCTCGACTCCTGCGCCTCGGGCGCCCTCACCCGGCGCAAGGGCGGGGTCCACCGTCCACCCTTTTTGGTCGACGCGTCCACGCAGGTCCAGGGCCACGCGATCCTCACCTCCTCCTCGGCCCGGGAGGTCGCGCAGGAGTCCGACCGCATCGGTGGCTCCTTCTTCACCCACTCCCTCGTGTCGGGCTTGCGGGGGGCGGCGGACACCAGCCAGGACGGCCGGGTCACCCTGAACGAGGCCTACGAGTTCGCGTTCCACGAGACCCTGCTGCGCACGGAGCAGACCCAGGCCGGCGCGCAGCACCCGGCCTACGACATCCAGCTCCAGGGCTCCGGCGACCTGGTCGTCACCGATCTGCGCGGCACGACCGCGGGCTTCGTGGTGGCCGAGCCCTTGCAGGGGCGGCTCTACCTGCGAGACGACCAGGGGCGGCTCGTGGTGGAGCTGCACAAGCCCGCGGGCCGCGTCGTCGAGCTCGGGGTCGAGCCCGGGCACTACACCGTGACCCTCGAGCAGCAGGGCCGGCTCTCCGTCGCTCCGCTCGTCCTGTCCGGCGCGACCCGGCCCCTGCTCGCCGCAGCCGATTTCTCGCCCCTGGCCGGGGAGCTCACCGCGCACCGTGGCTCCTCCCCGCCGGAGGCCACGCTGGCGGCAGCGTCCCCCCTCGCCGAGACCCGCTTCGCCCTCACCGTCGTGCCCGGCTTCGGCACCTCGCCCGCACCGCGCCAGACCCGGGTGACGGGCCTGGCCTTCAACCTCCTCGTGGGGCGCTACGCGGCGTTGAGCGGCCTGGAGGTGGGCGGGATCGCCAACTGGCAGGAGGGTCCGGCGAGCGGCGCGCAGCTCGCGGGCCTCGCCAACCTGGTGGGGGGCGGGGTCACGGGGTTGCAGGTCGCCGGCGTCGTGGATGCTGCGTCGGAGGCGGTGGACGGTGCCCAGGTCGCAGGGGTGCTCGCGCACGCGGGCGACCGCGCGCGGGGCGTGCAGGTCGCCGGGGGGATCGCCAGCGCGGGCGGCGATCTCCGGGGCGCGCAGGTCGCCGGTGGGGCGAACCTGGGCCGCGGCCACGTCACCGGGGTGCAGGTGTCCGGCGGGCTGAACAGGGCCGCGGGGCCGGCCAGGGGCCTGCAGCTCGCGGGCGGTGCCAACTTCGCCCAGGGCGCGCTGCAGGGCGTGCAGGTCGCGGGTGGGGTCAACGTGGCCCGGGACGCGGTGCAGGGCGTGCAGCTCGCGGGCGGGGCCAATCTGGGACTTTCGTCCCTGCAGGGCCTCCAGCTCGGGTCGTTCAACCTCGCCGGTGACCTGGTCGGGGTCCAGATCGGCGCGGTCAACGTGGCGCAGGGCAGCGTGCGCGGCCTGCAGCTCGGCGTGGTCAACGTGGCCGACTCCTTGCGCGGCGCCCCCCTCGGCGTGGTCAACTGGATCGGTGACGGCCTGCACGACCTGGCCCTCTGGGGCGACGAGCTGGGCATGCTCCACCTCGGCTTCCAGTCGGGGAGCCGCACCGTCTACACCCTGCTCGGCGCGAGCTTCCGCCCATCCACCGCGGACGAGCCCCTCCGCTGGGGCTTCGAGGCCGGCCTGGGCGGCCACTTCCCCCTCGGTCCCCTCTTCGGCGAGGTCGACCTGTCCGCGTTGAACCTCCTGGACGAGGAGAGCTTCCACGCGGACCTGCTCGCCCTGGCCCGCCTCCGCTTCACCCTGGGCTGGCAGGTGCGGCCCCACCTCGGGCTCTTCGGCGGGGTCGCGGCGAACCTGGCGGTGAGCGAGCAGCCCCTGGAGGCGGACCTCGCCTGGACGCCTCGCTGGTCGTGGTCCCCCGACGGCGCTCGGCTCTCCTGCTGGCCAGGCTTCTTCGTGGGGCTGCGGGTCTGAGTCCTCCTCTCCGCTTGCGAGACCGGGCGTGACGTGCTTTCTTGGGCCCTTCCGGCCCGAGGCGGCTCCCCCGCCGGGCCTCGCCGGCCCCGCGCCGAGGAGACGCCATGGTCGTGACCCGCTGTTCGCTGCTTTCGTCCTCCCTGCTCCTATCGGCCTCGCTGCTCGGCCTGCTCTGGCTGTCGGCCGGGGAGGCGACGGCCTGCACGAGCATCGGCGTCACCCCGGGCGCCTCCGGGGGCGCGGGCTCGCTGATCACCTACGCCGCCGACTCCCATGGGCTGTACGGCGACCTGGTGCGCTACCCGGGCGGCAGGCACCTCCCGGGCGAGCGGGTGGAGATCTTCGACGGGGACAGCGGCAAGCGACTCGGCACCATCCCCCAGGTCGACCAGACCTACACCGTGCTCGGCTACCTCAACGAGCACGGGCTGGCCATCGGCGAGACGACCTTCGGCGGCCGGCCGGAGCTCGTGGATCCCAACGGCGGCATCGACTACGTCAGCCTCATGCGGCTCGCCCTGCAGCGGGCCCGCACCGCCCGGGAGGCCATCACCGTGATGACCACCCTCGTGGCGGAGCACGGCTACGCCAGCGAGGGCGAGAGCTTCACCCTCAGCGATCCCACCGAGGTCTGGCTGCTGGAGATGGTCGGCCGGGGGCCCGCGCAGCGGGGCGCGCTCTGGGTCGCCCGCCGCGTGCCCGACGGGATGATCACCGCGCACGCCAACGCCCCGCGCATCCGCGAGTTCCCGCGCAACGACCCCCGGAACACCCTGTTCTCGCCCGACGTGGTCACCTTCGCCCGGGAGCAGGGCTGGTTCTCGGGAAAGGACGCGGAGTTCAGCTTCGCGGACACCTACTACCCCCTCGACTTCGAGACCCTGCGGGTCTGCGACCTGCGGGTCTGGAGCGTCTTCCGCCGGGCCGCCCCCTCGACCTCGCTCCCGCCCGCGGAGATGTTCCTCGGCACGGCCCCCTACCAGCCCTTGCCCCTCTGGGTGAAGCCGGACCGGCCCCTCGGCCCCCGGGAGGTCATGGAGCTGATGCGGGATCACTTCGCGGGGACGCCCTTCGACCTGAGCCAGGGCGTGGGCGCGGGGCCCTACCGGCTCCCCTACCGCTGGCGCCCCCTGACCTGGAAGCTGGACGGGGTGAGCTACCTCAACGAGCGCGCCATCTCGACCCAGCAGACCGGGTTCTCCTTCGTCACCCAGTCCCGCGCCAACCTGCCGCGGGAGGTCGGCAACCTGATCTGGCTGGGCGTCGACGACAGCTACAGCACGGTCTACCTGCCCTTCTACGCGGGGATCCGGGAGGTCCCGGCCGCGCTCGGGCCCGACGTCGCCTCCCTGACCCGCTTCTCGTGGGACTCGGCCTTCTGGGTGTTCAACTGGGTCGCGAACATGGCCTACGGCCGCTACTCCGACATGATCGTCGACATCCAGCGCGTCCAGCGGGAGCTGGAGGCCGACCTGCTCGCGCGCCAGCCCGAGGTCGAGGCCGCGGCCGCGGAGCTGTACCGGCGCTCGCCGGAGCAGGCCCGGTCGTACCTCACCCGCTACAGCCTGTCCCGGACCACCGCGACCCTCGCGCGCTGGCGCCGGCTGGGTGAGGAGCTGCTGGTCAAGTACCTGGACGGCAACGTCAAGGACGAGTTCGGCAAGGCCCAGCACCCGCCCTATCCCGAGGACTGGTACCGCCGGATCGTCGCGGAGAGTGGGGAGATCCTGCGCGTGAAGGAGATCCTCCGGCCAGGGCAGCCCGCGGCCGCTGCTCCGGCGTCTCCGGCCGCGCCGCTTGCCGCGCCGGCCGCTCCTCCGGCAACTCCGGCTGCGCCGCTTGCCGCGCCGGCCGCGCCGTCGGCCCCTCCGGCCGCCGCCCCCCCGGCCCCCCACCCGGATCCAGCCCTCGCTGGCTGGTACTTCAAGTCCAGAGATCAGCTCGGACCCCTGGCGAACGTCGTGCCGGCCGACTTCCCCTTCGCGTCCGAGCAGCTCCTCCTGCTCCCCGGCACGGCCCAGTGCGGCCAGCTCCCGCGCTGCTGCCTCGCGGCCCGGGAGGAGACTCCGGGCCAGCTCGTGGCCCACGTCCCGCCCGAGCCGGCCCCCACCAGCACGAGCCTCCCCCCCCGCTGCGGCGCCCCGGGCTGGCTGGTCCGCCTGCCCCAGGCCGAGACCCGTGCGGTGACGCCGAGCTACGGCGAGGCGGCTGGCGGGCACTGAGCGCGGACTCGCAGGGCTCGACCGCAGTCGTGAGCTCGCTTCGGGTGCAGATCAGCGTCCTCGGAGCTCAGGATCGCCTGAGACCTGTTTCGCACCGGGACCCAGCCAGATCCTCGCGCTGTGGCCCATTGGCCCGCGCATCGTGCTGCGTGGAGGATCCTCGCTCGTGGAGCGATGCTCATCACCTATCCTTGTCGAAGACGTGAGGGGCCAGCCAGACGAGGTTTGGGATCCTGAGGGTGGACGGGCGGTTGCAAGTAGGAGGTTCCCATGCGCGTTGCTCCCGCTGCGCCTGGGCCCGGGTTGTGATACGCTAAAGACGGTGCAGCCGGTGCGCTGAGCGAAGGAGGTGTGATGACGACTCGTCGAGCCTTTTCTAAGAATACTGTGAAAATCGCAAATGCGATGGAGGAGTTCGAGGCTTCGAAGAGCATCCCCAATCTGGCACCGGTGCTCGCCAAGAAGGCAGGGATTTCGAGGTGCTAGTCGCTGATTTTTGGTCATCTATCATGGATGATTTTTTAAAGTCTGGTGTCGTCGTAAAAGCAGTGAAGTCTCGATCCGGCAACTGGGCTCGTCTATCAGAGAAAGAGCGCGCTATTTATATTCCGGTTGTTGATGATTCTACATTTTCTCTCGACGATTTTGGTAAGATTCCAGATTCTTGGACTAGAAATAAGTATCTCACTAGAGATATGGTTGCATCATTTCCTGGCGAACATGATGCTATAATCCGATATGCCCCAACATCGGGTCCATATGCCGGATTTCACTATCATGAAATGTACGATGGTCTTTCAACCAGTTTCGATGGTAGTATTTTGATGGAGGAGAGTGGAGTCCTTCGCGAAAAGATACTATTAGAATGCAAGACAGGGAAGTCAAGCAATGGAAGGCAGTTAGATGCAAATGTCCACGAACGACTCAGCTTTCAGATCATGCAATATCTTGAGGTAGCAACTAAATATCCATCCTGTTCTCTTGTTGTGATTGCAAATGGCGCCTTTTCTAAATATAGAAACAAGTATCATGTAAACTTCCATGTTCAGGCTGATCGCTTAACCTGTTTTAAATGGTTCAAAATGAAATACCTGTGCCCGCCTTGCCTGGAATACCTCCCCCCACATTGACACCATCCTTCTCCCAGGCCGCCCTGCCAGCGTGACGCCCCGAAGGGGCTGGATCGAAAAACTTTGCCGCGATGGAAATCATTTGTCAGTCC